>CAMFSU010000048.1 GCA_945983355.1 uncultured Clostridia bacterium | reverse complement strand
AGGCGATGCACAGTTGGTGTTGATTGCGGCGAGGGTCCACCCGTTCCCATACCGAACACGGAAGTTAAGCTCGCTTGCGCCGAAGATACTTGGCGGGAAGCTGCCCGGGAAAATAGGTAGATGCCAACACAAAGAGATGTGACTTATGGTCACATCTCTTTTTTTATTGCTTAAAATGGCGGTCGCAAAAGCGGCCGCCATTCTTTTATTAAGTTAAAACAGTTTTTCAACCTTAAAATCGTTTTCACCGAACATATACATATACTTGTCTATATATACACCGCGTTGAAATTCTGATACACCTGCAAGAGAAACGTTTGCAACCTCGACAAGATTATATCCGTCAAAGTGCAAAACAATATATCGCTGTCGTTGGCTGTCAGTTGAATTGTAAAGCTGTACGCCAAGACCAATTAGCTGATTTTCGCGGTCGATATAGTATGATTTATATAGGGTAGAATAATCTGCGTTTTGCAGTTCATACTTACAGAAACCGACAACGCCATCGCTTGTTTCTTCGTAAATTTCAACCTTGAAGGTGTTCCAAGCTTCTCTGCCTATACCAAGAAGCTTACCGTTGTCAAAGTTTACAAGGGAGGTTGAAAAGCCATCAATTGTGCCGGTATCCTTGTAGGTGATGTTATCTAAATCGGTAAGGTCAAAGAAGAATACAGGGTCAGACATTTCGATTGAGGTGCAAACATATGCGGTTGTTTTATCAAAGCGCACCGATTGCACTTCTTCATGAGGCGGTGCAAAATCTTCAACCTTGGCAATTACCTCAAAGTTTTTCAAATCTATGCAGTAAAGACTTGCATTAGACTGACCTGTTGCCGTTATTAAAATATCTGCCGATACATTTTCGCCGTTAAGGTATGAGTTTTCTCGAACAGTTGTGGCGTTGGTGGTAGTTACAACTCTCAAAACACCTTCATATTCGTCCATACTCCATTGGTCCTTCACATAGCCGCGAACAGTTACCGAGCCCTTTTTTTCAAAGCCGTTTTGGTCATAGGTAAGACAAGAAATTTCGGTCATAGAATTGCGGATTTTATTGCCGTCTTCATCGTTTTTAACATCGGCAAAAACGTGGGTCAGGAAAATATGGTCTTTTGAAACATACACGTCTTCTGAATAGGATAAAAATGCCGATGTGCCTTCGAGATTTAATGTTTTTTCATCTAATTTCATTACAACGGTATATCTGGTGCTGTTAAGCTTTTCGGGGGATGTAATAAAGCTTGCAGGAATGGGTTTCATACCGTTGCCGGTATCAATTTGCGGCAAGAAGGTGCTTTCATTGTCAAAATCAATATCCTTCTTGTTGAAAACAAATTCGGTGAGCAAGATAAGCTTGCCATCGGTTAGGCGGGAAGACATATAACTGCCTGTAATTTCTATGCGGTTTTTCTCAATTATTTTTTGGGGGTTGCTTACATCAAGGGTAACAACACCCACGCAAAGCTGTTTGTTTTCGGTATAAAACTGTGTAATTACAGTTGCAGTTTTACAGTCTTCAGACAAATAAAACTCCCACTTATTTAAATAATAGTCTTTATTGGTGTAAAGGTCAATGTGTCCAAGCTCTTTGGAATTTAGCCCTTCAATAGAAAACACACGCAAGGTCTGATTATCTAAATAATAAATATGCTTATCGCTGCGCTTAATACGGTCTGCTTCGGTGATACCTTCAACCTGATTATCGGTTACTTCCTCGTAGGTGTCACCCACGTTTTCGGCAAGGTCATCGGTTATAGCACCTATACCTGTATTCATTTCTGATTCGGGCGCCGCACCATCCATCATATTAGTTCCCAATCCGATATCCTCTATTGCTACACCCTTAAGGTTAAAGCTGAAGAAATCGAATATGTTATTTTTTATTACTTCAAAGTTGTTTTTGTATTGTGGTTTTTCAAAGGTTAATACGTTTAGTTTTTGGATAATCGGGTAGTACTCGCTGTCGGAATAGCGTGACACGTCGGGCAAATTGGTATTAAAGGGCATAAACAACCATAGGTTACCAAAAACAAGCGCAAAACAAGCTGCGGCGGCAATTATTGATAATGCAATTCGTTTTTTAGATATATTTATAATTTTTGCATTGGGGTTTGCTTCTTCAAGATATTTATCGTCGGCAAGATTTAATGATTTAAACCAATTTTCTTTTTTCATACAGTTATCCCTTCCTTCTCAAGATAAGCTTTAAATCTGTTTCGTGTTCTATGTAAGATAACGCTGACATGACTTTCAGACATTCCTAAATTTTTAGCTATCTCTTGTACACCTAAAGCGTACCAATAACGGCGCAAAAATATAATTCGGGCGCGAGAGTCCAAGCTTTCTAAAAATTCGTTAATAAGCTTTTTCAAGATAAGCTCATCCTCAACGGAAAACTTGCTGTTTGCAATACATTCATAGTATTCGCCAATGGCGGTTTCAAGCTTGTCGTTTCGTTTTTGCGCTTTGTTATATCCATAACGGTCAAGGGCGAGATTTCTGGTAATACGCCCTAAAAAGTACTGCAGTTTACTTGGCTTTTCGGGTGGCATTGCGCGCCAAGCGTTGTGCCAGGTATCATTGACACATTCTTCGCTGTCTTCTTTTGAATAGAGAATATTATAGGCAATTGTGCGACAATATTTGCCATATTTCTTATTTGATTCATCAATTGCTGATTCATCACGCTTCCAATATAGTTCTATTATTTTATTGTCTTCCACCATGTCACTTCCCTTACATTTATTCAAAGGCCTTTCACCTTAATAGAAGAAAAATAAACCCAAAATCTTACAAAAAAATGAAAATTTTTAAGTTCTGAAGACTTGCTTTATTTTGAATAAACATAAAAAGCCCATAACTTTTTTAAGTTACAGGCATTCATCATTGTCCGTGTTTAGTTCTTGGGTGGGTTGATGTTCCTATAACATCACCATAAATATTTTCTTATTTTGTATTATATCATAGATTTGTAACTTTTACTACATTTTTTTATAATTGAAAAAATTATATATGTGTGTTAGAATAACCTTTAAAGGAAGTGAAATAATGTCACGAACAATTGCGGCTATTGCAACCCCTTTGGGTGAAGGGTCAATAGGTGTTATAAGAATTTCGGGCGATGAGGCCATTACAGTTGCCGACAAGGTTTTTAAAAGTGTGTCGGGCAAAAAGCTTTGTGAGCTTAAAGGTTATTCCGCCCTTTACGGTAATATAGTTGAAAACGGCAAAATTTTAGATGATGCGGTTGCGCTTGTTTTTAAAAATCCCCAAAGCTATACAGGCGAGGATGTTGTTGAAATTTCGGTGCACGGCGGTCGCTTAATGCTTAAAGCGGTGCTTCGTGCGGTTTTAAATAACGGTGCCTTCGCAGCTGAGTCGGGTGAATTTACAAAACGCGCTTTTTTAAACGGAAAGCTTGATTTAACCAAGGCCGAAAGCATTATGGGGCTTATCAGCGCCGAAAGTGATGCCGAGCTCAGACTATCCCGTGCGGCGCATATCGGTAAAGTGAGCGAAAAAATTGATAAAATAGAAGCCGATTTAGTTTCGGCCGATGCATCAATTGCCGCTTATTCCGATTATCCAGATGAAGACATTGAAGGTCTTGATTATGACAGTTTTTTGAGTATGCTTACAAATGCCAAGACACAGCTTGAAGAAATGCTTAAAAATTATGATTCGGGCCGAGTGCTTCGCGAGGGTATTGACACCGTAATTGTCGGCAAGCCAAATGTTGGTAAAAGCACTCTTATGAATATGTTAAGCGGTGCCGACCGTTCTATTGTAACCGAGGTTGCAGGCACCACCCGTGATGTTATTGAGGATACCGTAACGGTTGGTGATATAAAGCTTCGCCTTGCTGACACGGCGGGCATTCACCAAACCGATGACAAGGTTGAAAGCATAGGTATTGAGAAAGCCAAAAACCGCATTGACTTGGCAGAGCTTGTGCTTGCGGTGTTTGACTGCACAACCCCGCTTGATAATAACGACCTTGAGCTTATTGAAAGCATTAAAAACAAAAATGCAATCATAATTATAAACAAAACCGATTTGGAAAATAAAATAGATATGTCTGTTTTTGGTGGTTTTAACACTTTGGAAATTTCAGCAAAGCAGGGTACAGGATACGAAGAATTATCTAAAAAAATCGCTGAAATTTCGGGCACGGCAAACCTAAACCCTGACAGTGCGGTCCTTATTGGCGAGCGCCAACGCGACTGTGCGGTAAGGGCGCTTGATGCAGTAGTTGAAGCCATAAATTCACTTGTCGGTGGTCTTACAATGGATGCGGTCGGCATTTGTGTTGATGATGCCATTGCGGCATTGTTTGAGCTGACAGGCAAGCGTGTTACAAACGCAGTAACAGATGAAATATTTAAAAAGTTTTGTGTGGGCAAATAAAATAAAAATGGTATCATCTAATTAGATGATACCATTTTTTTATTTATTATTTAGCATAGTCAACAGCGCGACTTTCACGAATAACGTTAACTTTAATTTGACCGGGATATTCGAGTTCGTTTTCGATTCTTTCGGCAATTTGATGTGACATAAGCACCATTTGGTCCTCTGTTACAACCTCGGGTTTAACAATTATGCGGATTTCACGACCTGCTTGAATAGCAAACGAGCCCTCAACACCGTTAAAGGAATTGGCGATTTCCTCAAGCTTTTCAAGGCGTTTGATATAGCTTTCAATATTTTCACGTCTAGCACCCGGGCGTGCGGCAGAAATTGCATCAGCCGCCTGAACAATGCAAGCGATAAGGGTTTTTGCCTCAACCTCGCCGTGATGGGCGTGAATTGCGTTAACAACAGTTTCGTTTTCGCGATATTTCTTTGCAACCTCAACACCAAGCTGAATGTGTGAGCCCTCTTGCTCGTGGTCAAGTGCCTTACCAATGTCGTGAAGTAAGCCGGCGCGTTTTGCAAGGGTTACATCAGCGCCCATTTCGGCAGCCATAAGGCCTGAGAGATAGCAAACCTCAAGCGAGTGGTTAAGCACGCTCTGACCATAGCTTGTACGGTATTTAAGCTTGCCGAGCAGCTTGATAAGCTCGGGGTGTAAATTTGGAACGCCTGCATCTATCATTGCGCGTTCACCTGTTTGCTTAATGGTTGTTTCAACCTCATCGGTTGCTTTTTGAACAGTTTCTTCAATTCTTGCGGGGTGGATACGGCCGTCAAGAATAAGCTTTTCAAGGGTAACACGCGCAATTTCGCGTCTTACAGGGTCAAAGCTTGAAAGGGTGATTGCTTCGGGTGTATCGTCAATAATAAGGTCAACACCTGTTGCGGTTTCAAGTGCGCGGATATTTCTACCCTCACGGCCGATGATACGGCCCTTCATTTCATCACTTGGCAATGCAACAACCGAAACAGTCATTTCAGACGAATGGTCAGCGGCACAGCGCTGAATTGCGTGGCCCACAATATTTTTTGCAAGGCGGTCGCAATCGTCTTTAATTTGCTGTTCATAATCTAAAATTTTAACAGCTTTTTGGTGTGTTAACTGTTCGTCTAAAAGCTCGAGTAAGTGTGCTTTTGCTTGGTCCTTGGTAAAGCCCGAAATTTTTTCGAGCAAATCCATCTGACTTTGCTTTAAGCGGTCACATTCTTCAATTTTTGCTTCAATTTCTTTTGAACGAAGAGCTAATTTTTCTTCTTTTGCCTCGAAGTTTTCAATTTTACGGTCAAGCGACTCTTCCTTTTGTTGAAGTCGGTGTTCTTGACGCTGAACTTCGCTGCGGCGTTCGCGCAAATCTTTTTCAGTTTCCTGACGCATTGCGTGAACTTCTTCTTTTGCCTCTAACAAAGCTTCGCGCTTTTTAGATTCGGCGGTTTTAATGGCGTCGTTTAAAATGCGTTTTGCCTCTTCCTCAGCCGAGCCAATTGTAGCTTCTGCTGATTTGCGGCGATAAGCCGAGCCGGTGAAAAAACCGATAACGGCCAAAACCAGTGCAACGGCGCCCATAATAATCCACGGCAAGTACATGCACCTCCTATATAGTAAACACGGTTTTCCAAAAGCGGTAACGGGGACCGTGCGTTTGCCCCTGTGACTATAATCAACTCATTTTATGGGAAATTCGCCAAATTTTACCATAAAAGAAAAGCTGCAATATTATCTCCTTAATTTTAACACTATATCTTGAATATGTCAACAAAAAAAGCCGTATATTTTGAAAAATAAAAAGTTTTAGAATAAGTGCGAAAGGTTTTTAAGACCTAACGCACTTATTTTTTTATGGCTTTTGCTTATAACGAGGATAGAGCAACGCAGAGGTGCGACTTGAGCGCGTTATGAGATTTTAGCATAAGGGAATAAGAAAGCGGAGGGCGCGCCCTCCGCTTTCTTGCTCTCACCTACAGAGAAAAGAAAGGAGTATAGCGCGTATGACTTGCCGATACCTCACCTACGAGGACAGAAAGAGCATTGAGGCTCTTTATGCAGCAGGCGTAAGCCTCGCCGACATTGCCTCCGAGCTTGGAGTACACCTCGCCACTATTTATAGAGAAATGACGCGAGGCGGAACGGGTGAGCTCGACGGTAACGGGCGTAGCGGCTATAGTGCCGAGCTTGCACAAAAGACCGTACAAGACAGTATCAAACGCCGAGGGCACCGAAAGCCCGCCACGGCGCAATAAAAAGAAAAAATAAAACGGAGTGATTTTATTATATGAAAGTTTTAAGTTTATTTGACGGCATAAGCTGCGGCTATGTCGCACTACAAAGAGCGGGTATACCCGTAACAAGTTACTTTGCGAGCGAGATTAAGCCCTTTGCTATTAAATGCTCGCAAGAAAACAACCCCGAAATTATCCACATAGGCGATATTAAAAAAGTGCATTTTTGGAGAGGCACGCTTTACACCGAGGGCAGACATTACTATTTAGGAGAAATCGACCTTGTTATAGGCGGCAGCCCTTGCCAAAATTTCAGCGTTGCGCGTACCTCTAATAAAAAAAACAATAGACGGACTCGAGGGAGAGCAAAGCTCGTTGTTTTATGAATACGCCAGGCTGATACAAGAAATACAACCGCGTTTCTTTTTGTTGGAAAATGTACGCATTACCCGCCCCGCCGACCTTGCCAAAATAAACGAGCTTTTGCGTGTTGAGCCCGTACGGATAAATAGCAACCTTGTTTCTTATCAAAACCGCGATAGATTTTATTGGACAAATATACCAAATGTAACGGTACCCGCCGACAAAGGCGTAAATTTCCAAGACTACAAGGACACAGACGAAACCTACTGCGACCAATTTATCGTACCGCGCACCCGTTCCCGTGAAATTATGTGGGGCGACGGCGTAAACGGAAAATGTAAAAATGTTACATATTGCAATAAAGTTAATTGCCTAACCCTCAAGCAAGACCGCTGGGCTAATAGCGGGCTTATAGAATATAAAGGCTTTTGCCGATACCTCACCACCCGCGAGCTCGAGCTTGCGCAAACATTGCCTATCGGATATACCCGTATGCTAACAAAAACTCAAGCGGAGAATGTTTTAGGCGATTGTTGGACGGTTGATGTTATAGCTCATATATTCAGCGGCTTAAAGGAGGCGACGGTATGACAGACCAAAAAGAACGCCTAAAAAAACTATACGCCCTCGCTCTACGAGGCGTTGGCGGCGAAAAAGTACAAGCCCAGGCTATACTCGATAAATTGCTAAAAAAGTACGCTATAACTCTTGACGACCTCGACGACGAGGTAATACAAGAGTACGACCTCGAGTATCACGGCAAAGAGCAAGACCGTATTTTAATGCAGACCGTATATAAGGTTACTGACGAGAGGGACACATTTAACCACCTACAATATAACCATAGCGGTAGAGCTTGCCGTACACGCCTCCGCGTCCGTTGCACCGCCGCACAAAAGGCGGAAATAGAGTTTTTGTTTAGTTTTTATGTAAGGCTTTGGGAAAAAGAAAAAGAGGCTTTACTACAAGCGTTTTTTCAAAAGCACCGAATTTTCGGAAACCTCAAAGAGGGCGAAAGCGGTATGGAACTTTCACGCGAGGAACTATTAAAGCTCGAGTTTTTAATGAACGGGCTCTCGGACGAGCAACCGTTAAAACAAATCGAGGGAGGTGTAGCAGATGTGCAAGGCTGTTAAGTGCCCGCAATGCGGACACGAATTTACACCCGAGCGGGCAGCAGTTAAGACGGGAGCCTGGACTACCGAGGAGGACGAGTTGCTGTTACACGGGTACCAAAAGGAGCGCAAGACTATCGCGCAGCTTTCCGAGGAGCTTAACCGCTCCCAGGACGCAACGCGCAACCGTCTATATTTGCTCCGTGGCGGAGGTAAGCCTAAAGGCGTAACCGCAAGCGTGCAGCTCTCGGCGAAAGAATTTGACGAAATGAGAGCGGCTCGCACCGAGGTTAAGAACGCCCGAAAGGTTGTAGAGCAGGCGAAAGCCACCGAGCGCGAGCTCTCCGCTTTTTATGCCCTGGGTAAACAGTTACTCAACGCAAGGCAAAACAAGCGCGCTATTGCCCCGCTCTTTGCGGAGCTGCAAAAGTTAGTAGATACATACGAGAAATTTTAGGAGGTAAAACCTTATGAACAGCAGCATTTTAACCGCTATTGAGTCCCTATGCGACGATATAGCAACCAACACCAACCCCGAGGAAAACAAGAAAAGAGCCGAGGCGGTTGTTTCTCTTGCCTTTGCGGGCATTTTTACACCCGCAGAATATGACGACGAATACGAGGACGAAAGCTCCGAGGGTAAAGCGGCACCCGTTGCAGATGTTAACAAGGTACCGCAGGCGGGCGAGCGTTTTGTGCGTGGCGGTATCGAGTTTGTCGCTCTCGGTATGGAGCAGGGCGGCGTACTCGCCGTAGCTGCAAAACGCCTTGAGGACGAAATGGCATACGACGAGAACGGCTGCAACGATTGGCGCAAATCCTCTCTCCGTAAATACCTCAACGAGGAGTTTGTAAAGAATTTTGATAAAGGCGACCTCCTCCCGTTTGTTTCCGACCTCACCTCCGACGACGGTATGACCGACTACGGCACCTCCGAGGACTTTGTGGCGTTGCTTTCGGACAACCTTTACCGCAAGTACCGTAAGTTTATGCCGCAGTATGATACCTGGGTATGGACTATTACTCCCTGGAGCTGCCTCCCTGGGTACGCGAACTACGAGCGCATTGTGGACACCTCGGGAGCGTTGGACGGCAACTACGCGATTACCGGTAGCGGAGTCGCCCCCGCTTGTATTTTCAATCCCGAAATCTTTAAGTAATCTGCGCCGATAGGCGCGAGAGGAGGCGACATTATGAAAGCGGGCGAAAAGCAAAAAAAGCTAATTGAAACGCTTAATAAAATAATTGCCGACATAGAAAACGGCTACGACGGTTTTTTATATCTATATATGACACCCTATGCGGTTACGATAACGAAAAAATGACACCCGAGGAAATAATCGCAACGCTCGACAAGGTGCAAAAGCTCTACGAGTTTTACAAAAGTAATAAAAGAGTTTTCTTTGCTATGGGACGAAAAAACGGAAAAAGCCTGCTCGGGTATAAGTTTATACGAGAGTATGCAGCGGTTTTAACGGCATACGAAAAAGCGGAGAAAAAAGTAAAAAGAAAATACGGTTACTTACCACAAACGGCAATAAAGCAAGTCTATTACATTATTAAATATAAGGCAGCGGAGGCAACAGCAAGCCTCCGCCTCCGCCTCAAATTATGGTTTATAAAGAAACCCGACTGTAAACGCTGCTGCTTGCGGTGTGAGCATTACGAAATGTGCGCTTGCGACTACCTCTCTACCGAGGTTGAGCATAAGGGTTATACCGTAGTACAAAGCGGGCTCAATAATCATATTAGCATATACGACACAGAGGGACGCGCCGTATATCACGCGCAGCAATCAAAGCGGCAGAGTGAGCAAGCCCTCCGCGAAACAGTAGACTTTTACTTATATATGAGAGAGGAGGCGGGCAAATGAGCAACGGCGTTATTATTACCGCTATTATCTGCGCTACGCTTATTGTGTTAGTGCTTATCAGCAATAAAAAGAAATAAGGAGCGGGCTATATGGATTTTCAACAGCTTAACGAGGCTTTAATGAACGGACAGCCCGTAGAGCATAACGGTATCGTATATAAATGCGTATCGGCTATTATCAAGCGAAACAAGAACGGGAAACCCGTATACACCGCAGAGCTCACAGATAGAAATAACAACAGCGTTTCTATTGTGGAGCCTGCAAAAATTAAGGAGGTTGTTTTATGACTCACAAAAAAAGCCGCCGCACTGTGAGCAAAGCGGAGCGACGAGTTATTACCTTTATTATATGTATATTCCTTATCGGAGCAATTATAGGCGGCGCAACCGTGGCGGCTGTATCAGCTTTCAGCGGCTCCGAGCCTGCGCCTAAACTATCGGACGAGCTGTACGGTACCCGCGACGGTAGATACATAACCGAAAACGGCGGACTTACCTTTAATTACGAGCTCGGCTCCGAGTTTGAGCCGCTCGAGTGCGCGTTACCCGTCGAGCTGCAAGAGTTTACCTATTATCTATGCGAGGCTTATTATATCGACTTTGAGTTTGTTATGGCTCTTATGTATACGGAGTCGTCCTTTAACGCTGATGTAGTGAGCGGGACTAACGATTACGGCTTAATGCAGATTAACAAATGCAATCACGCGGAGCTTACCGAGGCTCTCGGCATTACCGATTTTACGGAGCCGTACCAAAACATACGCGCGGGGCTTTATATCCTCCGCCGACTCTTTGAAAAGTACGACGAGCCCGCCCTGGTATGTATGGCTTACAATATGGGCGAGTATGGAGCCTCTACCCTTTGGGATAAAGGCGTATACGAAACAAGCTACTCTATTAAGGTACTCACCAAAGCGGACGAGTACGAGGCACAACGAAAGTAATAAAAAAGCGGCTACCACTCCGCCCGAGTGATAGCCGCCGTAGCCGCCTTTGTGCTACTCAATTACCTTTTATTATTATAGCACAGAGGCAACGGAAAGTCAATAGAAACGGGAGCAAAAGTAGGCTCTATTTCGGGCTCGTAATGGATAATAACTTAACGACCAAATAGAGCACAGTACCCGAGCGGGTTATATATACCCTCTCTTTGTTGGCTTTCGTAGATAACCCGAGTAAATAAGGCTTTTGCTTATAGCGAGGATAGAGCAACGCAGAGGTGCGACTCGAGCGCGTTATAAGATTTTAGCATAAGGGAACGAGGGCGGAGTGTGTGTATGTGCTGCCCTCTCCGCTCTCTTTCTCAATTCCCTTATGGAAAACAAAAGCGTTAAACCTCGGGGTTTGGGGCAGAGCCCCAAGAGTAAACACGGAGGTTAAAATATGCGTTGCCTATACAGAGAAAAGAAACACTATTGCGGCGAATATCTCGAGGTAGATATATTCCCCGTATTTGAGTATCAGCGAGGACGGAGCAAAAAGCGTAAGCCGACCTCGGAAACTCAAAAGAAACTCAACCAACGAAACGCGGAGCGAAAGTTAATACGCCTGCTTAATACGAATTTCACCAAAAAGGACATACGGTTTGACTTGACATACAGCCCCGAGAACGAGCCGCAGACACCCGAGGACGCACAACGGCAGCTACAAAATTTCCTACGCAGAGTTAAGCGGTACCGCAAAAAGCACGAACTACCCGACCTCAAGTATGTAGCGGTAACAGAGCAAGGCTCGAAAAGCGGACGCTTACACCACCATATCGTTATGAGCGGCGGTATTGATATTAACACCCTTGCGGAAATATGGGGAAAAGGCTATACAACCGCAAAGCCGCTACAGTTCGACGAAAACGGTATAGCGGGTATTGCTGTTTATCTCGTTAAGGAGCCTATACTCGGTAAGCGTTGGTGCGCGAGCCGCAATTTAGAGCAGCCGAAAACCTCGGAGAGGGACGGCAGGCTGCCGCAATACAAGGTTAAACAATTTCACGACAGCGGCTACGATAACCGCGAGGAATTAGAAAAGCTCTACGAGGGCTACGCTCTCTCGGATATAAGCCCGTATTACAACGAGATTAACGGCGGCTATTATTTGACCGTCCGTATGTATAAAAAACCCGCTCCGAAACGGAGCCGAAAGCGAGGTACCTATGAACGAAAATAAGACAGACTCCCAGGGAAAGGAGAAAAAGAAAATGTCTATGTATATTTTTCCCGTTGCTCTTATTCTGCTTGATGTGGGAGCGGCGATTATGTGCATTATCGGCAAAGACTACAAACGCGCCGTTTATTGGCTTGCTGCTGCGGTGCTCAATGTAACAGTAACATTTTAGGAGGTTGCAAAATGAAAGTTGTACTTGATAACGGAGCAATTATGCCTACCAGGGCTCACTCCACCGACGCAGGCTATGACCTTTACGCCAGGGAGCGGCAAATAGTGCCCGCTCAAGAGTCCGCCTGCTTTGATATTGGCGTACATATCGAAATCCCCGCAGGCTATGCCGGATTTTTGAAAAGCAAAAGCGGGCTTAATGTCAAACACGGCATTACAAGCGAGGGCGTTATCGACGCGGGCTATACGGGCTCTATCGTCGTTAAGCTATATAACAACAGCGGGTTTGATTACACGGTAAACGCAGGCGACAAAATAAGCCAAATTGTGCTTTTACCGATTTTCACGCCCGAACTTGAGCAAGTAGACAAGCTCGAGGAAACCGAGCGCGGAGCGGGAGGCTTTGGCAGCTCGGGAAAATAAGCATTTTTCGGAGGTGATTTTATGAACTACTTTAAGGCAGCGGAGCAAGTGCTCGGCTCCGTCCCTACGCTCAAAAGGGCGTTAGAAAATTTAAGAAAAAGAGAGCAACGCCTAATCGAGCAGGGCAAGCCGCGAGAGCCTGGAGCTATTGACTATAGCAAGCCTTTTACGGACTCGCATTTTGTGAGCGACACTCTTAACGAGCTTTTGGAGCTTTCGGAGTGCTCCCGAAATATCGCAGAAACGGAGCGCACGCTCGCGGAGATTGAGGGCATTTTAGAGCAGCTCTCCGACGAGCATAAAAAAGTCGTCGTTTTGTGGTATATCGAGAAACGCTCAAAAGAGGCAATAGCGGAGGCTTTGTATGTTGAGTCGCCTACGACGGTTTACAACCTCCGAAATAAAGCCGTAGCGGAGTTTGCTTTACTCTACTACGGAGCCTCTGCGCTGCCCTCGATTTAGGGCATTTGAAAAAACGCTGTATAGAAACTTGCTTTTTGTGGTGGTAAACTGATACCGTAGAAATTGACGGTTAAGCGAGCTGCTGCAAAGCGGCTCGTTTTGTCGTTGTATTGGGAGCAGATATAGCACTACAACGGCGGAGAGGGCGGGACGCTGCTATATGAAAGAATTTGCACGCAAGTTTTATTTGAGCACAGCCTGGCGCGAAACCAGGGAATATATATACAAGCGAGATATGGGGCTATGTGTACGGTGTGGTAGACCTGGCGAAATAGTCCACCACAAAATACACCTCACGCCGCAGAACATAAACAACCCGAGTATTACACTATCCGAGGATAACCTCGAGCTTGTGTGCCGTGAGTGCCACGCTATAGAGCACGAGGGACAGCCTGCTACAGCGGCGGGGTTGATGTTCGACGAGGAGGGAAACCTCGTAGAAAGAGAGGGCTACTTATGAGCAGAGTATGCGAGGTAATTATATACACGAGTAACGCGGCATTGTCTTTCAATGTCGAGGCAACTACTACAGACTTTCAAGAGCGGCTCGCGTCGGCTCTTGAGGAGGGCACAGTTATTCTCGATACCGTCGAGGGTACAAAGCTAATACTTAACGCTATCAATGTTGTAGCGATTGAGGTACACGCAGCGACCAACGCGACAGCCGAGAACACGCAAACACTCCCCCCCGCTAAAAAAGTTTGATGTTGTTTTCTATGAACCGTGTTTAAGCCCCTTTTATGACCGCCCCTTGTGTGTATTACCCCCCCTACCCTTAACACAAAAGAAAGGAGTTTTTGTGTGGACGATACATTATATACGCGACAGAAAAAAGAGCAAAGCAGAATTAAGAAAATTTACAAAAATCTACCCAAAGAACAGCTCGAAATCGCTAAAAAATTGATTGAAAGAGCCGCATATATGCTCGTTTCTTTGGAGGATATGGAGGCAAAAATTAACGAGGACGGGCTCGTAGTTAAAATGCCGCAGGGTGCCTACACTATCGAGCGAGCGCACCCTCTTTTACAGCCATATAACGCAATGGTAAAGAACTATAACGCCACAATTAAGCAGCTCTCGGAACTCTCACCGAGCACCGAGGCGGACAAGGCGGGGCAGGCTCTTATGATGTTTGCCACTAAACCAAACAAGGCAGCTAAAAAGGCTTGAATTGGGTTAAAGAATACTACCGCCGCATAGAGAGCGGCGAAATCGTTACGAGCAGGCGGGTTAAAGCCGTCTACTCTCGCCTTGTGGCGGAAATGGACGCACCCGCACCCGATTTTCCGTACTATTTCGACGAGGAAACGGGCGAGCGTCCTATACTCTTTATCGAAACATTTTGCAAGCAATCGCAAGGAACTATCGGAGCTCCGCTACAGCTTGAGCTATTCCAAAAAGCATTTATACAGCTCCTTTTCGGTTGGCTTGAAAAAGAAACGGACTACCGACGCTTTCGAGAAACTATGTTTTTGTGCGGGCGTAAAAACGGTAAGTCTACTTTGCTTTCGGGCATTGCGTTATATATGCTGATTGCCGACTATGAGGGCGCGGCGGAAATATACTCCGTAGCGACCAAAAAAGACCAGGCAAAAAAGGTACTTACCGAGGCTGTCAATATGATTAAGCAATCGCCCGAGCTGCGGGCGGTTATCAAAAAGCGGAGAAATGATGTTTATTTCCCTGCTACCTCCTCCGTGTTTGAGGCTCTCGCCTCGGACTCAAACACCCTCGACGGCTTGAACTCTCACGCCGTAATTATAGACGAGCTGCACGCTATCCGCGACAGAAACCTATACGAGGTTATGAAACAGTCCACCTCCTCGCGCCGTCAACCTCTCGTCGTTATGATAACGACAGCGGGTACGGTGCGCGAGTGCATTTTTGACAATATGTACGAGCTTGCCTGCGACCTCGCAGATGGAAAGAAAAAGGACGACACCTTTTTACCTATCCTCTACGAAATTGACAGACGCGACGAGTGGGTAGACCCGCAAATGTGGATTAAAGCTAACCCAGGGCTCGGAGCTATCAAGCAATATAAAACCCTTGCCGCTTTTGTCGAGAGGGCTAAAAATAACCCCGCCGACCTACCAGGCGTGCTATGCAAGGACTTTAACTACCGCGAGAACGATAATAGCGTATGGCTCTCTTACGACCAAATTAAAAACGACGCTGTTTTTGATATGTCGGAGGTTTACAACACCTACGCTATAGGCGGCTGCGACCTCTCGGCTACTACCGACTTAACGGCGGCAACGCTGTTAATACGCAAGCCTGCCGACAATACGGTATATGTTTTACAGCATTATTTCCTACCACAAGCCCGAGTCGAGCACCTCGAGGAAAAGAATACAAACGAGGCTCCCTACCGCCTATGGGCGGAGCGGGGCTTGCTTACAATTTGCGACGGCAACCGCGTAAACTTTTCCGAGGTAACGCAATGGTTTTGCCAAATGCGCGACGAGCACAAAATAGACGCTTTCAAAGTTGGCTATGACCGAGCGTTAGCGGGCTATTGGGTGGAGGAAATGAAAAGCAACGGCTTTACTATGGAGCCCGTGGCGCAGGGTCCTTTTACCTGGAGCCAACCTATGCGAGAAATGGGAGCGGCTTTCGCGGACAAGATAGTAAACTACAACAAAAACCCGATTTTAATTTGGTGCCTATCCAATACGGCAGTAAAGAAAAGCGGGGTTAATAATATTCAACCCGTCAAGATAACCGATAAACGCCGCATTGACGGGGCGGTATCGTTACTTAACGCTTGGGTTATCTATGTAAAATATTACGACGACTTTATGTACAATGTGGGGTGAAAAAATGAAAGAAAGACGAGGACTTTATGAGCTTATCTTTGGCAAAGAGCCTCCGCGCGAGCAGAGCTTTACCGAGTTTAGGCTCCTCAATTCCTATCAAACGAATTTTGTACCGTTTTCGGGCAATGCCTGGGAGGTAAACACCGTCCGCGCTGCTATTCACTCTTTCGCCCGCAGAGCGGCAAGGGTGCAACCACGACATATCCGAAAAGGCGACGGAAAATTGCAAGATGTGGAGGGCAGCAACCTTAACTACATTTTGCAGTACCAACCTAACCCGCTTACGACGGCGTACAAATTCTACTACCGCCTGGCGGCGCAGTACAAGCTCTATAACAACGCTTTTATTTTTCCTGTATGGAACGAATACACGGGCAAGCTCGAGGCTATGTACAATATTAACGCCCAGGAAATAAAGCTGCTTGAGCACAAGGGAGAGCTATACTTAAAATTCCGTTTTTACGGCGGGAAAACCTATACTTTCCCGTACACGGATATTATACATATCGGCTCTATGTTTGCCGATAATGAGCTTTTCGGCAGCAGCAATAACGCGCTTTTACCCGTTTTGAAAACGGCGGACACCTTTAACCAATCTATGGGTAAGTTTGCCGAGCTTGTGGCGGTTGTACGCGGTATTTTGAAAGTTGCAGCCTCCACAAAAAACGAGGACTTGAAAAGCCGCCGCGACGACTTTATACGAGATAACCTCAAAATGGAGAACAACGGCGCGGGCGTTATCGTTACAGACAATAAGTACGAGTATACGCCTATCCAGGACAAGCAAACGCCACTCCCGCAGGGGCAGCTCCAATATATCAAGACCGAAATTTACGACTACCTCGGCACTAACGAGGCTATCGTACAAAACAAAGCTACACCCGACCAGGAGGACGACTTTTACGACGGCGAAATCAAGCCGTTTTATATGCAGCTTGAGCAGGCTTTTACAAATTGTTTCTTTACCCGCAAAGAGCGCGGTTACGGTAACGAAATTGTCGCAGAGGGAAACAAGCTCCAATACGCGAAACTCTCCGACAAGCTCGCAGCGGTTAAGTATCTCTCCGAAATCGGCGGTTTAATGCTCGACCAGGCATTAGTAACGCTCGGTTTTCCGCCTATCGGCGGCGAGGAGGGCAAACGCCGCGTACAGACGCTCAATATGGTTAATGCGGTGAAAGCCGACGAGTACCAATTAGGCGACAAGGGAAAAGAAAAAACACCGCCCGCAGGCACCGAGGACGACGAGGACGACCTCGAGGACGGTACCGCACCCGCTGCGGCACCTAAAAAGGGCGAGAACGACGGAGAGGAGGACGAGTAAATATGCCTTATAAACCAAACGAGAGGGAGTATAGAGCATTAGCTCCGTTTACTACTCCCGACGACGACAGCAGCGACGAGCTCGTGCTGCGTGGTACCCCTATTGTGTTTGATACGCCTACCGTTATTTGCGAAATTGACGGCGTACAGTACAAGGAGGTTATCGCTCGCGGTGCTCTCGACGGCTGCGATATGTCGGATTTTATCTTTAATCGCAACCACGGGCAGAACGACTCTACCGTGTACGCCCGCACTCGTAACAAATCCCTCGACTATTCCATTACGGATAGAGGGCTCGACATTGCGGCACACCTCGACAGCGAGGACGAGCGGCACCGCAATTTACACCGTGATGTTATGAAACGCCGCGTTGATAAAATGAGTTTTTCGTTTATTGTGAGGGAGCACTCTTACGACAGAGAAACCCACACAAGAACGATAACTAAAATAAAAAAGCTGTTTGATGTTTCGGCGGTGGATTTTCCCGCATACAACGAAACAAGCATTACAACGGCAAGAGGCTTTTTCTCGGAGGAGCACGAGAAAGAGTTTAAGGCGTTGGAGGAACGCGCACGCCGTCAAAAGCTGATAGCTTTAACCTACTGCTAACCCCTAAAAAATCAAAACGACAAGGAGAAAAGAACTATGTTTATTAAGCGTATGAAAGAAATTAACGACCGTAAGGCGGAACTCCGCGCAATGCTCCAGGGCACAGACGAGGTAAACCTCGACGAAATCGAAAAGGAGTTGCGCGAGCTCGATACCGAGTTTAAGGAACTCGAAAAGAGAAAGGCTACTATCGACGGTATCAATATGGGTACTATCCCTGCTACCGAAATTCCTAACCCCGTTGCAGCTCGTGCAGATGTTGCAAGCGACAGCGAAAAGGAATACCGCACAGCTTGGCTCCGCAGTGTTAGAGGGCTTGAGCTCTCCGAAACTGAAACAAGAGCCCTTACTACTGCTGCGGGCTCTGTAGGCTCTGCGGTGCCTACTATCACTCAAAACAAGATTATCGAGAAAGTTAAGCAGTATTGCCCGCTACTCGATAAAATCGACTTGCTCCGTGTGCCTGGCGGCGTAAAGGTACCTGCAGAGGGTACAACTACCGACGCAAAGACTCACAAGGAGGGCGTAGCCATTACTGCCGACGCAGATACTCTCGTAGAGGTTGCATTGACAGGCTACGAGGTTACAAAGCTCGTAACTATTTCAAAGTCTGTCGAGAAAATGTCTATTGACGCTTTCGAGAATTGGCTCGTAAATAAGATTGCCCGCAAGATTGCGGAGAAAATCAACCAGCTTATCGTATACGGTAGCGGTAGCGGCGAGGCGCAGGGTTTTGACAAAATCACCTGGACGGCTGCTAACTCTGTTACTGTTGCAAAGGCTGCCTCTCTTGCTGCTGCTGATGTTAAAACCCTCGTGGGATTGCTCAACGGCGGCTACGACAACGGCGCAGAGTGGATTATGAGTAAAACTACTTTCTTTGCTGATTTTCACCCCCTTATGAATAACAGCAAGGATAATATTGTTACTCACGAAAACGGCGTATACCGCGTAATGGGTTATCCCGTTAGCTTTGACGATAGAATTACCGTACACGAGGGCTACCTCTGCAATATCTATCGTGGTTATATCGGCAATATGCCCGAGGAAATCAATGTTACCTCGCAGTTTGTAACCCGCGAAAACGCCTACGACTTCCTGGGCTGCGCTATGTTCGACGGCAAGGTGCAGGCTACCGAGGCTTTCGTTAAGTTTATTAAGGCTACAGCCTAATCTCGGAGGGCTGACCTATGGCGAATATCTCAAAGCAATTTGTTTATGATGTTCGCCGATACCTACGCATAAGCCATACTCATTTTGACGCAGAAATTACCGACCTAATAGGAGCGGCGCAAGCCGACCTCTTATTAGGCGGTATCAAAGCGGAAAAGGTTGAGGACGAGAGCGACGCTCTTATAAAGCGGGCTATTGTCTGTTATGTAAAAGCCGAGTTTGGACTCGATAACGCGGACGCTGAAAAGTACCGCAACAGCTACGAAATGCTCAAGCGGCATTTGCAGCTATCAAGTGAATATATCGAGGAGGCGTAGCTATGTATTGGCGAGAAATCGGCTTTTTGTGCGTGGAAACAGAAAAGCTCGACAAGCTCCGCAAGCCGTATAAGGACTACGAGAAACGCGAGGTTTTTTGTAATTCTAAAGGCGTAAAGAGAAACGAGTTTTACCAGGCACAAGCCCAGGGCTACCGCCCCGAGCTTTGCGTAGAGATTAAGGAGCTCGACTATAACGGAGAGGGACACTTTGAGTATAACGGCAAGATGTACCGAGTTATCCGTACATATCCCATTAAAAACGAGTGCCTCGAGCTGATATGTCAAGCTCTCGTAGTCGAAACCACTTAAAGCGAGAGGAGGTAACGCCCTTATGAAAGTAAATATCGAGGCATTTATAACAGCTCTTACGGAGCGGGTTAATACCATTTTGCCGACGACCTACGAGGAGGCACCTACAAAAAATGCGCCTCCGATTTTTGCAGTAGTCAGCGGCATTAACATTATTGACCTCGAGAGCGGCGACCTCGCCTCTTTCTATATTGATGTTTGGGCGGACGAAAAAGCCGCCGACGCAACAATAAACCTCGAGAGGGCGTGCGACAGCCTCCGCAACGGGCTTTATAATGCCATTATAGCCGCGCCTGGCTTGTACGGGCATATCGGCTTTGACAACCAAAACACCGTAGCCGACAGCGAGTTTGATATAGCGCACCGTCGTTTATCTATGTCGGCAAGATTATTCTACTATTAGGAGGTAACGAAATGGTTACTAATCTTACCAAACAGCAAATCGAGAGTATCCAGATTGACGAGTCGGTTATTTTCCTCGACTATGGAGAAACTACCGAGCGTTTCCTGGCTCCTACTCGTGGCGGCGGCGAGTTTGCCGCTACTGTAACCGTCCGCGATATTGAATTTGACGGCAGACACGGCAAGACAGCGGGTACCCAGGTTATCGAGGAGCAGGGAGCCTCTATTAAGGTTACTACTCTTTGTATGAGCCAGGAAAACCTCGCCCGCGCTATTCCTGGTTGCACCGTAAGCGACGCGGAGGGTAACGCTATCACAAATCCCAAAACGGGCATTATTCCCGATAGCGCATACCTCAAAAATATTACTATGTTTGCAAAGCTCATCAGCGGCAAATATAAGAAAATTACCATTTTCAACCCTATGCACGAAACGGGCTTTACTGCTAAAGCGGTACAGAAAGCCGAGGGCGAACTCGCCTTTGAGTTTTTGGCTCATTACGCGCATACCGACCTCGACGGCACCTTGTGGAAAGTGGAGGAAATCACCCAGGCACCCGCGCAGGCAGCGGCAGCCGCAGCCGCAGGGTAAATACGGAGGGTGAACAGCCCGCCGCAGACGGTGGCACCGACGACGGTACCGACACCGAGGAATAATACCAGGATTTAAGGAGGAGCCAAAATATGCTCACTATTAAGACTATGCCTATGTTGCTTAAAATCGTAGGCAAGCTCGATATTAAGCCCGCTGTAGAAATGCTCAAAGGGCTTGACATTTTCGAGGACGCAAAGGACGCAAAGGACGCTATGAAACAGCTTTCCCGCGAAAAGGTAGGTATTTTAGCCTGCGAAATCTTATGCGAACTCACCCCGCAGCTCGGCAAGATTGCCGACGACCTCCCGCCCCTCGTGGCGGCTTACTACGATATTTCCCTCGAGGAGGCGTACAAGAAAGACGCAGCCGAGGTAATTAACGACCTTATCAACGACGAGGGTATCGTAAGTTTTTTCAAGCGTGCTCTACGAAAGAAAGTAGAGCAAGGAGCTTAACGCTACTGCATAAATACTACGATTGGCAGCTTATCGAGAGTCTACCTTTAACGGCTCTCGGTGAGCTGCTTTCTTTCGCCCGCAAAGAGGAGGAACGCCTGCAAAAAGCGGAAATCGAAAAGCGGCTTTTCCCTTTGTGGCTCGTAAATTATGCAGCAGCAAAAATAAAACCAGGGCTCGAGGTTATGGACTATCCCGAATTTTTAGCGAGTGTGCTATCGGACGAGCCCGCCCCGCAGCCTAAAACAGAAAAGAAAAGAACAGCCGAGGACATTATGGCGGACTTTGCGCCGATTGTTGCGGCTGATAAACAGAAAGGAGGCTAACCTATGGCAAGTATTTTTTCGCTTTTCGGTACTATCTTTATTGACAATGCCGAGGCTGATAAAAGTATCGACACGACAACCGAAAAGGCGGAAAAGAGCGGCTCAAAGGTAGGCTCCGCTTTCTCCTCTATTGCAAAGGGTGCCGCCGCTATGGGAGCGGCGGTTATAACGGGAGCCGCGGCTGTCGGTACCGCCGCTTACGGTATGGCAATGAAAACAGCCGAGCAAGCCGATTATATCGACAAGCTCTCCGAGAGAACGGGAATAAACCGCGAGGAGCTGCAACGGTGGAAACACGCCGCCGACCAAAGCGGCGTTAGTGTTGACTCTTTCAAAAACGGTATTAAAAAAATGTCTGATGTTGTGGACGACGCAAACAACGGCTCCAAAACAGCAGCAACAGCTATAGAGCGTTTGGGGCTATCCCTGGACGACCTTAACGCTATGTCAACCGAGGAAAAGTTTAACACCATTACCGCAGCTCTTGCGGATATGGAGGACGGCGCAGAGCGTAACGCCCTGGGTAACGACCTCCTCGGAAAAAGCTATACCGAAATGCTACCGCTGCTTAACGCAGGCTCCGAGGGTATGGCGGCTCTAAAGAAAGAGGCGGACGACCTCGGTATAGTTATGTCGGAGGACACCGTAAAAGCGGGCGTAGTCCTCGGAGATACGATAGCAAACATTAAGGACGCTTTCGGCGGGCTTATGAACAGAATAGGCGCGGCGGCAATTCCGCTTATACAAAAAGTCGCCGATATGATAATAGCGGGACTCCCTAAAATTCAAGCCTTATTTGATAGGCTGATACCCGTTATTACAAGTATTTTCGAGCAGCTTTTACCGCCTTTGTTTACGCTGATTGAAACGCTATTTCCCGTCCTTATGGATTTAGTAACGGCTCTGCTGCCTCCTATTGAGTCGATTATTACGGCAATTCTGCCCGTTATAATCAGCCTATTTCAGCAGCTCCTACCGTTCCTTATCCAAATTATAGAGCAAGTGCTCCCTATAGTGGTTGACCTAATTAACGGGCTTATGCCGCTTGTTATGCAGATTATAAATACGGTACTACCTATCCTTATTCAGCTAATACAAGCGATTTTACCGCCTATCTTGCAAATTATCCAGGCTATACTCCCCGTTGTAATTCAGCTTTTGCAGATGTTACTACCGCCTATTTTGCAGATAGTAAATACCATTTTGCCCGTAATTATAAACCTTATCAACCTTATTTTGCCGTTGGTGGTACGCATTATCGAGGCTATTTTGCCCGTGATTATTCAGTTAATCGAAATGCTATTGCCTCCGATTTTGCAAATTATAGACCAGGTATTACCTATCCTCTTAAAGTTAATCGAAACTATCGTACCTATCGCTATACAGATAATCGAGGCTATTTTGCCCGTGGTTATCTCGCTGCTTGACGCGCTCTTGCCCGTTATTCAGCCGATACTCGATATTTTAATGGTGCTGTTAGAGCCTCTCCTGGACTTACTCAACCTCATTTTACCGCCGTTGTGCGACTTTATTAAAATGCTGTTTGACAAGCTCTTACCGCCCCTGCAAAAGGCTTTCTCGGGCGTAGCGGATATTGTCGGCGGCGTTTTCAAAAACGCCTTTGAGGGCATTAAAAAGGTTTTCGAGAATGTCAAGGGAATTTTCCAGGGTATTATCGACTTTGTTAAAAATGTCTTTACGGGTAATTGGCGCGGAGCCTGGGACGCAGTAGTAAGTATTTTCAAGAATATTTTTGAGGGTATCAAAAACGCCTTTAAGGTGCCTATAAATTGGATAATTGACGGTATAAATGTTTTTATCCGAGGGCTTAACAAGCTAAAAATACCCGATTGGGTACCAGGCGTAGGCGGTTTAGGACTCAACATTAAGGAACTCTCCCGCCTCCGTATCGGTATGGAGTATGTACCTTATGACGAGTACCCCGCGTTGCTCCACAAGGGCGAGCGCGTATTGACCGCAGGCGAAAACAAGGAATACTCCGCCGCTATGTCTACGGCGGCAGCAGGCGACGACAAAGAGGGACGGCTCGTTATCAAAATCGAGCTCGGCGAAAAGGCTATTTACATTGAAAACCTCAAAGGCGACAGCGAGCAAGATGTAGAGAGCTTTGTTGACCTCTTGTTAGAGTTTATAGCCGAGAAAATCCAAAGAAAGGGAGTTGTATTTGCATAATGGAAAAATTACCGTTTTTTATGTTCAAAGACCATAGCTCCCTCGAGTTTGGGTTGCTTATTTCCGAGAAAGGCTCCTACAAGGGAGCCTCTCGGGATATTAGCTATACAAGCGTCCCAGGGCGCAGCGGCGACCTTATCACAGACAACGGACGCTATAAAAATATCAAAATCCCGTATAACTGCGTATTGCTCAACAATACCGAGCGGGAATTTGTCGAGCTTACACACCAAATTAAAGGTTGGCTCCTGGCGGAGCAGGGCTATTTCCGTTTGTGGGATAGCTACGATAAAAAGTATTTTCGCCTGGGCTCCTACTCCGACGAGGTAGACATAGAGCAAGAGCTCCGCGACCTCGGCGAGGTAAAGCTCTCTTTTAACTGTAAGCCGTTTAAGTATTCTTTCGAGGGACAACAGCCCGTCGTATTCACGGCAGCAGGCACCCTCTACAATGCAGAGTTTTACCCGTCCGCGCCGTATATCAAAATCACGGGCAGCGGGACGGTTACTTTAACCGTAAACAATGACTCGTTTACCTTTACGGATATTGACGAGTATATCGAGGTAGACTCCGACATTATGAACGCTTATAAGGGCATACAGCCCCAAAATAACAAAATGTCGGGAGCGGCTTTCCCTACGCTGCTACCTGGCAGCAATGCTATTTCCTGGGTTGGTGATGTTACGCAGCTTGAAATCGTCCCGAGGTGGTGCTGCTTATGATACCAATTTTATACACAAAAAACGAGAGCACCTTTACGCATAACGGTATCGGTTTTCTAAAAGACGCTACAAAGTGTACCGTAACCGAGGAGCGTAACGGCTCCTATGAGTGCTCTTTACAGTACCCTATTACGGGACAATGGTACGACCAAATTACGGAGGGCTGCATTATCAAGGCGAAAGCCAACGACACGAGCGAGCCGCAGCTATTCCGTATTTACAAATCGAGCAAGCCTCTTAAAGGTATTGTTACATATTCAGCGGAGCATATCAGCTACGACCTTAACGGCATACCGACTCTCGGTTTTTCTGTTAAAAATGTAACGCCGCAAGCGGCTATTACTCGAGCTATCCAGGACGCGGGCTTGCCGTCCGCGTTTACTGCTATAAGCGATATTTCTACCCTCAACAGCTCGACCATTTTAACGCCTTGCTCCGTCCGCGCTATCCTGGGCGGGCAGGCGGGCTCGGTGCTTGATGTGTGGGGCGGCGAGTTTGAGTTTGATAATTTCGTAGTCAAGCTCCATAAGCACCGCGGCTCCGATAGAGGCGTAAGTATCGAGTACGGTAAAAACTTAAAAGACCTCAAGCAAGAGGCAAATATAGCCGATTGCTATACGCACCTTATGCCGTATGCTCGCTACTCCCAGGACGGAGAGGGCGACGAGAAAATAGAGGTATATATTTACCTCTCGGAAAAGGTGCTGCCTCTTAACAACGCCGAAAATATCGGACACAGTAAAGCCTATATTATGGATTTTACAGACCGTTTCGGAGAGGGAGAGGCAATTACCGAGGAGGCTTTACGAGCCAAAGCTACCGCATACGCTGCGGCAGCGGAGCTCGGCGTGCCAAAGGTTAATATTACCGTTTCTTTTATTCAGCTATGGCAGACCGAGGAATATAAAAACATAGCACCTCTTGAGCGGGTTATGATGTGCGATACCGTAGCCGTCCGATTTTCAAAGCTCGGCGTAACAGCTCGCGCAAAGGTTATAAAGACAACCTATAACACCCTCGAGGAGAAATACGATAGCGTCGAACTCGGCGACGCTAAAAGCTCGTTTGCGGACACCGTAAACAAGCAGCAGGCAGCTATAGAGGAAATTAAGACCTCTGTACAAAAAGGGCAGGCAGCAGCTACAGAGCAGCTCAAAAAGGCAATAGCAAACGCTACGAGCCTTATTACGGGACACTCGGGCGGCTATGTCGTCCTCAACCCTGCGGAAAAGCCGCAAGAAATCCTCATACTTGACGCGCCTACCATCGAGGAGGCTGTTAATGTGTGGCGGTGGAATAGCGGCGGCTTGGGTTACTCCTCTACGGGCTACAATGGCGAGTACGCGCTCGCTATGACAATGGACGGCGCAATAGTCGCCGACTTTATTAACGCGGGTATTCTTAACGGTGCCCTCTTGCAGGCGGACTCGGTGCAAGCCTCCTCTATCTCTCAAGAGTACAAAACGGCGGTTACAAACGAAATAGGCGTAGCTACCTCGAGCGTCGAGCAGGCATTTATCGCAGCCGACGAGCACCTATTGAGCGTTATTAAAGGAATTGAAACCGTTTTTTACGGTGATGTAGAAACACTCGAAACGACCATATCAAGCCTCGAGCAGAAAATAGACAGCTTGACGCTCTCTTATACCACCAAAACAACGGGCGGTATAAACAATATTAAAAACTCGAGCGGCTTAAATGGCGTTTCGGACGATTGGAGCTATACGGGCTCGGTTGTAGCGCAGCAGACGGCAGACGCGGTAAACAATACCGCCTCGGGCTCTATGTTTCGCTTGCGCGTCGGTACCCTATCGCAAGAAATAACCGTTTTGCAGGGCAAAGAGTATACGCTGACCTTTAAGGCAAAAAGAGGCACCGCTAACCGCTGCTATGTGCTTATCAATAACGGCGGTAATGATACCTTTATTTTTGATGAGCAGGCAATAAATAACACCTGGGCGGAGTATTCTTTAACCTTTACGGCAGCGGGTAACACCGTAACACTTACAGCGGGTACTACGGGCTATTATTTGTATGTGGCGGACTTTATGTTAGCGGAGGGCAGCCAAAAGCAAAATTGGACTCCAGCACCTAACGAAATCTATACCGAAAATGTAAAGATAGACCGCCGAGGCATTAATATTACGAACTCCGAGAGCTCCACAGAAACCATTATAGACCATACGCAATTTGCAGTTAAGCACGCGGGAGCGGTAGTCCTTACCGTAAACAAAGACCTTACTACTTTACGCAAAACCGAGGTAACGGACGAGCTGACAGTAGGCAAAGGCAAGTTTGTACCGCAGAGCGCGGGGCTTGATATTGTACTGCTCGATTAAGGAGGCGACACTATGGCAACATTTAAGAGTAATTCTTATGAGGGCAGATACTTACAGCTCACTATTACCGAGTCTGTAAATGTAAAGGCTAACACCTCTACGCTTACCTGGACGCTGCAATGCTTGGGCGGCTCGGTAAACTACTACTCCACCGCCCCGACTACCGTAACAATTAACGGTACCGTCGTTTATAGCAAAGGCGCGACCTCTTGGGACTCAAAAGTATTTCCCGCAGCTAAAGGCTCAACGAGCGGCACTATTACCGTTGCTCACGGCTCGGACGGCAAAAAGAGTATTACGGTAGGATTTTCGACGAGAGTATACTACTCCACCGAGCAAGAGTACGGCGGCAGTATGACTCTTACAAATATTGACCGCACAGCTCCTACGGTTACTCTTGCAACCTCTAATATAACAGCCTCAAGCGTAAAAATTACGGTTACAGCCTCGACTACCGCTAATCGTTGGTGGTATTCAACAAACGGCGGCTCCTCTTGGGTGGAGTTTAACTCTACGGACGGCACCTCTAAAGAATACACAATAACGGGGCTTACGCCTAACACCTCGTACAGCATACAAGTATGCGCGAGAAAAAAGACAAATGATGTAGACGGCTACTCGAGTAAAACCTCCGTAAAAACGCTTGGCGGCTCGGTTATATACTCCGTGAGTGCCTTTACCGCCGACGCAGCTACGGCAAAAATAACAATGTCGGTAACGGTATACAACACGAGCTACACGCACACGCTCGTTATTAAAAACGGCTCTACAACCATTTTAACTATAACGGGCTTGAGCTTATCCAACGGCTCGAACACTATAACGCTTACCGCAGCGCAACGCTCTACGGTGCTTGCGGCTATGTCGGCTCTAAAGAGCTTTACGGGTACCTTTACGCTGACTACCTATAGCGGCACAACGCAAATAGGTACCGCCTCGGAGAAAACGGCGACGGTGCAGACGACCTCCGCGAACTCTGCGCCGACCTTTACGGCGTTTACCTTTGAGGACTCCAACGCAACAGCCGTAGGCGTTACGGGTAACAACCAAATTTTAATACAGAATATCTCAACGCTAAAGCTGACTTTGACAGCAGCTACAGCAAAGAACGGCGCGACCATTTCGAGCTATTCTGTTGTGGCGGGCTCTAAAACCGCCTCGGGTACAACTACCACAATAACGGTAGGCACCTTACCCGATAAAGGCACCGTCCCCGTTATCGTTACGGCTATCGACTCTCGAGGCTACACGACAGCGGTAACGGTTAATATTACCGTCCTCGAGTATGAGGGTATCAATATTACCGAGTACACTATGCGCCGTGTAAATGAGGTTGAGGACACAACCCAGGTAACAATCGGCGGCGACATTACGCCCGTAACCATTGGCGGCGTAAACAAAAACAGCCTCCGCTATTTGTATTACCGATACCGAAAGACGAGCGACAGCTCATACGGCAGCTATACGGATATTACGAGCTACACAGAATACGACGACAGCGGCTTTAATTTTAAGTCCGACGAGTGGTTAAGCCTGGACGCCGACTACTCCTATTATGTGCAATTCCTCGTTACCGACAAGCTGACCTCGGACACCGTTACAATAACGGTACCGCAGGGCACGCCGCTACTTGCGCTCCGCCGTAAAAAGGTGGGTATAAACAAGCGCGAGCCTGCGGCGGCTTTAGATGTTGACGGCTCGGTTATGATGAACGGTTTTAATGTGCTCGGACTCGTGGCGGCTCTCGACGGTACAGAGGACTTAAATAACCTCGTGGCGGGCGGCATATACACCCAGGCGTTAAACGCTAACGCAAGCACCGACAAGCACTACCCGAAAGCTATTGCGGGCTTTTTGGAGGTTATGGCTAACCCGAGCGGATATATTATGCAGCGGTACACCGCCTACGATAACTCCGCCGTATATGTTCGCACCCGATACGATAATAAATGGTACGCTTGGAAAAGCGTTACATTAACCACAGTATAAGGAGGCTTACCTATGGAAATTAGGCAAAAACTTTCTCTCGATTTTGGCAGAGATACGCACCCTATTACGGTATTTGCAAAGCAGAACGACACAAAAACCCGTTTTCTTGAAATTACCCCGCTTAATTGCGGGCAGGCTTACGCTATCGAGGACGGCGTAACGCCCCGCTTGCAGCTTACCAAAGCTGACGGGCATACCGTACTCAATGACGCAACCGTAGAAAACGGCGTTATCGTTGTCGAACTGACACCGCAGGCACTCGCAGCCGCAGGCGTGGCGGTTGCCGAAATCGGACTTTATAAGGGCGAGGCTCTCTTGAGCTCACAAATTTTCTATATTGATGTGGAGCGGGCGGCTTTCGATAAAGACGCACCCGCAAGCTCCGACGAGTTTAACGCTCTTACCGCTGCTCTTGCGGAGGTTAATACCGTAGCAGAGAGAGCGGCTACCATTGCATCGGAAATTGCAAACGAGGCAGCAGACAACGCCAACGGCGCAGCCGAGGGCGCGGAAAAGGTTAATATTTCAGCGGTGCAGACCGAAACGGGCGCGACTATCAGCGTAACCGACAGAGAGGGTACTGTAACCACCGTACATATTGACACGCTTACAGCGGTTAATACCTGGGAGGATATTAAAAACGCCGTCCGCCTCGGGCTCGGTGCAAAACTATTTCCCGTTGGTTACGAGTTTACAACCGAGGACGCTACTACGGGAGCGGTTATTACTTGGGTTGTACGCGACCACGACAAGCACGCAGCGGCAAACGGTAAGCTCACTCACAGTATGACGCTCGAGGCAAAGTATGTATACAGCAACAGCGCGGGCACCTACTTAACCCTCGTATTTGACGCATACGAGGCACTTTACTACGCAGCCGAGGAAATCCCCGCAGGCACTTATAATTTTACCTGGAATTATGCTACGGGAAGTATGGTAAACGGTACCTATCAATTTACATTGACAAAAGCGGTACCCGCAGGCGGGCAAATTGTGCTCGGTACTAACTCGAGCTCTACCGCAATTACGGGCTGCAAGATTGCGACTTACGCTACCGTAGCGGCTACTGCTGCTATTGAGAGCGGTATTGTTGTTACAGAGGGCTCGGAGGGTACAAGCCTCGGCACCATTGCCGCGACATCTGCCACAAGCGAAAATCTTAATTGTGCTCAACGCATTATGTGGGGCTCCAATAACTACGCACAGAGCGCAGCTCGTCAATGGCTCAACAGCGACGCAGCGGAGGGCTCCGTGTGGACTCCTACAAACAAATTTGACCGCGCCCCGTCCTGGGCTACCTCTAAAGCGGGCTTTATGAAAGGTTTACCCGCTGACTTTTTGGCAGCGGTACAGCCTGCGGCTATTCCTTGCCGCACTAACTCCGTATTTGAGGTAAACAGCCTCGACGGTACCGAGTTTAGCGTAAACAATGTATACACCTTAAACGATATGTTTTTTATGCTCTCTCGTCCCGAAATCTACGGAGATTGGGACAGCTCCGCTATTAAAGACGGCGAGCTGTTGGAATATTACGAGGGCTTTACAAATATTGAGCGTATCAAATATGACGCGGCGGGCTCGGCGCGTTACTGTTGGCTCCGTTCCCCTAACCCTGGGGACGCGAGCTACGAGCGCTATGTGTACACCTCGGGAGCGTGGTACGGCTACAGCGCGATTGGCGGTTACGGAGTCGCCCCCGCTTGTATAATCGCATAATCTAAAATCCGCCTCGGTAGAGGCGGTAAAAAGGAGGTTTTAATATGAGCGTTAGAAAAGGCGACAGAGGCGAGGGCAAGCTGCAAGTGCTTAATAAAGCTCGAGAGCTTAAAAAGTATTCATTAGCAGCACTCAAAAACGAGAAACACTTTCCAAAAAGTACCCGTTGGCTTTATGCCTCGCCGATTGCTACAGAGGTACGCGAGGCGTGTATTTGCATACGGCACGCTAACTCGGTATATGTAACCAACGCCGAGGAATACAGCTACCGCCGTATGGAACAAGTAAAGGCGCACGCACACCTCGACGCTCTATTAGACCTTATCGACGACGCATACGACGCGGGCTATATTTCGGGTGATAAAGCGGAGTTTTGGACGGGGTTAATACTCAAGACAGACGACCTATTAAAAGCCTGGATAAAGTCCGACAAAGAAAAATACAAAGATATGTAGGGCGGTTGCTATATTTTCGGCTCGGCGCGTAACTGTTGGCTCCGTTCCCCTAACCCTGGGAACGCGAACAACGAGCGCAATGTGAACACCTCGGGAGCGTTGAACAACAACAACGCGATTAACGGTAACGGAGTCGCCCCCGATTGTGAGAATAGCCCGTATCAAGTAGTCAATAGACCAAAGCAGCGCAGCTCACACAAGGAGCGACCGTCCTACCTCCGAAAGGAGGGAATATTGCGGGCGACAAAGGTACCTTACGGGGTAGTCCTTTTATATGCGTCCGCCTACTTTATTATGTCATACGAACAAGTAATATCTTTTGACAACCTCTACAAGGGGTTAAAACAAAGCTGCCGTAATATCCGTTGGAAAGATAGTACCGTAGGCTATGAGGGCAACGCCCTAAAGAATACTTACCGCTTACGAGAAAGCCTCTTGAGCGGCAAATACAAAATAGATAGGTACCAACACTTTACCATATACGAGCCGAAACGCCGCGACATTGTGGCGACCAGGTTAAAAGACCGACAATTTCAACGCTCGCTATGTGATAACGGACTTTATGAGCAGATAACGAAATCGTTTATAACTGATAATTGCGCCTGCCTGCGCGGGCGTGGAGTCGATTATACCCTAAACCGTATCACGGCGCATTTACGCCGTTATTATAAAGCTCACGGCTGCGACGGGTGGGTGCTCAAGTGTGATATACACCACTATTTCCCGAGCATACGCCACGACATAGCAAAGGCTGCAATATGTAAGCGGGTTAAAGACGCTCAAATAGCGGCGCACGCCTGCGACATTGTAGACTCTTTCGGCGGTGATGTTGGTATAGGGCTCGGCTCCCAGGTATCGCAGCTTGTAGCTCTTGCCGTCCTGGACGACCTCGACCACTTTATAAAAGAGCGGCTCCGAGTCAAGCACTATATACGATATATGGACGATTTTATACTAATCCACGAGGACAAGGAATTTTTGCAGCATTGCCGCGCGGAGATAGAAAAGCAAGTAAACGCTATCGGGCTTGAGCTCAACGGCAAAACTACTCTCTATCCTCTCCGACAGGGCGTAAAAATGTTGCAATGGCGTTTTATCGTTACCGACTCGGGAGCGATTATACGCAAAATGGGTAAAAAGAAACAAGGCAAGCAACGCCGCAAGCTCAAAAAGCTATACGCTAAAGAGCAGAGCGGCGACTATGCACCAGGGACGGCTCACGAGTCCCTCGTTTCTTGGCTCGCAAACGCTGCCCGAGGAGATACCTACCACGAGCGGCGGAAAATGATAAATTTCTATAAAGAATTGGAGGGCTCTTACCGTGAAAAACAATTACCACAAACGCCTCGCCCAGGTTGAGGCAATGGCAGCAGCCACAAAAGCAGAACTCGAGGAAACCTTAAAGGCGGCATACGCTGCCGCTTGTGAGGAGCAGAACGAGGAGGAGGCGGCGGCACTCGTCCGCAAAATCCGTAATAAGCTGCTTGATAACAGCGACGCGCAAATGTCGCTTGACCGCCTGGGGCTTGACACCTCAACGGCTACGAAATTTATTGCCTCGCTCTCGAAAATCTTTACGGGAGCCTGGGCTGTATACCGCCAGGCTTTAAGGGACTTGCCTACACAAGCGGGCTTTCCGTTTAATGTAACTTTCCCGACACCTCCCGACAGCGAGGAGGGCTCCGACAATGAGCCTATTTGAGCTTGTAGAGAGGCTCTGCGCTATTGCTCACTTGCAGGCGGATATTATCAAGGAGCAGGCGTTAGCTCTTGAGCAGGCAAATATAACATTAAGCACCGACGAGGAGCTACAGAAAAAGCGGGACACAGCAGCCGCCGAGCTTGAGCTAATCGACAGCGAGTGTAATTAAGGAGAAAAGCTATGTATTTTGAAACCTTTATTAAATGGCTCATACCGTTTTTGTGTGGCGGGGCTGTATCAGCTTTAGGAGTCGTTATCGGGCGTATTAAGCTCGGCAAAAAGAAACAAGACGCACTCGGAGAGGGCTTGCAATGCCTCCTCCGAGCCGAGATTATCGGACAATATGAGAAATGGGACGAGCGGGGCTATTGCCCTATTTACGCTAAAGAGGCGTTAAAGCGGGCTTATCATAGTTACCATACTTTAGGCGGAAATGATGTTGCTACGGGACTATACGAGCAAACAATGGAGCTCCCCGAGCACTCGCCGAGAGAAAAAGCAAAGAAAGGAGGCGCGAGCAATGAGTAAGAAAATCCCTACAGAAACCATTATTAGAGCTATTGTGCTTTTTGTTACTTTGGTAAATACCATTTTGACAATGAGCGGTAAAAACCCCCTGCCCTTTGCGGAGGAGGAGCTCTACGCCTGGCTCTCTGCGGCTGCTACCGTGGCGGCTACTTTGTGGGCTTGGTGGAAAAATAACAGCTTTACTCCCGAGGCTATCCAGGCGGACAAGTATTTAGCGGAGCTGAAAGCAAACGACATTGAGTATACGGAGGAATAAGTATGCAGATTAAAGAAACCATTTTAACAAATAACCCTTGCTACAAAGCGGGTAAAACTATCGCCGTAAAGGGGCTTATGCTCCATAGCGTAGGCTGCCCGCAGCCGTCCGCGCTCGTTTTCGTCAATAATTGGAATAAGAGTACATACGACAGAGCGTGCGTACACGCCTTTATCGACGGAAATACGGGCGTTATTTATCAATGCTTGCCGTGGAGCCATAGAGGCTGGCACGGCGGCGGAGCCTCTAATAATACGCATATCGGCGTTGAGATGTGCGAGCCTGCGTGTATCAAGTATACGAGCGGCTCAAATTTCACTTGCTCCGATACCGCTACCGCAAAGGCTGTAGTAAAGCGTACTTACGAGGCAGCCGTGGAGCTGTTCGCTTTCCTTTGCAAACAGTACAACCTCGACCCCCTCGCAGACGGCGTAATTATCAGCCACCGAGAGGGACACGCCCGCGGTATCGCCTCCAATCACGGCGACCCCGAGCACTTGTGGAACGGCTTAAAAATGGGCTACACTATGGACGGCTTTAGAAAGGCTGTTGCGTCGGCTATGAAACCCGACGAGGAAACAAAACCCGCAACACCCGCCGAGCCTGCAAAGACTCTCTACAGAGTACAAACGGGAGCTTTTAGCAAAAAAGCTAACGCTACCGCCCTTGCAGAAAAGCTCAAGAAAGCGGGCTTTGATACCTATATCGTGCAGAGCGGCAGCCTCTACAAGGTGCAAGTAGGAGCCTACAGCGTCAAGGCTAACGCCGACGCTATGGCTGACAAGCTCAAGAAAGCGGGCTTTGATACCTACATTACAACGAAAGGCGGTACCGCCGTCGCTGCGGAGGCACCCGCTAAAAAGTCCGTTGACGAAATCGCGCGCGAGGTTATCGCGGGCAAATGGGGCAACGGCGCAACTCGTAAACAAAAGCTCACGGCAGCGGGGTACGACTACTCCGCTGTACAAAAGCGCGTAAACGAGCTGCTTAAATAGTCCTCCTTAAATCCATATAAAGAAAGGGCGGCGGGTTAGCGGGAAACTGCGCCCGCCGTCTTTTCGCATTTAGAGAGGAGTTTATGCTATGGCAGGCAATAAAAGTACAGTAACTTTCATAAACACAAGCAAAGAGGTTAAAGACACAATAAAAGGGTTATCGCGCTCGGCTCTCGGTGAAGCGGGAAAGGTGATAAGAAAACACCTCCGAGAAAATTTACCTATACGCTCTAATAGGTTAAAAAACCATATAGGCACCTGGAAAAGGATAGATAAATCAACGGGGCAAATACGGCTCGAAATAGGGTTTTATAGTTGGCAGACGGTAAAAAAGAAAAAGAAAGTACCCTCGCACGCCTCCCCGCATTGGATAGAGTACGGAGTTAAACCGCATACGATAACCACGAAAAACGCAAAAATGCTCGCATATAATGACACTATGTACGGGCGTAGCGTTCAGCACCCAGGCACACGGGCTACAAATGTATTAAGAAATACGGTACAAAATAATATAGGCGAAATCCGAGCGGCACAAGAAAAATATCTTGCAGAAATTAGTAAAACGCTTGAACAAGCGGGGCTCAAGGTTGACGACAGCCCCGACCAGGAGGACGACTAAATAATAAAGGCAGGGGCTTTAATTAGCCTCTGCCTTTTTGTCGTTTATACTGCGTATATGATAATATGTAAATTGCAACCGTAGCTCTTGTCGCCGCCGCCCGTGATGTTATTTATAGTAACGCTCATAGGGTTATTGGGGTATTTGTTTTTCATTTCAGCGGCAAGCTCTGCGTTAAGGTGCCCGAGCTGCTGACCGCGTTTATTAAATACGCCGATAGCGTCGGGGTATTCCGCCGTAGGTACGGGCTTAAAAATAATATCCTCTCCCGCTTTGCAATTCTTTATAATTGCTTGACGGCTTGAGCCGTCGTCGTTTCCAAAGGTAACGCCTACGACCTTTGTATTAAAATCTCTAATAACGGTTAGCTTGGAGGGATTGACCGTAGCGGCTCCGCCTTTGTTGCGGTTGCAAAGCCAAATAATAAAATAGACAATGCCTACGGGGTAACAGATAATGAGTAATACTTTTTGCCAGGTTTTTAATTTTTTCATAGCGACAACTCCCATAATAAAAAAGTGCGTGCAACTCGAAACGCTGCACGCACGAAAAACGCAAGCTCCGAATTGCTACCACACTAATTCTATGTTTTACGCTATAAGACGCAAAAACGAGCCCGCATTTTTACCAAAGTAAAAACAGCGCACTTATAGTATAAAACACCATATTAAATTAGTGTGGTGCCTACATTATAGCATACTTGCCTCGAAAAATAAATATTTTCTGCGAAAAAGTGCAAAATATTTTAAGAAAACTCTTGACAAATACGCATTAAAGGCGTATAATAGTAAATGTAAAGAGGAGGTGATACAAACGAAACGGACAGACTTAATAAAACTGCTCGAGAGAAACGGTTGGTACTTAAAGAGGAACGGAGGCGGACACGACATATACACCAACGGAACGGAAACCGAAACAATCCCGAGGCACCGAGAAATCAAAGAGAATTTAGCAAGGGCAATAATCAAAAGGCGGGGGCTGAAATAAGCCCCGCCCCTTGCACCCTTGCTTGTGAATATATTATATCATTTATTTATGGAGGTTATTGTATGAAAAATTCATACCCTATTATTTTAACACCCGAGGAAAAAGGCTTTACTGTATTTATACCCGATTTTAATATCAACACCCAGGGCGACGACTTGACCGAGGCTATAGAAATGGCACGCGACGCTATCGGCTTAATGGGTATTGATATGGAGGACGACGGAAAGACTATACCCGCTGCAAGCTCTGCAAAAGATGTAAAACCCGCAGAGGGTGAAATTATTTCCCTCGTAGATGTTGACTTTGCAGAATACCGCCGCAAAAACGAAATGAAAGTTGTTAAGAAAAATTGCACTCTCCCGAGTTGGCTTTGTTACGAGGCAGAGAAAGCAAATATTAACTTTTCGCAGGCGTTACAAGCGGCACTCAAGCGCGAGCTTAATATAGCAGACCGTTAAACCCTACAACAGTTTAGCCCGTTCCTATTTGGGAGCGGGCTATTTTTTATCCTATCATATAAAACGGAGTGATTTTATTATGACATACAAACATTTAACATTTAACGACAGATTAAAAATTGAGGCTTGGCAAAAGGTAGGCACCTCCCCTCGAGTAATGGCTGAAAAGCTCGGCGTACATATCAGCACTATTTATAGAGAGCTCAAGCGCGGACAGTATGAGCACCTTAATTCCGATTATACCACCGAGCAGAGATACAGCCCCGATATTGCCGAGGAGAAAAACCAGGCTAACCTCCGCGCTAAAGGTGCGCCGCTTAAAATCGGCTCCGACCACGAGTACGCGCAGTATATCGAGTATAAAATAAGAGTGGAGAAATACTCTCCTCGCGCCGTCCTGGGCGAAATCAAACGCCAGGGCGTAGAGTTTAGTACGAGCATATCGGCTCCGACTCTGTACCGCTATATCGAGCAGGGCGTTTTCCTCACTATCACAAACGACAATTTACCCGTTAAGAGAAATAAGAGCACCCGCAAATATAAGAAAGTGAGAGCGGCTCGCGCCTCCAAAGGCGAGAGCATAGAGAAACGCCCCGCAGAGATTGCGGAGCGTACCACTTTCGGACATTGGGAAATGGACTGCGTAGAGGGCAAAAAAGGCACTAAAAAAACTATGCTCGTATTGACCGAGCGTTACACCCGCTACGAGATTATCCGTATTATGAAAGACCACACCGCCGCGAGCGTTGTAAAAGCCCTTAACGGTATCGAGCGGGCATACGGCGCAGACTTTTATAAAATCTTTCAAAGTATCACCATAGACAACGGCTCCGAGTTTTCCGATTATGAGGGACTCGAGCAGAGCTGCCGCCGCGTCGGTACCCGTACAAAGGTTTACTATTGCCACCCGTACAGCTCCTACGAGCGCGGCTCAAATGAAAATCAAAATAAAATGATACGCCGCCACTATCCGAAAGGCGTTAGCTTTGAGCGGGTAACGCCCGCCGACACCCGCAGGCTTGAAAAGTGGATAAACAATTATCCAAGAGGGATTTTTAACTATTTTACCTCCGCAGACCTCTACGAGGCGTGCGTAAATAGCCTTTTATCTGCCTAAATTAAATTTTTTTGCACTTTTTCGCATTTACCCCTTGACTTTTCAGTATATTTTGAAAAAAGAACACCCGAAACAGCGTTTCGGGTGTTGAGATTATTTATCGTTTTCTATTATTCCTATTGAAAGGTCCAAAAGCTGCTGCGGGTCAACCTTTGATGGTGCGCCTGACATAAGCTCGCCTGTGTTGGAAACCTTAGGGAAGGCGATAACATCACGAAGTGAATCACATTCGCACATAATCATTACAAGGCGGTCAAGACCAATGCCCATACCACCGTGAGGTGGTGCGCCATAGCGGTAAGCATCCACCAAAAAGCCAAACTTTTCAGCCGCTTCTTCATCTGATAGTCCAAGGGCAGAAAACATCTTCTTTTGAAGTGTTGGGTCAGAAATACGGATAGAGCCGCTTGAAAGCTCAACACCGTTAAGCACAAGGTCATACGCTTTGGCAAAAACCTTTTCAGGTGCGGTGTCAAGATATTGTAAGCATTCATCCAAGGGTGAGGTGAATGGGTGGTGCATTGCATCCCAATTACCTGTTTCTTCGTTATATTCAAAGAAGGGGAATTCTGTAATCCAAAGGAAGTTAAAGCCCTCGGGTATAATATCAAGACGCTTGGCAACGGTTAAACGAAGTGCGCCCAAAACTGAAAGACAAATATTTTTCTTATCAGCAACAATAAGCACAACGTCGCCCTTTTCGGCGCCTGTGCGCTCGATAATAGCTGCCATTTCCTCATCAGTCATAAACTTTGAGAAAGAGCAGGTGGGAGCATCCTCAACCCAACGGATAAAGGCAAGACCCTTTGCGCCAATGCCCTTTGCATCTTCGGTTAATTTATCAATTTCTTTTCTTGTGTAAACGCCTGCCGCATTTTTTGCGGTAATGGCGCGTACGGTACCGCCGTTTTTAACCGTGTCGGCAAACACACCGAAGCCACAGTTTTCGACAATATCCGACAAATCCTTAATCTTCATTTCAAAGCGGGTGTCGGGCTTGTCGCTGCCGTAATCGTTCATTGCCTCGGTATAGGTGAGGCGGGGAAGCGGTGTGGCAATTTCAACATTTAAAACATCCTTAAACAAACGGCTTACAAAGCCCTCGGCAATGGTGAAGATATCTTCCATATCAACAAAGGACATTTCAAGGTCGATTTGGGTAAATTCGGGTTGGCGGTCAGCACGAAGGTCTTCATCGCGATAGCATCTTGCCAACTGCATATAACGGTCAAAGCCGGAAAGCATTAAAAGCTGCTTGTAAAGCTGGGGCGACTGTGGAAGCGCAAAAAAGCTGCCCTTATGAACACGGGATGGCACCAAATAGTCGCGTGCACCCTCGGGTGTGGATTTAATAAAGGTGGGGGTTTCAATTTCAATAAAGCCGTTTTCATCAAAATAATCGCGGGTTACCTTTGCAATCTTGTGGCGAAGCAAAATGTTATTTTGAATAACAGGGCGTCGCAAATCAAGATAGCGGTATTTAAGGCGAAGCTCTTCATTTGCAAGGCATTTATCCAAAATTTCAAAGGGTGTAGTTTCACTTGCACCCAAAATTTTAAGGGTTGTAACTTCAATTTCAATATCGCCTGTGGGGATATCGTGATTTATTGAAGAACGCATACGAACCTTGCCCTTAACCATAAGAACATATTCGCTTCTGATAGCGCTTGCTTTTTCAAAAATTTCTCTGTCGGTGTTATCGTCAAAGGCAAGCTGAACAATACCTGTTCTATCTCTTAAATCAATAAAGATAAGACCGCCAAGGTCACGCTGACGCTGTACCCAGCCGCAAACTACAACCTCTTTATCTAAATCGTTTTTTCTTAATGTACCACAATAATCGGTACGCTTTAATCCGTCCATTCTATCAAGCTGCACGAAAAAAACACTCCTAATCTAAAACCTCAATTAAAGCATCAAGAGATGCCTTGTTTAAAGCGGCAAAAAGCTCGTCGCTTAAATTGTTTAAGCCAATGGAAATTTCCTCACCGCTTTGCATATTTTTAAGCTTTGCGGTGTCGGCTTCAATTTCGCTGTCACCCAAAACCATAGTATATGCTGCACCGATTTTGTCGGCAAATTTCATTTGTGCCTTTAAACCGCGGCCGACAATATCGGTCTGCACCTTAAAGCCGTCGTTTCGCAAATTATAGCAAAGCTTGGTTGCTTTAAGGGCTGCGGCTTCACCCATTGTGGCGATATAAAGGTCACATTTTTGCACCATTGGTAATTCGGTGTTTTGTGCCTGTAAAACAAGCATCAGGCGTTCGATACCCATACCAAAGCCCAAGGAGGGAACATTTGGCCCGCCCATTTGTGCAATAAGACCATCATAACGGCCACCGCCGCAAACTGTGCTTTGAGCGCCTATATCACCAGATACAAATTCAAAAACGGTGCGGGTGTAATAATCAAGACCGCGTACAATGTGTGGATTTACGGTATATTCAACACCTGCGGCATCAAGGTGGCTTTTAACACCCTCAAAGTGTGCCTTACAGTCATCACAAAGATAATCAATAACAACAGGTGCATTTTTTGCAAGGTCAGAGCACACAGGTGACTTACAGTCCAAAATACGCATTGGGTTGCGGTCAAGTCGCTCCTTACAGGTGCCACAAAGGGTATCAATATTTTCGGTGAAATATTGCTTTAATGCCGCTTGGTAATTTTTGCGGCACTCGGGACAGCCGATAGAGTTAATTTCCAATGAAATTTTTTCAATTCTAACGCTGTCAAGAACCTGTTTTGCAAGCATTATAACCTCAGCATCGGCATTGGGAGAGGGGGCACCCATACACTCAACACCAAATTGGTGAAATTCACGAAGTCGACCCGCTTGTGGCTTTTCATAGCGGTAGCAACCGCCGATATAACAAACCTTTTGGGGTAATGCACCGTTTACAAGGCCTTTTTCGATTGCGCTTCTGACAACACCTGCGGTAAGCTCGGGGCGAAGCGTAATAGAACGGCCGCCCTTATCATCAAAGGTGTACATTTCTTTTTGAACTACATCGGTTGTGTCGCCCACGCTTCTTTTGAAAACCTCGGTATGCTCGAAAACCGGCACACGAATTTCTTCATAGCCGAACATACGGGCGGTTTCAATCATTTTCCCCTCAACAAACTGCCATTTATAGCTGTCGGCGGGTAAAATATCGTTAGTGCCTTTAACGGCACGGTTAATTTCACTCATAATAAACCTTCTTAAAATTAGTGGTTGGATTTTATAATATCACGCCAGTCGAGGTCGCCGCGCTCTAAACCGTGGATAAGCATTTCAGCGGTGGCGATGTTGGTTGCAACAGGAATGTTATGCACATCACAAAGTCGTAAAAGAGCGTGTTCGTCGGGCTCGTGCGGTTTGGGGTCAAGAGGATTTCTAAAAAGAAGTAAAAGGTCAATTTCATCACAGCCAATGCGGGAAGCAATTTGCTGCGAGCCGCCCTGCGAACCGCTTAAAAAGGTTGCGATTTGAAGACCGGTTGCTTCTGACACAACTTTACCTGTACCGCCTGTTGCAACAAGGTTGTAACGGCTTAAAATGCCACAATAAGCAATGCAAAATTGAACCATAAGTTCCTTTTTAGCATCGTGTGCGATAAGTGCAATTGTCATTTTTCATTATCCTCTCATATTTTTTTAACCTTTGGAAGAAGTATATTTTCACCCAAAAGGCGTTTTGCAATTCTTATAAAAGCTTTCATGGGTTTGCTTTTATGTTTTGGAATTTTCCCTGATGATAGATTCTTCAGCTCATCGCTGTTTGGCACAATGCCAACAAGCTGTAAATACGCTTCATCGATAATATCATCAATGCCCTTAAACCCACGCTTTTTAGAAAGCTTATATTCAAAGCGGTTTATAATAAGGCGGGAAGAAAGCCCCATTTCGCCCAAAAGACCGCTTACAACAGCCGCATCACGCACGGTGACCGCATCGGGAAAAGCAACTGTTAAAAAAAGTGAATCCTTTGGAAGCGAGCCGTAAAGGGAAAAGTCAATCCCTGCGGGAAAATCAAATATAACAATATCATATAAATTATTGACATCGTTTGCAAAATTAGCAAGTGAAAAGGCATCAATCAAGCCGATTTTTTGGGGAGCGGGAATTAAAAACAGGTTTTGCTTCACTTCGTAAACTGCATCGCTTATCTCTCTGCCGCTTAGTATATCCGAAAGGTCAAGCACCACCTGCTTGTCCACGCCAAGCATTAAGTCAAGGCAACGAAGACCCTCGTCCATATCAACAACCAAGGTTTTGTATCCAAGCGTTGAAAAGCTGACTGCCAACCCCGCCGAAACGGTGGATTTACCCACACCGCCCTTGCCGGAGGTCACAGCAAAAATTTTGCCCATATTTTCACCTCAATAATTTAACATTTTATCATAAGTCAATTTTTTTGTCAATCTAATATGGTAAACGGAAAATCGACCTTATCAGCACTTTCTTTTGAAAAGAAATGTGCATCTAATATGTCGCGAACAATAGTACCCGCGGTAGAGCCCATTTGACCGTTTTCAAGCACAACCGAAATGGCAATTTCGGGGTTATCAAATGGTGCATAAGCGATAAACACGCTGTGGTCAGGTGCGTTTGCAACCTGTGAGGTACCTGTTTTACCGCCAACTTTAATGGGGTAATCACTTAATGCCAAACGGCCTGTACCTTCTTCGGTAACAGACAACATACCTTCTTTTACGGCTTTAAGTGTGTTATCGCTTATTTTCATTTTGTTTTTAATTTGTGGTTCAAATGTTTTAATAACATTTGACATATCATAGCTTACAATTCTATCAATAAGACTTGCGTTATAATGTGTACCGCCGTTTGCCAAGGTTGCGGTGTAATTTGCAAGCTGAAGCGGTGTAAATGCATTCATTTGGCCAATAGAAATTTGAAGGGTTGTACCGCCCACACGGTCAGAGCTTGGCTCTAATAAAAGGCCTGCGCTGTCGTTAACCTCAACACCTGTTCTGACACCCAAGCCAAATTGCTTAAAGTAATCGGTAAGTGTGGTGGCGCCAATTCGTTTACCCATTTCAAAAAAGAAATAGTTGCAGCTTTTTGAAATGGCGTTTTTAAGGTTTAGGTTGCCGTGATAGTGAAGACATTTTGGTTTATAATCTTCAAAGTAATCGTATGTTTGTACGCATCTTACAACCTCGCCCGTATGGTATTTGCCAAGCTCCATCGCGGCAACGGCAACTGCGGGCTTAATGGTTGAGCCAACGGGGTAAATGCCTTGAAAAGCACGGTCCATAAGCGGCTTTGCGGGGTCGGCTTGAAGCTTGTTATATTCCTTATTCATTGTTGCAAGGTCATAAGACGGATAGTTTGCCGCCGCCAAAATTTTGCCTGTGGAAATTTCAATGGCAACTGCAGTACCTGCTTTACAGGTGCCACCCTTTGACTGCAATGCACGCACCTTTTCTTTTAATGAATCTTGTGCAAGGCGTTGGATATTTTTATCAAGTGACAGCATAATGGTTTTGCCGGGTATGGGCTCCTTAGTGACTTCACTTTTTATAATTTCGCCCTTGGCACTTAAATAATAGGTGATTTGCCCGTCGATACCTCTTAAATATTCCTCGCCCCATTTTTCAATGCCGCTTTTACCAACTTTATCGTTATATGAATAACCTTTTTCTTTATATGTTTCCCAGTCTTCTTCAAAAATTGGGCCAACCGTACCGATAAGGTTTACGGCAAGAGAGGTGTCGGCATATTCACGAAAGGGGACAACCTCGATAGAAACACCTTGCAAGGTGAAATTTGTTTCAGAAACCTTGCGCATAAATTCTGTAGGGATATCCTCCGCAAAGGTGAAGGGGTAAGAAATTGAAAAGTCGGAAATTTCCATACTGTATCTTACACCCATAATTTTGCGTTGCTCGTCTTTGGTGTAGTTTTCTAATTTATATCTTGTAACCATTTCATCAAAGCAGTTTTGAGCGGTGGCATAATTTGCAAGGTCAAGCTTTTTTAAAAGCTTGTCGGTTTTTTCACCCTCCTTATATATATAAGGTGCGGTAGTGCTTATAGGCAAATTATCAACCCATTCGGTTTCATATTCAACTGCCTCGTTTATAAGTGTTAATATTATCGAATTTAAATTATCCTTTACATAGGCCTTATTGAAAACAATGTTATAGCCGTCGCGGTTTACGGCAATTTGTCTGCCATAGCAGTCCAAAATTTCACCGCGGGGAGCTTTAATCGTTGCAGTGTGCGAGCTTGCCGCACCATAGGGTAATGTCTTTTTAAAGGCATTGGCATTTACAACCTGTAAAAAGTAAATGCGGGCGGAAAAAAGCACTATAACAACAACCAACAATATGGCAAGAATATTTATTTCGGTTTGGTGTTTTTTCTTAAAAGGCACTTTTATATGTCCTTTCTAAAGTTTTTTAACATAAGAGTAAAGAAAATAAAACGGAAAAATAAACACAGCGCTTAAAACTGCCGACGGTAATGAATGGCGTAGCAAAAATGTAAGCGATTGGTTAATTCCGTCGTGAAAAGCGTGGAAAAATATCCACTGTGCCACAAAGTAAAATAATGCGGACAAAAGCGACATCACAGCGGCGGATGGTATGTTTTTATTGAAAAGCGTGTTGGATGAAACCGCCACAAATGTGCCGATAATAAGTAAAACAATGGCATTGAAGCAATAGCTGTCTGCTGCGGTGGAATCCATAACAATACCCGAAAGCACGCCTGCCATTGCGGCGGCAATGGGGGAATGGTAAAGCGCAAATGCCACCAAAAGCGGAATTATAAAGCTTATGCTTATATCAAACAGCTTAATGTTTATAAATGATGAGTGGGGAAGCATTGAGAAAATAAAGAAAATTATAACATTAAATATGAAGATAAAGCTTTTTTTAAGATTTTTAGGCATTTCTATTCACCAACCTCGTAAATCATATTGCCCTGACCTTCGAAGTCGGTTATTACCATAACCTGTCTAATTTCGCTAACATTGGCAAAGGGGGTAACGGTTGCATAAATTGATGTATTATATTTATCGTTGCCGATAGAATCAATTTTGCCAATAAGCAGACCCTTTGGGAAAATACCCTCACCCGAGGTTATAACATAGTCGCCGATAGCAATACTGCAAGAGCGTGCCAAATTTTTAAATTTGGTTTTGTTTTGCTTTGCGGTTTCAAGGTCGCCTGATATAATGCCCGAATCGTTTGTGCGGTTGTCAAGTGCGCCAAGCGATAATTGCGGGCTTAAAACGGTTGTCACCTTTGAGGTGGTAAGCCCAACCTGTGAAACATAACCGACAAGACCCGCATCGGTTATAACAGGGTCATAAGCGGCAATGCCGTTGAGCGAGCCCTTATTTATAACAAAGCTGCCATAGGGGTCGTCGTTATCCCGCGAGATAAGTGTTGCGGGGGAAAACTGAAAATCGGGGTTTTGCTCGGCAATTTTTAAGTATTTTTTATAAAATTCATTTTCGGTGGCGGTTTGCTGATAATCGGCAAGCTGTTCGCGTAAATCGTTAACCTCTGCTTCAAGCTCGGCGTTGTGGGTCATTAAGCGGTTACCTTCATTAAATGCCTTTACATAATCTTCGAAAGCGTTCCATATACTTGTTGCGGCAGTGCGAAAGGGTGCAGTAATGGTACCAACAATATTTGCTTGTGGCGATAACTGACTGCCGATTACTGAAAATATAACCGAAACCGCAATTAAGGCAATTAAAATTGTTAAAATAACCTTAAACTGTCTACTGCGAAAGAAAAATCGCATTTTTTAACCTCCGTTATCTGAAATGCTTTCCACGGCGGAAAACATAATTTTCAAAGCCCGAATTTGCTTCAAGGCGTTTTGCTGTGCCCAAAACAACACAGTCAATAGGGTTTGCGGCAACGGTTACAGGCATACCTGTTTCCTCGGCAATAAGCTCTGCCAAGCCGCGAAGCAATGCACCACCACCTGTAAGGGTGATACCGCGGTCAATAATATCGGCCGAAAGCTCGGGTGGAGTTTTTTCAAGTGTTAAACGGATAATATCAATAATTTGGTTAATTGTATCGGCCATTGCATTACGCACTTCTTCGGATGAAATGATAATGTTTTTAGGCAGACCGTCAACCTGATTTCTACCCTTAATTTCAATGCTTGTCTCATCCTCATACGGCTTTGCCGAGCCAATTTCAATTTTAATTTGTTCAGCTGTGCGTTCACCAATTAAAAGGTTGTGCTTTTTGCGGATGTAGTTGATAATTGCTTCATCAAGGTCGTCGCCTGCAACACGAATAGACTGTGCGGTAACAATGTCACCAAGCGATATAACTGCAACCTCGCTTGTGCCGCCGCCGATGTCAACAATCATATTGCCTGTGGCCTCCCAAACGGGAAGACCTGCACCAACAGCAGCTGCCATGGGCTCCTCCACCAAGTCAATTTCGGTGGCACCTGCTTGCTTTGCGGCATCCCAAACGGCACGGCTTTCAACCTCGGTAACGCCCGATGGAATACAAATAACCATTCTAACTCTGTTAAAAAATGAACCTTTAAGGGCAATTTTAACAAAGCGTTTAAGCATTGCCGCAGTGACATCAAAGTTTGCAATAACACCGTTTTTAAGTGGACGTACTGCAACGATTGAGCCGGGGGTACGGCCAATCATATCCTTTGCTTCTTGACCTACGGCTCTTACTACATCGTTTCTTATATCATAAGCCACAACCGACGGCTCTCTCATAATAATTCCCTTGCCCTTAACACAAACCAAGGTGTTAGCGGTGCCCAGGTCAACACCAATATCTGTTGTAAACATAATTTTCTCCTTTTACTTTTCGTTTGGCTATTTATTCGGCACAATAAATGTAATTGCACTGTGAATATTTTCAATATTTATGGGGCCGTCACCCTTGGCGTATTCGCCGTCAAGTGTCCACGAAACCTCTTCATTTGCTTCAATAAGCAGTTTTTGGGTGCGGAAAAACTCAATACCCTCGCGGTCAAATTCGTGCTTTAAAATACCGTCAACCAAGGGTTGAAGTTTAATTATATTGTCAGGGTTGCGGATTAAAATAACTTCAAAAATTCCATCATTAAGACCAACGGGGGTTTTATCATATTTAACAATACCGCCAACCGACATTGAATTTGAAATTGCACCGAATAGAAAGTCGCCCTCAATTACACTATCATCGCTTGTAAGCTTCATGTGAATCGGCTTTATGGTGCCAAGACTTTTAATGCCTTCGAAGAAATAGGCGCTTTGACCTAAAACATTTTTAATTTCCTGCGGGGCGGAATATGACGCGCTTGTAAACGCCCCGAAAGATGCGGTATATGAAAAATATTTATCGTTAAATTTGCCGATATCAAGCTTGGCTTTTTTGCCGTTTATAATATCCTTTGCGGCTGTTTCAATGTTTCTTGAAATATTAAGACCGCTTGACCATTCGTTTAAAGTGCCTGACGGAATATAACCAAGCGGAATATCACTACCGCTGGTCATTATGCCTTCAATAACCTCGTTTAAGGTGCCGTCACCGCCGCAAACAACAATAAGGTCAAAATCATCCTTTGTAAGCTTTTTAGCATATTCGGTGGCATCGCCTTTGCATTTTGTGGGGTAAACCGAAACGACATAATCGGCATAAGAAAAAATTTCCACAACCTTTAAAAGCTCGGTATACATTTTTGCCCTGCCGGAACAGGGGTTAACAATGAGTAGCAGTTTTTTGTTTTGCATTTTTATCACCTGTAATTTATTGGTAATGTGGCAGTTGCATTAAGGGAGGTATCCCCTAAATTGCCGTCAAGATATTCGTGTAATGCTTGTGCGCCTACCATCGCCGCATTGTCACCGCAATATTTAAGCGGTGGGTAGTAAAGTGAATATCCTTTGTTTTTGCACTCCTCATCTAACCTTCGGCGAAGCTCGCTGTTAGCAGAAACACCGCCTGCAACCGCAATGGTGGTAAAGCCGGTTTCTTCAGCCGCCGCCATTGTGTTTTTTATAAGCAAATCGCAAACACGCTCTCTAACCGTTGCGCACAAAACAGGCACATCGATTTCTTCGTTTTTTTGCTTTGCATTATGCACTAAATTTATTACCGCAGTTTTAAGCCCCGAAAAGCTGAAATCAAATTCGCCGCCCGATACTTTGGGGTGGGGTAGCGGATATTTTTTATGGTCAGCCACCGTTGCAATTTTATCAAGGGTTACGCCCCCGGGGTAAGCAAGCCCCATTTGGCGTGCCACCTTGTCAAAGCATTCGCCTGCGGCATCGTCACGGGTTTGACCGATAATTTCAAATTTTGTGTAATCGCTCACCTTTGCGATAACTGTGTTACCGCCTGACACCAAAAGGCATAAAAATGGCGGTTTAAGGTCGGGGTGGGCAAGATAATTTGCCGCAATGTGCGAACGCAAATGGTGAACAGGGATAAGCGGAACCCCAAGTGACATTGAAAGCCCCTTTGCAAAGTTTACGCCAACCAAAAGCGCACCGATAAGCCCAGGCGCAAAGGTGACTGCAACAGCATCAATATCACTGTATCCGATACCTGCCGTTTTAAGTGCTTCATCACAAACGGCGCTTATGGCTTCGGTGTGGCGGCGGGATGCAATTTCAGGCACAACACCGCCGTAAATTTTATGTTCTTCAACCTGTGTTGAAACAATGTTTGAAAGCACAGTGCGGTCTTCAACCACAGCGACTGAGGTTTCATCGCACGAGCTTTCAATGGCTAAAATTTTCAAAATATCAAAACCTTTTTGTTAAAATAAGGGCGTCTTCCTTTGGTGTGTCGTAAAAGTTTTTTCGGCACCCTTCTTTTTTATAGCCAAATTTCTCATAAAGTGAAATGGCATTTTCATTGCTTACCCTTACTTCAAGTGAAATGAAGCAGAGTTTATTAGTTTTTGCAAAATCATCTAATTTATTTAAAAGTGCGGTGGCAATGCCTTTTTTTCTAAATTCGGGCAGTACCGCAATGTTTGTGATATACCCCTCATCCAATATAACCGAAATCCCAACATAACCAACTGCCTTGCCGTTTGCTTCATAAACAAAAAAGTGTGTGTGGTTATTTTTTGCATCGATTATATTTTGTTTTGTCCAAGGGTGGCTAAAACAAGCATTTTCAATTTCTAAAACATCGTTTATGTGGCGGTCTTCCATATCATTAACAAAAAGCTTGTCGATTTCACGAATAATTTCATCGCGGCAATTTCGGTAAACAGTTAAATCACGACCAAACGGGTCGGATATACCGTCGCCTAAAACCTCGCACTTAATACCAAGCGATGAAAGATAATCAAAATGGCTTTTAGAAAGGCAAATAATTTTGTCAAAGCTTTTTATATCATCATTAGTTAATTGCTTTGAAATGTGACCGCTTATATCGATGCCGATTTCTTTCATAACGGTTTTGGCGTTTTGTGAAACCGCACTGCCGTCAGCCGCAAGACCACGGCTTTCACAGTAAATACCTTTTGTTTTTAAATATCCCTCAGCCATAGGGCTGCGACAGGTGTTACCTGTGCAAATAAATAAAACTTTCATCAGCCCTTGCTCTCCAACCAGTTTTTACCGAAAGCGGCATCGGCGGTAAGGGTTACTGCCAAATCAGCGGCGGCTTCCATTTCGCATTTTAAAAGGTCACAAACCTTTACTGCGTCTTTTTCATCACACTCAACAATAAGCTCGTCGTGTACCTGTAAAATAAGCTTTGCGGTTGGCACCTCATTTTCAAGGCGGTTAAAAACCTTAACCATTGCAAGCTTAATAATATCAGCGGCAGTACCTTGAATTGGGGCGTTTCGGGCAACCCTTTCACCAAAGGCACGAATCATACCATTTGAATTTGAAAGCTCAGGCAAATAGCGTTTTCTGCCAAAAAGGGTGGTAACATAACCGTTTAATTTGGCATCGTTTATGGTGTTTTCCATATAAGCCGAAACCTTTGGATATGTTGCAAGATAGGATTTTATATAATTGTCGGCCTCTTTTCGTGAAACGCCGATATCCTTTGCAAGCGAAAATGCGCCAATGCCGTAAACAATACCAAAGTTTACCGCTTTTGCGCGACTGCGAAGAACGGGGGTAACCATTTCAACAGGAAGACCAAAAACCTGTGCGGCGGTAGCGGTGTGAATATCAACCCCGCTTTTAAATGCCGAAATCATATTTTCGTCCCCCGACATACTTGCCAAAACACGAAGCTCAATTTGTGAATAGTCGGCATCGACCAAAACCTTGCCGTTTTCGGCCACAAAAAACTCGCGAAGGTGCTTACCCTCGTTTGTTCTGACGGGGATATTTTGCAAATTCGGCTCAAGCGAGCTTATACGGCCTGTGCGGGTTTCGGTTTGGTTAAAGGTGGTATGAATTCTGCCGTCATCGGCAACACAGCCCTGAAGCCCATCGGCATAGGTGGATTTTAATTTCGCAAGGGTGCGATATTCTAAAAGTAAGCTTACCGCGGGGTGCAAATCCTTTAATTCTTCAAGCACCTCGGCATTGGTGCTGTAACCGCTTTTGGTTTTCTTTTTGGCGGGAAGCCCCAATTTTTCAAAAAGTGCAACACCCAACTGCTTTGGCGAATTAAGGTTGAATTCATAACCCACAAGGGCGTAAATTTCGTTTTCAATAACTTTAATTCTTTCACCAAGCTGTAAGGACATATTTTGAAGTCCCTCAAGGTTTACTTTAAAGCCGCAAAGCTCCATATCGCCTAAAACCTTGGCAAGTGGTAATTCAATATTTTTAAATAAATCAAGCTGACCGCTTTTTGTAAGCTCGATTTTCAAAAGGTCACAGCAGTCATCAAACAAGGCAGCGTTTTTTATAATTTCATCTGCCTCACCGTTAAAGCTTGGCAAAGCAGCGCCGTATTCTTGGCAAAGGCGGCAGGTATCATAGCTTGATGCCGACGGGTTGCAAATATAACCTGCTAAAAGTGCATCAAAGCCGATATTTTTAACATCCTTAAACTGTTTGTAAAGGTTTTTATAATCGTAAACGCGTTTTTCAACAGCTTCATCCTTTAAAATGTCACGAATAAAGCATTCATCACATAAAAATGCGTTGCCGTCACTTATAACCGCCCACTCACCGTTTTGGCAGTAAAGGGTAGCAGTTTTATTAACCAAGGGTAATGCCGAAACCGAAAGAGTTTTGCTTTCTGTTTTTGCGGTGTCGGCTTTAACTACTGCGTGAAGCCCCATTTTTTCCATGAGTTTAAAAAGCTCAAGCCCTGTCATAAAGGTGGTAAGCTCGTTACTATTTTGTGGTTTATATTTATAACCTGAAAGCTCACTTTCTATCGGTGCGGTTTTACAAATTGTGCCAAGCTCACGGCTTAAAAAGGCATTATCCTTATCATTTTCAAGCTTTGACTTAACACCCGCTTTAATATCAAGTGTATCAAGATTTTCGTAAATATAATCAATGCTGTGGTAACGGGTAACAAGGTCGGTAGCGGTTTTTTCGCCAACCCCTGCAACACCCGGTATATTGTCAGAGCTATCACCCATTAACGCTTTAAGCTCAATCATTTCATTTGGGGTAAGGCCGTATTTGGCTTTAAGCTCATCCACAGTGTAGTTTATAATTTCGGGCTTGCCCATTTTGGTGGTAGCAAGTAAAACACGGGTTTTTTCGGAAATTAACTGCAAAGAATCACGGTCGCCTGTTGAAATGACACATTCGTCGCCGTTTTCTTCACAAAGTCGGGCAAGGGTGCCCAAAATATCGTCGGCTTCATAGCCCTCACACTCAAGGCGGACATAGCCCGCCAAATCAAGCCACTGCTTTAAAAGGGGGACTTGGCTGCGAAGCTCATCAGGCATACCTTTACGGCCTGCCTTATATGCGTCATACTTCAAATGGCGAAAGGTTGGGGCTTTAAGGTCAAACGCAACAACAACACCGTCGGGCTTTTCAAGTTCTTCCAAACGGTGCAAAATATTTATAAAACCATAAATGGCGTTTGTATATTGACCGCTTTTGGTGGTAAGCAGCTTTATGCCGTAAAAAGCACGGTTTATTAAGCTGTTTCCGTCAATACAAAGCAGTTTCATTACAGTTCACCCCAAAATTTAGACATATATATTTAGATTATACCACTTTTACATTGATATGTCACGCTATTTTTACAAAAAAATTGACACTTTTTATCTTGTTGTATATAATTGGGTTTATGAGGATTAAAAATTTAGAAATTAACGGATTTTGTGCCCTGGCTCCAATGGCAGGTGTCGCCGACAGAGCAATGAGGGAAATATGTGTAAAATACGGTGCGGGCTTTACTGTTGGCGAGCTTACAAGCGCCAAGGGTGTGGCTTTGGGTGATAAAAAATCCTTTTCGCTTTTAACTATATCCGATAAGGAACGCCCAATGGCTTCGCAGCTTTTTGGGTGTGAGCCCGAAACTATGGCTGCAGCCGCCCAAAAAGCGCTTGAATTTTCACCCGATTTTATTGATATAAATATGGGTTGTCCCGCCCCAAAGGTTGCGGGAAACGGGGGCGGTAGCGCTTTAATGAAGGACCCTGTTTTAGCAGAAAAAATTGTAAAAGCGGTTGTAGATGCGGTCCAAATTCCCGTTACTGTTAAGATGCGAACAGGGTGGGACAGCGACAATTTGACCGCGGTTGAGCTTGCGAAAAGGTGTGAAAATGCAGGGGCTTCAATGCTTACCGTTCACGGCAGAACAAGGGTGCAAATGTATGCACCGCCGGTTGATTTTGCCACCATAAAAAATGTTAAAAAAGCGGTTAAAATTCCCGTTGTTGCAAACGGTGATATTGTTGACGGAAAAACGGCCTTAAATATGCTTGAAATTACAGAGTGTGACTATTTAATGGTTGGGCGTGCCGCACAGGGGAACCCTTTTGTTTTCAGCGAAATTAACGCCTTTTTAAAGGGTGAAAATTACAATATGCCAACCCTTGCAAAAAGGTTTGAGGTTTTGCGTGAGCAGGTTGGTTTAATGATGAAATATAAGGACCCTTATAATGCAATTTTAGAGTCAAGAAAGCACACCGCCTGGTATATGACAGGGCTTCAAGGTGCGGCTTCTCTTCGCCGTATGTGTGGTGAGATTTCAAGCTTAAACGACATTGAAAAAATAATTGAAATTGCACTTGAACAAAACAAGGATTTGTGGTAATATCGTTAAGTCGAAAGGATGATTATTGATGTCAGGACATTCTAAATGGAGTAATATTAAAAGAAAAAAAGAAAAAACCGATGCCGCAAAGGCAAAGATTTTTACTAAAATAGGTCGCGAAATTGCCGTTGTTGTAAAGCAGGGCGGTGCAAACCCTAACGAAAACAGCAAATTAAAAGATGTTATTGCCAAAGCAAAGGCGGCAAATGTGCCAAATGATAATATCGAAAGAATTATCAAAAAAGCTGCGGGCGAGGGTGACGGCGCTAACTATGAAGAGCTTATTTACGAGGGCTATGGCCCCTGCGGTGTTGCAGTTGTGGTTGAAACCTTGACCGATAACCGCAATCGTACAGCCGGTGAAATGCGCCACTATTTTGATAAATGCGGCGGAAATTTGGGTCAGTCGGGCTCGGTTATGTTTATGTTTGACCGCAAGGGTATTATCGTTATTGAAGCCGAGGGCTTAGACGAAGATACCGTTATGGAAGACGCTTTGGAAGCAGGCGCTGAGGACTTTGAGTTTGATGGTGAAATTTTTGAAATTTCAACCGCACCGAACGATTTGGGCGCAGTTCGTGACGCACTTGAAGGTAAGGGCTATACCTTTGTATCGGCTGAGGTGGCTTATGTGCCCCAAACCATGAGCAGTATTGATGACGGCGATATGGTTACAAAAATGGAAAAGCTTATTGATATGCTTGAAGAAAATGATGACGTTCAGGCAGTTTGGCATAACTGGGAAATGCCTGAAGAATAAGATAAAATTTACGGTCGGGAAACCGACCGTTTTTTCTACAAAATTCCACAAAATAACAGTTAAAAAACTGTATTTTGGGTTGAAATTAAAAATGGGGTGTTGTATAATACAATATATACATTTCTTGGGAGGAAATTTTTCTATGCTTAAAAAGATTTTTGCGGCAGCTTTATGCCTTACTATTTTGTGCCTTGCGGGTTGCAATGAAACCGCTAATAACCCCGTTGATGACACATCAAGCACTCCACCCAAGCCGATTTTGTATGTCAATCCCTTAACAGGTGTAGAGGATATCGAAAGTGAAGAGGTTTTAAACCGTCGTCCTGTTGCGGTTATGATAAATAATATGTCGGTTGCACAAAAGGTGCAAACAGGTTTAAATCAAGCCGATATCGTTTATGAAACCGAGGTTGAGGGTGGTATTACCCGCCTTTTAGCAGTTTTTAAGGATATTTCAAAGGTGCAGCAATTTGGTACAGTTCGTTCTGCCCGTTATGTTTATGTTGACTTGGCAATGGGACACGATGCAATTTATGTTCACCACGGTTTAGATAAGGTTTACTGCAAGCCCCACCTTAAAGATACGCAGGCCTTTACTCTTGATACAAATAATGCGGGCAAGCGCGTTAAAAACGGTTTAGCGACTGAGCATACGCTTTATGGTGACGGCGCAAAGCTTTGGAAGCATTTTGAAAACAAAACCAAGTTTGATTTAGACCTTAACAAAGTGAAAACCTGGCAAAATTTTGCGTCTTCTGACAAAAATGTTGCTTTTGAAAATGTTGCAAATACTGTTACTGTTCCTTTTTCAAACAGTTATAAATCGGTATTTAAATATGATACCGAGAAAGGTAAATATGTAAGATATTTTAAAGATACACTTCGTAAGGATTACATAACAGGCGAAAGCGAATATTTTGAAAATGTTTTTGTTTTGCTTACATCCATTACCGACTATTCCGATGGCTATCATAGAAAGGTTTCGCTTGAGGGTGGCGACGGTTATTACTGCGTAAACGGTACATATATGCCAATTCGTTGGAGCAAGGGCGCAGCATCGGATTCCTTTAAATTTACCGATTTAAACGGACAAACCTTGGAGGTAAGTCAAGGAAATTCTTGGGTTTGTATTGCTAAAAAGGCAGTAACCCCAACTTTTCAGTAATTTTTTAAAATGACTATTGCAAAAATCAACCCGTTGGTATATAATCAATGGGTTGAATTTTTTAAGGGATATAGAGGCGTATTATTATGCAAATTTTAGTAACACTTTCAATAGCGATTGTGGCAGGTCTTTTAATGTCACGCGTTACAAAGCTTTTCAAGCTTCCTGCCGTTACGGCGTATCTTATTGCAGGTCTTATTGTGGGGCCGTATTTACTTGGAAAAATTGACTTTTCGTTTTTAAATATGGGCTTTTCGCATATTGGCTTTTCACCAAGTGACTTTGGTCTTGACGGCGGCGAAAAAAATGTTGCGTTAGAACTTTTCGGTCAGGTTGCGCTTGGCTTTATCGCTTTTGCAATAGGCAACGAATTTAGAATGAGCGATATAAAATCCATTGGTAAGCAGGCATTTGTTATTGGTGTTTTACAAGCGGTTGCAGCCACCGTTTTGGTTGACGCGGCACTTATTGGCTTGCATTTTTTAATGCCTGATGTTTTATCAATTTCAAACGCAATTATTTTAGGCGCCATTGCATCTGCCACCGCCCCTGCGGCAACCTTAATGGTTGTAAGACAATATAAGGCAAAGGGCCCGTTAACTGATTTATTACTTCCCATTGTTGCGCTTGATGATGCTGTTGGTCTTATAATTTTTTCGGTTTCCTTCGGTGTTGCACGCGCGATTGAAGATGGTAAAATCAGCGTAATTTCAATGATTGTCAACCCCCTTATAGAAGTTACTTTATCTTTATTACTTGGTGCACTTATGGGCTGGGTATTTACCGCTTGTGAAAAGATTTTCCATTCCGGCTCAAAGCGTATGTCTTTATCCATTAGCTTTGTTTTATTAACTGTTGCAATTTCAATGATTAAGGTACATATCGGTGAGGTACACATCGGCTTCTCATCACTTTTGGTTTGTATGATGCTTGGCACAGTATTTTGCAATTTGTGTGATTTTTCAGCCGACATTATGGACCGTGCAGACAAGTGGACAGCACCGCTTTTTGTAATGTTCTTTGTGCTTAGCGGTGCCGAGCTTCGCCTTGATATTTTGGCTGATGTTTGGGTGCTTGTTATCGGTGCGGTTTATATTTTAAGCCGTTCGCTTGGTAAATATGTCGGAACATATTTTAGCGCAAAACTGGTTAAGTGTGATAAAAACATTCAAAAATATTTGGGTATTACCTTGCTTCCGCAAGCAGGTGTTGCACTTGGTATGTCAGCCATAGTTATCTCAACCTGGGGTAATGACGGCGTGTTAGTTAGAAATATAATTTTATTCTCGGTTTTAGTTTATGAAATCGTTGGTCCTATGCTTACTAAGATTGCTCTTACAAAAGCGGGCGACATTAAAGAAAAGACTACCGAAGGCTTTAACCGTAAAGAATTTTTGGAAAAACAAAATGCTAAATAGAAAAAAAGCACCTCTGCGGAGGTGCTTTTTTAGTTAATAGTGAAAAGTGAATAGTGAATAGTTAAGGTGTCGCTTTGCGACGGATATAATTTTTCAAATATCAAGCGAACAAATATCATCAAGGGTTTCGCGTTTTACTGCTATGTAATCGCCCTTATCTGAAAGCATTACAACAGCGGGGCGGGCAACACGGTTATAGTTTGAAGCCATTGAATAATTATAAGCACCTGTTGTCAGCACTGCTAAAATTTCATTGCGCTGCGGTTTTGGAATGGTGACATCATTTTGAATAATATCGCCCGATTCACAGCACCTTCCCGCAATGGTTGCTTTAAAATCCGCCCTGTCGTTTGCACGTGAGGCAAGCATTACGGTATAGGGTGATTCATAAAGGGCAAAGCGCGGGTTATCGGTCATACCGCCGTCGATAGAAACATAGTTTTTATAGCCCTTAATTTCTTTAACCGAGCCAACTGTGTAAAGTGTCATACCCGCATCAGCTACAATGCTTCGGCCCGGCTCCATCGCGATTTTGGGAACTGCTATTTTAAGCTCACCACATTTTTGGTTGATTGCCGCCGCAACCTCGCCGATTTTTTCATCTAAATTAAGGGTGGGTTGGTCGTTAGTATATTTAACACCAAAGCCGCCGCCCAAATTTAAAATTTCGGCGGTATAATTTTGGGTTGCTTTAATGTGAGCAATAAAATGAAGCATTAAGTCACAGGCTAAAATAAACGGGTCGGATTCAAATATTTGTGAGCCGATATGACAATGAAAACCGCAAAGCGAAATGTTTTCACATTTTAAAACCGCTTTAACTGCCTCGTCAGCCATACCTGTTGCTATTGCAAAGCCAAATTTAGAATCAACATTACCTGTTGAAATTTTTTGGTGGGTGTGGGTGTCAATACCGGGGGTTATGCGAAGAAGTGCCTTTTGAACAATGCCTTTGTCTTTTGCCATAAGGTTTACAGCTTCAATCTCTTCAAAGCTGTCGATTACAAAATAACCAACGCCACTGTCAAGCGCAAAGGCAATATCAAAATCGGTTTTGTTATTTCCGTGGAAAAAGCAGTGAGAAAGGTCAAACCCTGCGGCTTTTGCGGTGTAAATTTCACCAACCGACACTACATCAATGTTCATACCCTCATCCTGCATAATGCGGTAAATTTGCTTTGCTGAAAAGGACTTACTTGCAAATTCGGGGGCAGAGCCAACGGGAAAATACTTTTTAAATGCGTTTTTATATTCGTTTATATGCTGTCTTATTTTGGCTTCATCCATTAAATAAAGGGGTGTGCCGTATTTTTTAGCCATTTCTACTGTATCAAAACCGGCAAAGCAAAGGTGATTTTCCTTATTCACCGTTATATTGTCGCAAATCATTAAAAATTCTCCTAAATTTTAATTCCGGCTTTTCTCATTTCCTCAAATAAAACCTCGCGGTGTGCATCTTCCATTGGGGTTAGGGGCAGGCGTAAATAATCCTCGCACCAGCCCATTTTGGCCATTGCCGCCTTCACGGGAATGGGGTTAACCTCACAGAAAAGGGCGTTTATAAGGGGGATATAATCAAGCTGCATTTTGGCGGCTGTTTTAACATCACCCTCAAAGAATTTTTTGCACATAAGGGCGCTTTCTTTTGGTAAAAGGTTTGAAAGCACCGAAATGCAACCCTTACCGCCAAGTGACATAATGGGGATAATTTGGTCATCATTGCCTGAATAAATTGCAATTTTGTCGCCGCAAAGGTGTGCAGTTTCGGCAATTTTTGAAATGTTACCGCTTGCGGCCTTAAGGGCTACAATGTTGGGGTGCTCGGCCAAGGTGGCAACGGTTTGCGGCTCTAACCCAACACCTGTGCGCGAGGGTACATCGTATAAAATAACGGGTACTGTTGAATAGTCGGCAATTTGGGTAAACATTTTAATAAGACCGTTTTGGGTTGCCTTGTTGTAATAGGGTGTTACCACCAAAATTGCGTCAGCACCTGCTTCGCAAGCACAACGGGTAAGGTCAAGTGCGTATAATGTATCGTTCGAGCCCGCACCTGCAATAATGGGTACACGCTTGTTGGCGTGCTTTACTGCAAATGCAATAGCATCGCGGTGCTCATCATCGGTCATAGTAGATGCTTCGCCTGTTGTACCGCACACTACAATAGCGTCAATACCCTCTGAAATTTGCCAGTCAATAAGTTTGCCAAATGCATCATAGTCAATACCGTTTTCGGTGATGGGTGTGATAATGGCGGTAGCCATACCTTCAAAAATTACGGGTTTCATTTTTAAACACTTCCATTTTTAAAATTATGTAATAAAAAAATAGCCGATTGCTCGACTACCAAAAAATCAGAAAAAACCTTAAAAATTAAGGGCTTCTTATTTTGATAGCACTCCGCAAATGCGACAGTAAAGCGGATATTATTCCGAATTACCAAGAAAACTGCCTGCCGACAGTTTCTTTCGGCGACTGCCCCTTTCACAGTCACATCTCTCCGCCGAGATTAGCATTGACTGATACTTTTGACACATCGCGCCTCTATCTTGCTTTAAAATGTACCACATAAACCCCGCTTTGTCAAGCAAAAGCAAAAAATTATCTTGTTTAAAGCTTATAAATATGATATATTAAAGAAAAACCTTATTTGGAGGATGTTTAAATGGAGAGAGAAAAGCTTTCAAGCCGCTTGGGCTTTATATTGCTTTCGGCCGGCTGTGCCATAGGTATTGGCAATGTATGGAAATTTCCGTGGATGGTTGGTCAATACGGCGGCGCAATTTTTGTACTTATTTATTTGTTCTTTTTAATTGTTATGGGTATTCCCGTTATGACAATGGAATTCTCGCTTGGTCGCGCTTCGCAAAAAAGCCCTGCCGCAATGTATAAGCAGTTAGAGCCAAAGGGTTCTAAATGGCATTGGCACGGTTATACCGCTTTTGCGGGCAACTATATTTTAATGATGTTTTATACCACCGTTACCGGTTGGATGATTAACTACTTCGTTAAAATGGCAAGTGGTAAATTCGTTGGCACAACACCCGAAACCGTACCGAATATATTTGGCGAAATGGTTTCAGACCCAATTCAAATGGTGCTATTTATGGCTATTGCCGTAATTATTGGCATTGGCGTTTGTGCCTTGGGTGTTAATAAGGGTGTTGAAAAGGTAAGCAAATATATGATGCTCGCCCTTCTTGCAATTATGGTTGTGCTTGCAATTAACAGCTGTTTCCTTAAAGGTGGTAATGCGGGTCTTAAATTCTATTTATTGCCCGACTGGAATAAGTTTATAAACAACAATCCCGGCTCTGTTGTGGTTGGCGCTATGAATCAGGCCTTCTTTACCTTGTCGCTTGGTATCGGCTCAATGGCAATTTTCGGCAGCTATCTTGACAAAAAGCGTTCGCTTATGGGTGAAGCGGTAAATGTTGCATCGCTTGACACCTTTGTGGCATTTACTTCGGGTCTTATCATTTTCCCTGCGGCATTTGCCTTTAATATCCCTGTTGATGCAGGTCCAAACCTTATTTTCATCACATTACCTAATGTATTTAATAATTTGCCCGGCGGCAGAATTTGGGGCACACTTTTCTTCGTGTTTATGTCCTTTGCGGCGCTTTCAACCGTTATTGCAGTTTTCGAAAATATTATTGCTTGCAGTATGGATATGTTTAAGTGGGGCCGTAAAAAAGCTTGTCTTATTAATGGTATTGCACTCTTTGTGTTGTCACTTCCTTGTGCGCTTGGCTTTAATGTTTGGGCTGACTTTGTTCCCTTTAAATCGGGAACAAACTTCCTTGATTTAGAAGACTTTATCGTTAACTTTATTATGTTGCCTGTTGGCGCATTCTTGTTTATTGTTTTCTGTACCTGGAAATTTGGCTGGGGCTGGAAAAACTTTAAGGAAGAGGCCAACACCGGTAAGGGCTTAAAGGTACAAAATTGGATGCGTATTTATATGCAGTTCATTTTGCCGATTTTCGTGCTTGTAATTTTGATTTACGGTCTTTTAACCTTTGAATATACCGACGGTAAAACAGGTATTGATTTAATTGTTGGCTTGTTTAAATAACCTTTGAAATTTAATGCGGGGCATTTTGCCCCGCATTTTTTCTTGTGTAAAAATTTCGGTTGTGGTATAATCGCATTAAAGGGGTTTTGATTATGAAAACAACAGTTAAAGTTAAAAGCTATGAAGAGGCACTGGCGGTTGCAGATTTAAAGCACAAAAAGCCAATGAAACCGCTTTTTGTTATGCAAACCTTAATTCGTGTTTTGTCCTTTTTCACACTTTTACCGCTGGGCTTCAAATACAAAAAGGTCGGTATGGAAAAAATCGGCAAAAAACAGCCCTGCCTTATTTTAATGAATCATTCGGCTTTTGTTGATTTGCAAATTGCATCAAAGCTTTTATGGCCCAAAAGATATAATATAATTATGACATCCGACGGGTTTGTGGGCAAAAATTTGCTTATGAAAACCATTGGCTGCATACCCACCCAAAAGTTTGTAAGCGACAGCGTTTTGGTGCGGGATATTTTCCACAGCATTAAGAAAAACAAAACCTCGGTTTTAATGTATCCCGAAGCAAGTTATAGCTTTGACGGCACGGCAACCACCCTGCCCGAAAGCTTGGGCAAGCTTATTAAAAAACTTGGCGTACCTGTTGTTACCATTATCACAAAGGGTGCTTTTGCACACCAACCGCTTTATAACAATTTGCAAAAACGAAAGGTTAAAATTTCGGCCGAAATGGAGTGTATTTTAACTGCTGACCAAATTGAAAATATGACCTTTGAAGAAATTAACACCGTAATAGGCGAAAGGTTTAAGTTTGACAACTTTAAATGGCAACAAGAAAACGGCGTTAAAATTACTGAAAAATTCAGGGCAGATTACTTACACCGCGTGCTTTATAAATGCCCAAATTGTAAGGCCGAAGGTGAAACTGTGGGCAAGGGGACAACCCTTACCTGTAACCATTGCGGCAAGGTGTGGGAATTAACCGAAGACGGCTTTATGAAAGCATTAAAGGGCGACACTGAATACCCCCACATACCTGACTGGTATAATTACGAGCGTGAAAGCGTTAGACAAGAGCTTTTAAATGGGAAATATAACCTTTACTGTGATGTTGACATTTATGTTCTGACAAATTTAAAGGCGATTTATAATATCGGTAGCGGGCATCTTACCCACACCAAAGACGGCTTTACGCTAACAGGTGACGATGGTGCGCTTTGTTACACCCAACCGCCCGAGCTTTCTTATTCGCTTTATTCCGACTATTATTGGTATGAAATAGGGGATATGGTTTGCATCGGCAACGGCAAGGTGCTTTATTACTGCTTCCCAAAGGACAAGTCGGTGAGTGTTGCAAAGGTGCGTTTAGCCGCCGAAGAGCTTTTTAAAATTGTTAATGAAAAATAAAAAAATCGGCTCTCGTGAGCCGATTTTTATTTTATTTCGGTAATTTCACAGCCGGTATAATAGTGGCATAAAATTTCTTTAAAATCGGCGCCCTGCTGTGCCATATAGTTTGCGCCGTATTGGCTCATACCAACCCCGTGGCCATAGCCGTAAACCGTAAAGGTGAAAGCATCGTTTTCAAATTTTACATCAAAACAAGCCGAGCGCAAATCTAATTTTTCCCGTATATCAGCACCTCTAACCTCATTTTCGCACATTTTAAGGGTTAAAACTCTGCCTGCATCGGTTTTTTTAATTTCTTTGAAATAGGCGGTATGGTCATCGGTTAGGTTAAGGTCGGCAAAAAGCGTTTTTATTTCATCCTTTGTAACGGTTTTGGTGGATATGAAGTTGGGCGATAATTTATCCCCAACGCTGTCAACCGACACAAGATAGCTTCTTTCTCCGCCCCAAACATTCTTACAGTCCTCGGTTTTACCTGCCGATATTGCGTGGTATGCCGAAAGTATTATTTCACCATTACAGGTTAAAGCAAGGTTTTGGGTTTCTTTAACAGCGGTTTTGATTTTTTTAATATATTCCTCTGCCTTGTCGCCCCATTTTTCTTTGGCATCATTTTCGGTTATAAACGCTTGGTCAACCTCAAAATTGTCGGTTATGTCATAGCCATTTTCTTTGTTAGATACCGAACGATAAAGCGCAAAGGTGTGGGCGGCAACCGCCTGCGCCTTTAAGGCATCCAGCTCGTAAAGGGCGGGCATTTCGGCGGCAACCACCCCGAATATGTAATCATCATAAGAAATTTCTTCAACCTCGTTTTTTTCTGTTCTTAAAATTTTAAAGGTTTTAACGGGGTCGATTTTTTCAATTTCAACGCTCTCAATAGTCGGTTTAGAGGGTTGTCCCAATACCGTTAGGGGCAAAAGCAATAAAAATGCCAATATTAAAGATGCAAAGGCCAAAATTTTTTTCATTAAAATCCCTCTTTTTTATAATAAAGTTGACTTTTTAAAAGGCAAGCGGTATTATTATATATGCTAAAATTTCTAATTTAATGATTGGATGTACATAATGAAATTTAAAAAATCAACCCTTGTAATTTGTATTGCCACGCTTTTGGCTTTTGTGTTAAGAACCTTGCAAATTTTTTGCACTATTGACCAAAGCACCGGCTTTTTAATAACGGAAAAAACCGCACTTGGCACTTTTTTAATGGTGTCCGTTGTGATTTTGTGTATTGCGGCGGCTGTTGTGGCACGATTTTGCGATTTTCAAACCAAAGAAACTGAAAAAGAAAGCAAGATTATTGCCATTGCTTCGGGAATACTTGCTATTTCGCTTTTTTATGAAGCGTTTAATGAACAGTTCGTTTTTGGTGATACCACTTGGCAAGCAATAGCAATGAAAACAGTCGGCTTTTTAACTGCGGTGTATTTTGCGGCAATACTGTTTTCGGCATTTTTTAGCTTCAAAATACCTGACTTATGCCACACATTGCCCGCTATTTATATGATTATAAGAATTATATGCTCATTTATCGGTATCGGCTCACTTTCGCTTATTAACGAAAATATTTTTCTTATCGCATCATATTGTGTGTCGCTTTTGTTTTTTATAAGCTATGCAGGTAACAAATGCAAGGTATATATAAATGGTGCTTCACTTTATATGCGTTCTGTTTTGGCGTTTACAGTCTGCTTTGTTACGGCTTTTTCAAATTTAATTGCAAATGCAACTTCTTTGGGTGGTTATTCACACATTCCGCCGACCTCACAGGTGGTGCTTACCGCCATAACACTTTTTATTGCGGCATTTAATTATAAAAGGTTTTTAAAATAATAAAAAAGAGTATATTCCGTTTTGTGAATATACTCTTTTAAAGTAAAATATATAAAAGTGCAAAAAGCAGGCGCTTGTCGGCTTTTTCGTTCAGTAAAAGCAATAAAAGCCCTAAAATTAAGGTTAAATCCCCATCGCTTTTAAGGTCGTTTAAAAATGGAATATTAAGGGATGACAAAAAATCGTTTTGCGGCGTTTTGCTTTGTGGTGGCTTTTCGGGGGTTGGCTGTGGTTTTGGGGTTTGGCTTTTTTGGTTCATTTTCATCATTTCTTCAATGGCTTTTTGCTGTCTTAAGGAAAAGTCATTTTGCATCATAAAAGCTTACCTAAAATCCCCGTTTCTTTAATAAGGGGCAATAAATCCAAAAGACGTAAGATTTTAACCGCCGTGTCCACCTTTTCACGCTTGGCCTCGCTTAAATGGGGTTTAAGCGCTAACAAAAGCGCACTTTTAGGGTCGTCGCTTTGGCTTTGCAGCTTTGACACCAAATTCATTACTTGAAGCAGCTCACCGCTGTCTAAAATACCGCCCAAGGCATTTTCTTGGGGTTCGGGCTCGGGCTTGTCGTTTAAAATGCTTTCGGCCATTTCCTTGACCCTATTCATACTTTGCGGGTCGTTTAAAATTTCCGATAGCCGTTTTGTTAAGTCATCCATTTTTACCACCAAAAAGCTTTAGCATTGCCTGTGCCTGCGGGCTTTTTAAAATTTCGTTAAGGGCATCTTGGTTTGAAAGCACATTTAAAAGCTTTTGCTTATCTTCATCTTTAAGTGAGTTTATAAGCTTTTCGGTATTGCCCTTTTTAGCGGCATCCTTAATGGCCTTTGTGTCAAGCTTGCCGTTTGAATTTTTTAAAATTTCATCCATCATTTTGTTTTTGTTGTTTTGATTCATTAAATCAGCTCCTAATAATATATATGTAAATTTGGTGTTACGGTATGAGAATTTTAGTAATTTCCGATTCGCACAAGCGCAGCGACATAATTGAAAAAATTTTATATGCACAAAAGGAAGCCACACATGTTTTCTTTTTGGGGGATTTAGCAAGCGATATTGAAGATTTTGTTTATCTTTTTCCCGAAAAGCAGTTTCACATTTTAAGCGGCAATTGTGATTATTTTTCCACCTTTCCGTCGAGTGATATTGCATTTTTGGGCGGCAAGAAAATCTTTTACACCCACGGGCATAATTTGGGGGTTAAATCCTCCACAACACACCTTTTAAAAACCGCAAAGCAAAACGGGTGCGATATTGCACTTTTTGGCCACACCCACAGCCCCTTAGTATTATATGAGGATGGGGTTTATCTTGTTAATCCTGGGTCTTGTGGCTCGCCCCGTAGTAGCAAAGCCACCTATGCGGTAATTGATATTGAAAATAACGGCATTATGCCGATAATTATTGAGGTTTAGTATGAAAGTTTTAGTTCACACCTGCTGTGCACCTTGCAGTTTGTCGGTGGTGCCCTTTCTTTTGGAGGAGGGTATAACCCCCGATTTGTTTTGGTTTAACCCAAATATTCACCCTTATACCGAATATAAAGCCCGCCGCGACTGTCTTTTAAGCTATGCCGAAGAAGTGGGTTTAACTGTTAGGGTTAAAGAAAATTACGGTCTTCGACAGTTTGTAAAAGCGGTAGCGGAGGATATTGATAACAGGTGTAAATATTGCTATTATATCCGTATGTATGAAACCGCAAAATTTGCCCGTGATAATGGATATGACGCTTTTACAACCACACTTCTTTGCAGTTTATACCAAGACCACGACGGCATTAAAGCCACAGGCGAAAAGCTTGAAAAAGAATTTGGCGTCAAGTTTTTATACCGCGATTTTAGGGTTAATTTCAGAAACGGCAATAATCTTGCGCGTGAAAAGGGCTTTTATATGCAAAAATATTGCGGTTGCATCTTTTCCGAGGAAGACCGTTATCAAAAACAAATTTTAAAGGATAAAGAACGCTTGACAAATTAAAGTTTAAGTAGTATAATTCTTTTGCAATTAGGGAGCTGGATGAAACTCCGGCTGAGAGGATGCCCGCCGAAAAAACGGCTATGGCTTCGACCGATTACCTGATGCCGATAATGCGGCCGTAGGGAAATACAGCGCTTGTATTGCCACAGGTTTATTGCCTGTGGCTTTTTTGTTTTGTATTTCGGTACTGATTGCAAATATATGTAAAAAGGAGAAAAACAAAATGAAAGAAAATGTAAAAAAGCCGATTTTTCGGCTGACTGTCAGCGCGGTTTTTATTGCGCTTTCCACAGTGCTTAGCATGATAAAAATTTACGAGCCGCCGCTTGGTGGTGGAGTTACCCTTTTTAGTATGCTACCGATTATTATGCTTTCCTGTATGTTTGGCATGAGATGGGGGCTTGGCATTTCGTTTGTTTACGGTGTTATTCAAATGATGCTAAGCTTTGCCGAGGTTTGCAGCTGGGGACTTACCCCTTGGGTATTGGTTGCAACCTTTGTGTTTGACTATGTTTTGGCGTACTTTGTGCTTGGCTTTGCGGGCGCATTTAGAAAGTTTGGCTATCTTGGTATAATTATCGGCACAGCGTTTGTGCTTTTATTAAGATTTTTGTGCCACTTTGCAACAGGTGTGTTTATCTTTGATATTTGGTGCGAATGGGATAGCGTTTGGCTTTATTCACTTTGCTATAATGGCGGTTATATGTTGCCTGAATTGGTGCTTACAACTGTGGGGGCGGGTATTATTTTCCGTTTGCCTCAAACAAAACGACTTATGAATTAAAAAACAAAAAATCCGCCTTGTGCGGATTTTTTGTTATCTGTCGGTAAATTTTTATTGACATTTTGGGTGGTTTTGGGTATAATTCTATTCTGTAAGGTTATGTATAAGGGAAATTCCCGCTTATATAACAATCATTGTTCAGTTAAGGAGGGTTCAAGTTGAAGAGAACATATCAACCGAAAAAGCTTCATCGTAAGAAAGAGCACGGTTTCTTAAAGAGAATGGCAACTGCTAACGGTCGCAAGGTTTTGGCACGTCGCAGAGCAAAAGGAAGAAAGAAATTGACATACTAAAAGCCACATATTTAGTGGCTTTTCCTTTTTTATTATGAAAATAATTAAGCTAAAGGAAAACCGTGACTTTCGCCGCGCTTATAACCGCGGCAAAAGCTTTGTTACACCTGCGTTTGTGGTTTATGTTAACAAAAACCGCGAACAAGCGGTGCGGCTTGGTATTACGGTCGGCAAAAAGATTGGCAAGGCGGTTAAGCGCAACCGTGCAAAGCGTGTTATAACTGCCGCATTTCGTTTTTTATTACCCCGTGTTGCCGACGGGCATGATTTTGTAATTGTTGCAAGAACACGAATTTTGAATTTGAAAAGCACCGATGTACTTGTTATGTTAAATAAGGCACTCTCCGCCGCCGGTGCATTAAAAGAAGAAAATGAAACGATTACTGATATTTCTAATTAGGTTTTACCAAAAAAACATTTCTCCGCTAAAAATTAGCTGTTGCCGTTTCACACCCACCTGCTCTCAATATGGTATTGAGGCAATATCTACTCACGGCGCGCTTAAGGGCTCGGCCCTGACAGTTTGGAGAATTTTAAGATGCAACCCTTTTTGCAAGGGTGGGTATGACCCTGTACCCGAAAAGAAACATTAAATTTAAAAATTACCATTTTTAGAATGGACGGTGTATAAATGCAAGCACTATTTAACATTATAAACATTCCGTTTGCGTATGTTTTACAGTTTATTTCTGACATTTTCGGCGGTAATTTTGCCGTAGCGGTATTTGTATTTACATTACTCATTAACTTGGCTTTTATTCCGCTTACAATTAAAAGCCAAAAATCTGCCGTACAGCAGCTTCGCATTAAGCCAAAGCTTGATGCTTTAAAAGAAAAATACGGCGATGACAAGCAAAAATACAGCATGGCAATGCAAGAGCTTTATCAAAAAGAGGGCGTTTCCATGTCGGGCGGCTGTCTTCCAATGATTTTGCGCCTTGTTGTTATGATGAGCATTTATTGGATGATAATGCAACCCTTAACCTATCTTTTGGATGTTGATGCCGAAACAATTAAGGCCGCTGTTGCAGCTTTAAAGGACCTTGGCGAAAATGTTGTTGAGGGAAGAAGTGAGCTTCAAATTTTGGGCGCTGTAAATTCGGGCAAAATCAATTTCCCCGAAATTGCTGAGGCCGCTAAGGATATGAGCTTTAGCTTTTTCGGTATCGACCTTACTGCAACCCCTAAATTTAACATTGATATTTTCAGCCACTTTAACCGCACTTGGATTATGCCCTTATTGGCTTTCGGCACACAAATGCTTTCAAGCGTAATGTCTTCAATTATGCAGAAAAAGCAAAACCCCGATGCCCCCAGTATGATGGGTATGATGCTTACAATGCCTTTAATTTCGTTGTTCATTGGCTTTGGCTTCCCTTGCGGTGTAACATTCTATTGGGCATGCTCATCACTTATCGGTGGCGTTATTCAAATTTTAGTACAACAGTTTTACGGACCTCATAAGCTTTTGTCCAAGGAACGCGCAAATCAGCTTTCAAAGCAGTGCGATTTTGAAGAAACACAAATTAAAAAGTTTGGACAAATTGAAGGATAATATAGGAGGAAATTCCCTTGATTAAAGAAGCAATGGGCTTTGGCGATACTATCGACGAAGCAAGAGAAGATGCTGCTTTAAAATTGGGCTTGGCCGAGGATGCCGACGTTCAGTTTGAAGTGGTTACTTTCCCCAAGAAAAAGACACTTGGTCTTTTTGGCGGAAGCAAAGCAGAGGTTAGGGCATTTGTTGAATTGCCTGATATAAAACCCAAAAAAGAAAAGAAAAAAGCCGAAAAGGTAAAGGCAAATAAGCCCGCACCTGAAAAGGCAAAAAACATAGAAACAAAGAAAGCTGATGCTGTTAAAGAATATGGCGAAGCGGTTGATATTAGCGAATTGCCTGCCGATTCACGCCCCGTTAAAGCGGTTGAATTTTTAAAACCAATTTTAGAAAATCTTGGCTGTGAAAATGTTACCTTTAAGGTTGCACAGCGTGACAACGCCGCTTTAATAGACCTTCAAGGTGAAGGTCTTGGCGCAATTATCGGTCACCGTGGTGAAACACTTGACGCATTGCAGTTTTTGGCGGGTCTTGCCGCTAATAACGGTGGCGGATATTATAAAGTTTCACTTAATATCGGCAACTATCGTGAAAAGCGTGAAGACACCTTAACAAACCTTGCAAAACGCATTGCCGAACAGGTTTTAAAAACCGGCAAATGCAGAACACTTGAACCTATGAACCCCTACGAACGCCGTATTATCCATACTGCGGTTCAGTCAATCGAAGGTGTTACAAGTGCATCCTTTGATGAGGGTATAAATCGCCGTGTTGTTATTGGTCTTGAAGGCACTGAATTAAAGCCGTTAAGAAACCGTAACGACCGTCGTGGCGGCAGAAGAGATGACCGTCGCCGCAGAGGTGGAAGTCGCCCAAGTAACAAGGTTGAGGTTGCACCCAATCGTGAACCCAAAAAGGACAGCGATATCCCACTTTACGGAAAAATCAACTAAATAATTTTTGACCGACAAATTTTGTTTGTCGGTCTTTTTTATTGCTATGCCAATTTTCAAATTGACAGTTTAAAGAAAATGGTATATAATAACTTTATAGTTTTGATTTGAATTTTAATTTTAGGGCATAATTGTTTTGTGAATTAAAAGTGATAGGAGGGAATTTGATGGAGAAGTTTGTGATTTCCGGCGGTAACCGCTTATGCGGTGAAGTCAGGATAAGCGGTGCAAAAAATGCCGCAGTCGCAATTCTTCCGGCAGTTTTACTTGCCGACAGTCCTTCGGTTATTGAAAATCTTCCTAACATTTCCGACGTGAGAAACATTTTACAGGTTTTGTCAATGCTTGGTGCAAAGGTTAGGTTTATAAATAAATCCACTGTTGAAATTGACCCCAGAAATGTAAATTCCTTTGTTGTTTCACCCCAAATGGCAGAGGGGATGCGTGCTTCAAGCTATTTTTTAGGCGCATTGCTTGGCAGAATGAAAAAGGCCCGTGTTGCACCGCCCGGTGGCTGCAATTTCGGTGTTCGCCCCATTGACCAGCATATCAAGGGTTTTGAAATGCTTGGCGCAAGGGTTTCGTTTGAAAAGGGTATGGTTGACGCAAGGGCGGATGAGCTTCGCGGCAGCAGCGTTTATTTGGATGTTGTGTCGGTTGGCGCCACCATAAACATAATGCTTGCGGCGGCAAAGGCAACAGGTCTTACGGTTATTGAGAATGCTGCGCGTGAGCCACACATTGTTGACCTTGCGAACTATTTAAACTCTATGGGTGCAAATATAATGGGCGCCGGCACAAGCGTTATTAAAATTCGCGGTGTTGAAAATCTTCAAGGCACAACCTACAGCATAATACCCGACCAAATCGAAGCCGGCACTTATATGGCGGCTGCGGTTGCAACACAGGGTGATGTGCTTATAAATAATGTTACACCAAAGCATTTGGAATCAATTATTGCAAAGCTTCGTGAAACGGGCGCTGTTATTACCGAATTTGATGAGGCGGTGCGTGTTACTATGGATCGCCGCCCAAGAAAATGCAATGTTAAAACAATGCCGCACCCTGGCTTTCCGACCGATATGCAACCCCAAATGGCAACCGTTTTAGCCATTGCCGAGGGGACAAGCATTGTAACCGAGGGCGTTTGGGACAATCGCTTCAGATATATCGAACAACTCACCTTAATGGGTGCCGACGCACAGGTTGATGGTAAAACCGCCGTTATTACAGGCGTTGAAAAGCTTGTTGCTGCCCCTGTTAAAGCGGTTGATTTGCGTGCAGGTGCTGCAATGCTTATTGCGGGATTAGTGGCAGAGGGTGAAACCTTTGTTGAGGAAATTGAGCGTATTGACCGCGGCTATGAGGATGTAGTTGAAAAGCTTACAAACCTTGGTGCCGACATTAAGCGTGTTTATTATCCTGACGGAATTGAAATTTTAAAACAAGCATAATTCACAGGTCAACTGCGGTTGGCCTGTTTATCTTATTAAAGGGTGGTGATTTTTTGTCAATAATTTGTCCGCTTTTCAGCAGTTCAAGTGGCAACTGCACATACATAGGTTTTGAAAACAAGGGTGTTTTGGTGGATGCGGGTGCATCCTTTAAGGGTATCTGTGAAAATTTAACTGCTATTGGCGGTAATATTGATGAAATTTCCGCCGTTTTTATTACACACGAGCATGATGACCACATTAAAGGGCTTAAAACCCTTTTAAACAAAACCAACGCAACCCTTTATGCATCTGAAAAAACACTTAATGCCTTGGCTTTGTATGATAAAATCCCTAAAAAAACACAGGTTTGTGTTTTTGAGGGTGTGCCATTAGAAATTGACGGAATTGTTGCAACACGCTTTGCCACAAGCCACGACTGTGATGGCTCAAGCGGGTATAGATTTTTAATGCCCGACCAAAAAAGTATTGCCGTTTGTACCGACAGCGGTGTTGTAACTGATGAAATGCGAAATGCTATTTCGGGCTGTGATGCGGTGCTGTTAGAGTCAAACCACGACCTTGATATGCTGAAAAAAGGACCATATCCTCCACACCTTAAGGTGCGAATTTTGTCGGATAGGGGTCACCTTTCAAACAATGCCTGTGCGGCAGAGCTTCTCGCCCTTTTAAACAGCGGTACAACACGGTTTATTTTGGGGCATTTAAGTCAGCACAACAACACGCCAATGCTTGCAAAAGCCACTGCCGAGGCGGCACTTTTAAGGTGCGGGGCCCAAAACAACAAGGATTATTTCTTGACAGTTGCAAGGCCAAAAATCAGCGGGGTGACGGTTATATGATTAAGGTAACTATAATCGCCCTTGGAAAGCTAAAAGAAAAATATTTGCGTGAGGCGACCGCCGAATATGAAAAGCGGCTTTCACGCTATTGCCAGCTGGATATCGTGGAAATTGAGCCGATACGATTGCCCGAAAAGCCATCGCCCGCAGAAATTGATGCCGCCCTCCAAAAAGAGGCCGAGCTGATATTTAAAAAAATCCCCAAAAATAGCGAGGTTTTTGCCCTTTGTGTTGAGGGTAAGCAGCTTTCAAGCGAGGGTCTTGCCCAAAGCGTCTTAAATTTATCTCAGCAGGGCAGGGGAATTGCCCTTATAATCGGCAGCTCTTATGGTTTAAGCGAAAGGGTAAAGCAAATTTCACAAACTCGGCTTTCACTTTCAAAAATGACCTTTCCGCATCAGCTTTTCAGGGTAATGCTGCTTGAACAGGTGTATCGCGCCTTCAAAATTAACGAGGGCTCGACCTATCACAAATAATATATAATATATTGTCAAAAAATGCTTGACCTTTTTATGACGGTGTGGTATAATGCTATTACCTCTGAAAAGGTCTTTTTTTTTGCAATAAAGACCGGTTTGAAAGGGCTTTCAACATATCGTGTGGTGCTTTTCGTATGCCTCAAAATGTGGTATATGACACGGTTGTTCAAGACCTCGACCGAGGGAGGCGTTTACTTTTACAAGAGTAAAAGCAAAAAATATTTCCGTAAAGCGGGAGGTGCCGTTATGAGAGTTAAAATCACACTTGCTTGCACTGAATGTAAGCAACGCAACTACAACACAATGAAAAACAAGAAAAACGACCCCGACAGACTTGAAATGAACAAGTATTGCAGGTTCTGCAAAAAGCACACCCTTCACAAGGAAACAAAGTAGGAGGCAGCAAAATGAAGATATTAAATAAAATTTCTCAAGTTGCCGCTGTTGTTTTCGGTTTAGGTGCGCTTGTAATGTTTTTCCTTCCTTTTGTTGACGTTTTCTCAAAAGGTGAGTTGGCAGGTTCTTATATCGCAGCTCAATGGGCGTTTGGCTCAAAGGTAGAATTTTTAGGTGAAGGCGTAAAGTTGGCAGTATCTGCTAAGGTTTTATTCACCCTTATTCTTACCGCATTCGCTGCTGTATTAAGTGCTGTTGGCTTGTTTGTTAACAAAAAAGGCATTCGTTACACTGTTTCGGCTGTAAGTCTTTTTACTGCCATTTACGCATTGGTATGTATGACTGCTCTTGAAGTTACAAGATTTGTTGACGTTCGTCCGATTGCTCCTGTTTCAGGTGTTCATTACACCTTGTTTGCAATTATTATGGTTGTTGTAATGTTCTTATTTGCAGCATTCGCAATTACAAACCTTTTTGTTGATGACTATATTGAAGCAAAGGCAAACGGTGGCAAAACTATTGCTCAGCGCGTTATCCATTTCCTTAGAGATTATAAGAGCGAAATTAAAAAGATTGTTTGGCCAAATTACAAGGAAGTTATTAAAAACACAGGTATAGTTTTGATTATGTGCGCGGTTGTAGGCGCTTTAATCTGGGCTGTTGACTTTGGTTTGGGTAAACTCATCGAATTGATTTTGAACAGCGTTAAGTAATCCTTGGAGGTAAATCATGTCTGAAACAAAAGAAGCAAGATGGTATGTTGTCCATACCTATTCAGGATATGAAAACAAGGTAGCAAGCGATCTTGCCACAATGGTGGAAAGTCGCGGAATGCAGGATTTAATACAAGATATTAAAATCCCGATGGAAACCGTAACCGAAATTAAGGAAGATAAAACTCGCGAGGTTGAGCGTAAAATTTTCCCCGGTTATGTGTTAATTAAAATGATAGTAACCGACGACAGCTGGTATGTTGTAAGAAACATCCGCGGTTGTACCGGCTTTGTGGGTCCGGCTTCTAAGCCCGTTCCCCTTACCGATGCAGAGGTTGCTGCCCTTGGCGTAGAAAAGCACAGCGTTGAGGTTGGTTATAAGGCCGGCGATATTGTTAAAATTATCAGCGGTCCCTTGGAAGGATATACAGGCACTGTTAAAACAGTTGATACTGAAAACAACAATGTTTGTGTTGTTCTTTCAATGTTCGGCAGAGAAACTCCGGTTGAGTTAGAGCTTGACCAAATCTCTATCGAAAACGATTAAGTTAATACGCAGAAATGCTTATTAAACCCCGACACAAGAAAGTGTCACGGTGGGAGGGACGGAATATGACCGCCCCGCCAGGTATCAGACTATAAGATACTGTTACCACGAATTATGGAGGTGCAAATAAAAATGGCTCAAAAAATTACTGGCTACATTAAGTTACAAATCCCCGCAGGTAAAGCAACACCAGCCCCCCCTGTAGGTCCGGCTCTCGGTCAGCATGGTGTTAACATCATGGCTTTCACCAAGGAGTTTAACGAAAGAACTAAGAACGATGTTGGTCTTATCATTCCTGTAGTAATTACAGTTTATGCTGACCGTTCTTTCAGCTTCATCACAAAGACTCCGCCTGCTGCTGTTCTTATTAAGAAGGCTTGCGGTATTGAAAGCGCATCCGGCACACCTAACAAAACAAAGGTTGCCAAAATCACAAGAGAGCAAGTACAAAAAATCGCTGAAACTAAAATGCCCGACTTAAACGCTGCTTCTATCGAATCTGCTATGAGCATGATCGCCGGTACAGCACGCAGCATGGGTATCGAAGTTGTAGATTAGTTCTCTCTCGTGGGAGGAAAATTCCGATTAACCACTTGGAGGTAAAAAATGAAACACGGTAAAAAATATAGTGAAAGCGCAAAGCTTATTGAAACCGGTAAGCTTTACGATGTTAACGAAGCTGTAGAATTGGTTGTAAAAACCGCTACTGCAAAATTCGATGAAACGGTTGAAATTCACGTTCGTTTGGGTGTTGACTCACGCCACGCTGACCAACAGGTTCGCGGCGCTGTTGTTCTTCCCAACGGTACAGGTAAAAAGGTTAGAACCCTTGTTATCGCTAAGGGCGACAAGGCAGACGCTGCATTAGCTGCCGGTTCTGACTATGTTGGCGCAGAAGAAATGATTGCTAAAATCCAAAACGAAAACTGGCTCGATTTCGACGTTGTTATCGCAACACCTGATATGATGGGTCTTGTTGGTCGTCTTGGTAAGGTTTTAGGTCCCCGTGGCTTAATGCCTACTCCTAAGGCAGGTACTGTTACTCCTGATGTTGCTAAGGCAGTTACCGAAGCAAAAGCAGGTAAGATTGAATACCGTCTTGACAAAACAAACATCATTCACTGCCCAATTGGTAAAGTATCTTTCGGTGCAGAAAAAGTTCAAGAAAACTTTGACGCTTTAATGGGCGCTATCATTAAGGCAAAGCCCGCTGCTACCAAGGGTCAATATGTTAAGTCTTGCGTTCTCGCAACTACTATGGGCCCCGGCGTGAAGATTAACGTTGCTAAATTCGGCAACTAATTAAATTAAAAGAAAAATGGGTATTTTCAAGTTTAACTTGTAAATACCCACTTTTTATATTTGAGGATTTTTATGAATAAGGAAAAAATGTATATTTTAAGTGTGCTTACACTTTTGTGGACCGGCTTTATCTTTTCAATGTCTTTAAAGGTTGGGGAGGATTCGGGTAGGTTAAGTGGCGGTGTGCTTAGTATTATACTTGACATAATTTCACCCTTGTGGGAGAATATATTTGGCCCTATAACCGATGAGGGCATTGAGCTTTTTCATCATTTTATTCGAAAAGCGGCACATTTTACCGAATTTATGGTGCTTGGTGTGTTGGCACTTTCAACCGTATTAAATTTTAAAAAATTAAGGTTAAAATGGCTTGTTGCGTTAAGCTATGGCCTGCTTATTGCCTCACTTGATGAAACACTGCAGCTTTTTGTTGAGGGAAGGGCAGGTAGAGTAGGTGATGTATGCATTGACCTTTGCGGTGTGCTTACAGGGGTTATGCTGACAATTTTATTTTTAAAAATCAGAGGTGGAAGCTATGGAAAAGGTAATAAACGCGTTAAAGCAAAATAATATAAATGTAATTACTTGCAAAACAAAGGATGAAATACCTGCAATAGTTGAGGGCATGCTTTTTGAGGGTGCTAAAATTTCATCGGGCGGCTCAGTTTCGCTTGTTGAAAGTGGTGTGTGGGAGGTTATAAACAAGCCCTGCTATAATTTTTATAACCGCAACCGCGACGGCATAACTGAGGAAGAACGCCAAAATGTATATAAAGAGGTTATCGGCTGTGATTTTTATTTTTGTTCGGCAAATGCTGTGACCGAAAAGGGCGAGCTTTTAAATGTTGACGGTTTTTCAAACCGCATTTCCGCTATTGCTTTTGGGCCTAAAAAGGTTGTTATGGTGGTTGGCAAAAACAAAATTGTAAAAGATTTAAAGGATGCATTTTTGCGTGTTAAAAGGGTTGCCGCACCTAAAAACTGTGTGCGACTTGGTATCGACAACCCCTGTGCAAAATTAGGGCACTGTGTGTCACTTTTAAATAATGATAGTCCCGACTTTGCCGACGGCTGCCAAAACCCCCGCCGCATTTGTGTAAACTATCTTGTGTCCGGCCGACAACGCCCCGAAAAGCGCTTAACCGTTATTTTATGTGAAGAAGATTTGGGATATTAAAAATTAAAACCTCTTGCGTTTGCAAGAGGTTTTTGTCATATATATTATTTTAAAAATCCGTTTACGATTTGTTCTTCGGCTTGTTGCTCTGAAAGACCAAGCGTCATAAGCTTAATAAGCTGTTCGCCCGCAATTTTACCAATGGCCGCTTCGTGAATAAGGGCGGCATCAATGTGGTTTGCGGTGATTTGGGGAAGTGCGGAAACATGGGCATCATCCATAATAATGGCGTCACATTCGGTGTGGCCTGTGCAAACATTGTTGCCGTTAATGCGGGAAACAAAAAGCTGATTTGACCTATCCTTTGCAACCGAACGGGAAATTACATTAGCACTTGAATTTTCACCGTCAAGGTCAACAGTAAAGTCGGTTTCGGCATACTGACTACCGTGTGTCATAAGCTTTTCTTTAACAATAAGTGTTGCATTGTCAGAAAGGCGTGCTTTTGTAATGCGTTTTGTTGAATCAATACCTTTAATTTGGGTGGTTTCCATTTCCATATAGCCACCATCATCAATGTTGATAACGGTGGTGGGGTTCATATTTTTGCCGCCTTCACCGTCGCCTTCGCCAACATGCTTTTCAACATATTTTACCTTGGCGTTTTTGCCAACGAAAAAGGTGTGAATACCATCATGGCGTGATTCCTCGCTGCCGCAGTTATGAATACCGCAACCCGCAACAATTTCTACATCGCAGTTGTCACCAATTATAAAATCGTTATAAACCATTTCGGTTAAACCGCTTTGGCTGATAATTACAGGGATGTGGATTTTTTCACCAACGGTGTTTGGTTTAATGATAATTTCAATGCCCGAAACACCCGCTTTTTCCTTTATGTCAACATTTTCAGTAATATGACGGGCGGAAAGTGCGCCGTTTGCACGAATATTAAATGCGCCCGACGGGGTGCCGTCGATATCGGCAATCATTTTTAAAAGCTCTTTTTCTGTGTTGTTCATTAAATCACACCTCCAATGCGTCGGTCAGCACCTTGCAAGCGGCATCAGCTGCGTGTAGAAGAGATGGCAAAATATCATCTTTTTTGCCTTCATCCTTTACGCTTCCGTTTGCAATAACCACAACCTTATCGGCAATGTTTAAAATGCGTTCCTGGTGTGAGATAATTATAATGCTGCCGCCAAGGGTATTATGCATTTTTTCAAAAACTTTAATTAAGCTGTTAAAGCTCCAAAGGTCGATACCTGCCTCGGGCTCGTCAAAAATTGAAACTTTGGTAGAACGCGCCAAAACGGTTGCTATTTCAATTCGTTTAAGCTCGCCACCTGAAAGTGAAGCATTAACCTCGCGGTTGATGTAATCCCTCGCACAAAGACCAACTTGTGACAAATAACCACAAGCTTTTGTAATGTCAATTTCTTCCCCTGCGGCAAGACTTATAAGGTCATAAACGGTGATACCCTTAAAGCGAACGGGCTGTTGAAAGGCAAAGCTTATGCCTTGATTTGAACGCTCGGTAATAGAAAGGTTTGTAATATCCTTACCGTCTAAAAGAATTTGACCTGAGGTTGGGGTAATGATGCCGGCAATTATTTTTGCCAAGGTGGACTTACCGCCACCGTTTGGGCCGGTAATAACCACAAAGCCATCATCAATTTTAAGGTTTACATCCTTTAAAATTTGCTTTTCGTTGCCGTCTTCTGTTTCGGCAGAAAAGCATATGTTTTTAAGTTCTAACATATATCCTCCGATATTTTTTCAATTTTCCAATAATATTTTCGTTTGGCGGTTGGAAAGTCACTTAAAATGTTATGTTCGGGGTCGTAAAAGGTGCCGTCATAATAAAGTGACCAATGCCAACAGCGTGGTGTTTCAAGACTTAAAAGCGCAATTTTAGGAAGCTCGGTTTTGTCTGACACCGCTATTCTTTTATTTTCCACCCGAAAGCCGTTTTTATTTAAAAAATCAAGCATTTCTTTAAGGGTTGTTTCTTTTTCATTGTTTAATGTTTTAACAATTTCACAAACAGGTATACCTGTAAGCATTGCCAAAACTGCCTGTCCGCATTGAAGGGGCGTGGGTTCGTGTATGTAATTTATCATAATGTTGCTAATTTTTCTGTTAATGTAATCATTATTGGCATTGTTATAAGTGATAATAAAGTGCTAAGGGAAACAAGATTAACCGAAAGTTCGGTATCGCGGCCGTATTTTGCCGAAAACATTGTTGTGTTTGCGGCAACAGGTGCGGCACAGCAAATTGCCTGGGATATAAGCATATTACCCTTTACACCACACAGCCACATACCTAAAATTGCGACGGCGGGGAAAATAATCAACCTTAACAAAATAGTTAAAAGGCATTTTATGTCGCCCAAACCTTTTAAAATATTTGAAGAAGCAAGGTGATACCCAATAATAATCATTGGAAGCGGTGTGTTAAGAGCAGCAAGCATAGAAATTGGTTGACTTATAATATTTGGTACAGGTATTGAAAGTATGAAAACAATAAAACCAATTATAAGCGCCAAAATTGCGGGGCGGGTGAGAATTTTAAGCGGTTTAATCGACTTTTTGTCACCGCTCATAATTCTAATGCCCCAACTCCACACAAACGCATTAAAAATTGCCACAAAGGAAGAACACAAAAACACTCCGTCATCACCAAGTAACGCTTCTTGAAGCGGTAATGCCATAAATCCGCAATTTGAAAAAACGGCGGCATAGTGTAGTACTGCTTGGCGGTTTTTATCCTTATCTTTTAAAAACAAAAGGGTTAAAAGAATAAATACGGTGTGAAGTATAATTCCCAACAAAAAGCTTAAAAGCAAATCTTTAAGGTCAGATTTATTAAACTGCCGAAAGAAAGATTTAATAATAACACAAGCCGTCACCAAAATCAGCGCCAAGTCGGTTAAGCTTTTCACACTTTGGTCGTTTAGCATTTTTATTTTTGTAAGTATAAAACCAACAAAAATAAGAATAAAAAGTATAACAACCTGTGTTAATACGGTGACAAACATTATTTTACGCTTTCTATAAACTTCTTAAATGCGGCCTGACCCTTTTGGTCACGCTTGTAAACACCTGCATCCTCAAGCACCTTTGAGAAAACAATACCGATTTCTTTTTTAATAATATCGCCGATATTGTCTTTATTAAGGTCTTGATATTTTGCCTTAATTTCCTCTGCCCAGTCGGCGTGCTTTGCAAGTGCCTCATCATTTTTAATATCACGGTTTTCTAAAATTGCAATTTCTAAATCTGCCATTTCTTGCTTTAAGCGGCCGGGGAGAACTGCCAAGCCCATAACCTCAATAAGACCGATATTTTCCTTTTTAATGTGGTGCTTTTCTGCGTGTGGATGGTAAACACCCATTGGATATTCTTCGGTGGTGATGTTGTTGCGAAGCACAAGGTCAAGCTCGAAATTTTCACCGCGCTTGCGGGCAATAGGGGTGATAGCATTGTGCTTTTCACCATCGGTTTCGGCAAAGATAAAGGCATCCTTATCGGTATAACTTTCCCAAGCGGCTAAAATTTTGCCGCCAAGCTCTACCACACGGTCACAGTCAGCGCCGTTTAAGCGGATAACCGACATTGGCCATTTTACAATGCCTGCTTTTATGTCTTCAAAGCCGTCAAAGGTTGTTTCATATTCTAATTCGGCCTTTGCCATTGCAAAGGTATAACGACCGCCTTGGAAATGCTCGTGCGCCAAGATAGAACCACCAACAATGGGAAGCCCCGCGTTTGAGCCAATGAAGTAATGCGGATAGGTTTTAACAAAATCAAAAAGCTTTTTAAGGGTGGTAGCATCGATTTTCATTGGTGTGTGCTCACCATTAAAGGCAATGCAATGCTCGTTATAATAAACATAGGGGGAGTATTGCCAAAACCATTGTTCACCGTTTAAGGTAACGGGAAGAATGCGGTGATTTTGACGGGCCGGGAAGTTAATGCGTCCGGCATAACCCTCACACTCTTTACAAAGCAAGCATTTGGGGTAGCTTGACTGCGGCGCATTTTTAGCCGCAAGAATAGACTTTGCATCCTTTTCGGGCTTTGAAAGGTTTATGGTAATATCCATTTCGCCGTATTCGGTGTCAGACTTCCATTTAAGGTCCTTTGCTACACGATAGCGGCGTATGTAATCACTGTTTTGGCTTAAATTAAAATAATAATCGGTTGCCTCTTCGGGAGAATTTTCATAAAGCGAGTTGAATTTATTTATAACCTCGCTTGGTCTTGGCATTAAAGCCGACATAATTTTGGTGTCGAAAAGGTCACGCTCGGTAATGTTGTCATCAATAAGACCTTTTTCTACCGCAAAATCTAAAATTTCCTTTAAAGTGGCTTCTAAATCAACCTCGCAAAAATCTTCATCACATTCAAAGCTGTCAAGCTTTAAAATTTCTAAAATGCGGTTGGTTATAAAAATTTCGTCACACTTTTCAAAAAGGTTTTTTGAAAGACCATAGCATACTAATTTTTTAATACTTTTGTTAATCACAGAAATCATCTCCCTTTTAATAGTAAATTATACTATAATTAACATATAGTTGTCAATGTGTGAAAACTTAAAAATGCTATTATTTTTAAACTGATTGTTTACGCTTGTATTTGTTTAGATTGTATGGTATAATTTCCTGGACAATAAAGGTAACAAAGGGGATAAAAAATGGTATTTTCATCAATCGAATTTTTGTATCTTTATCTGCCTTTGAGTATGCTTATTTATTATATTATTCCTGCAAGGTTTTTAAGTTTGCGCAATCTGGCGCTTTTGGTGCTCAGTCTAGTATTTTATGGTTGGGGCGAACCGATTTATATTTTTATAATGTTTTTTTCAATTGCGGTAGATTATACTTGTGGCTATTTGGTTGCAAAGAATCGTGAAACAAACCCTAAAAAGGCAAAAATCGCAATGATATCAAGCGTGGTTATAAATTTAAGCGTTTTGGGCTTTTTTAAATATTTTGATTTTATAATTGAAAATCTTGCACTTATTCCAATTTTTTCATCATTGGAACCAATTGGTATAACACTTCCGATAGGTATTTCTTTATACCTTCCAAACTATGTCATACACACTTGATATTTATTTGGGTAAGGCAAAGGTGCAAAAAAATATTTTCACCTTTGGTTCGTATGTTACAATGTTTCCACAGCTTATTGCGGGACCAATAGTAAGGTATGGTGACGTTGATGAGCAGCTTCGATATAGAAGACACAGTTTTGAGCAGGCATCAAGCGGTATACTGCGGTTTATTTGCGGCTTGGCTAAAAAGGTTTTACTTGCTAATACGGCGGGCGCGGTTTATAGTCAGTTAACTTTGTCAGTCAGTGAAAACCCAAGTGTGCTGACAACCTGGCTTGCACTTATATTCTTTTCTTTCCAAATTTATTTCGATTTTTCGGGTTATTCGGATATGGCAATCGGTCTTGGCCGTATTATGGGGTTTGAATTTATTGAAAATTTTGATTACCCGTATATTTCAAAAAGTATTACGGAATTTTGGCGGCGTTGGCATATAAGTCTTTCTTCGTGGTTTAAGGAATATGTTTACATACCGTTAGGCGGCAACCGAAAAGGAATAGGGCGCACTGTAATTAACTTTTTAATAGTTTGGTTTTTAACCGGTCTTTGGCACGGTGCTTCGTGGAACTTTATTATATGGGGACTTTACTTTTTCGTATTGCTTGTGATTGAAAAATTCTTTATTTCGAAAATTCTTCAAAAGTTGCCCAAAATTATATCTCACATATATTCGCTTGTTCTTATAATCTTTGGTTGGTATATTTTTGTGGCATGTGACCTTTCTTCACCGTTTGAATTTTTATCTGCAATGTTTAGCGCACCTGTGTTCTGTAGCTTATCTGTTTATGAACTTTTGCGAAATATTTTCTTTATATCAATATTGTGTGTAGCTTCAACACCATTCCCACATAGATTGTTTTTAAAATTTAAAGATAACCCTATTTTTAGGGCGGTAATTTTTGTTGGTTCAATTATATTACTTCTTATATGCACGGCATATATTGTGGACTCGTCATATAACCCGTTTTTATATTTCCGTTTTTAATTTTGAAAGGAGACCTTTAAATGAAAAACAATACACATGTTATCAAATTAATTGCATTATTTTTGGTAATTAGCATTTTAACTGTTGCCTTTATGGGCGGCTGTACCAATAAAACCAATTCAAATTCAAACAGTACGGGTAATACTGTTTCTGATAACCAATCCCAAAATCAAAGCTTGGGCGGTGAATCACAGTTGCCTGACGACAATGACAATTCTGTTATTCAAAGTCCAACCATTTCAAATAATTCAAGCAAACCTCAAAATACTGTAAAGGTTAGCGATGTGCCGAATGTCACTGTTGCAACACAGGTTGCACCGAGAATTTGTATTGTCGCCGGTTCTTGCCCAAAGGGTACAGAATATGTGAATGTTAAAGGTGATGGTATTACCACCACAAAAATTGTTCCGTATGCGGGAAAGAATGAAGATTATTTTATCGGTCAGGTTAAAATTTATAGAAGCACAACCGTAGAGGTTTCTGCCAAGGAAAAGGGCAAGACGATATCGGATGAGGTGTCTCGTTATGTTAATTTCGATGCCGGCTTTAGTGAAAATTATATGGAAGCCCACGAATATCGCCCTGTAATTGGACTTAACAGCCGTGCACATTTTTACAGCGCACTTTTAAGTTATACGCTTTCATCAGACAAAATAACAGCTAAAATACGTTCACAGGCTGAAAGCAATATTTCCAATTTAGTTAAGAAGGCTTCGGCAGTGGGTGCTGAAACAATATTTTTAATCATTCCGTCTTCGGCAGAAATTTATCCCGAAACAGTGCCTGCGGGTTATCCTAAAACCAGCGGCGAAACAATATATGAAGCCTTTGAAAAAATTGCTACTCAGGCGGGGGCAAAGGTTATTTATCCCCTTGATACAATGAAAAAGCATAAAAATGATGGTGTGGGTTATCAGCTTTATCAGCATACCGACTCTCATTGGTCAGCCTACGGCGCATATTGGGGCACCTACGATTTGTTTAACTATATTGCAAAAACTTATCCCGCCGCAAAGCCTCGTACCGTTAAGGAAATGGGTTTCTACACAGCCGAGCTTTACGGTGGTGACGCGGTATTCAATTTTCCGTCAGGTATAGGCTTTGACAACGATACAGCTTCGGGCATTACCTCCAAAACAGAAATAAAAGAGTTAACCACCCTATATAATTTAAAAACAAGCTCAAATACATTAAGCGCAGTTTATCACAAAAATACAGGATTATATCTTACGAATGATAATAAAGCTGCAAAAACGGTATATAACAATACCCCTTCGGGACTTCCTAATGCGGTTATTATGCGTGACTCGTTTGGTAAGGTTGCCTTTGATATGGTAAGCGACCGCTTTGCAACTGCTTGCTGGGGTGAGTTTGATAATTATAATTTCCCTAAAAATTGGGAAAGCACTAATCCCGACTATGTAATTCACCTTTATTCTGAAAGAAATTTATTTAAAATTATGCTTTCAAATTCAAGCGCAAGTATAGTTGGTTTCAAATAAAGTTATGAAAAATATTTTTGATAAGTGTTTGGTTATTGTCAGTTCTGCAATTATTGCCACACTTGCATTGTTGATTATAATCATTCCTGATAAAAAGATTTCCCAAAAAGAAAACCGCGCCTTACAGCAGGCGCCAATCTTTACCCTTGAAAAACTGAAAAGCGGTGAATTTACCGAACAAATTTCGCGTTATCTTACTGACCAATTTCCCTTAAGGGATGGTTTTGTTTCATTAAAGGCATATAGCGAATTGGCACTTTTAAAACGGGAAAACAATGGTATTATTTACGGTAAAGATGGTGTTTTAATCCCACGCGGCGATATTACTGATGACAGATTAGAAGAAAACTTAAACTGTATAAACAATTTCGCAAACGCTATCGGTAAAGCGGTTGTTGTAACACCGTTGCCAAGAACGATTGATGTTTATTCTGCTAATCTGCCGAATGCATATCCTTACGAAAATGAAACAAAAATATGGGATAAATTTTTCCGAAAAGATGATATGTCGGGTATAATAAAACTTGATTTGCGGGACGCTTTAGAAACAAGTGGTAGCTATTATAAGACCGACCATCATTACACTACAAAGGGTGCATATATTACTTATTGCGCTTTGGGTAAGGAATTAGGTTTTAAGCCGAAAAGTGAGGATTATTTCAAAATAGAAGCTGTAACAAAAGAATTTTGCGGTACCGCTATGCGAAGCTCGGGTTTTTACCTTGCTCCAAAGGATACGATAAAGTTATACCGTTATGAGAATGACAATGAATATAGCGTAATCGCTGACGGCAAGCAAATAGGAATGTACAATTTTGAAAAGCTTGAAACGGTCGATAAGTATGCGGTATTTCTTGGCGGTAATCACGCAAGGGTTGATATAACAAACGGACATTCGGGTAGGGAAAAGCTACTTATTATAAGGGACAGCTTTTCCGACAGTATTGCCCCATTTCTTGCAATACATTATGATTTAACGCTTATTGATTTGCGTTATTATACCGATAGTGTAAAACAATTAGTTGAAACCGAGGATATAGATAAGGTTTTGGTCTTGCAAAATATTTCTGAACTTTCAACCGCTAAAAACATTTCTATTTTACAAATGCCTTAGGGGGCTGTTATGAAAAAAATAATCGTATTGTTAATGGTTTTAATATTGCTTTTTACTGTGGGCTGCTCGGGCGAAAAAAGTTTTTCGGATAATCTTTCGTGTGAAGATATTGCGGCGGCTTATCAGTCGGTAGGTGAAAAGCCCGAATATGAAAAGTTTTACCGCAAGTCAGAAAATAATTTAGATGCTTTTTCAATGTCACTTTGGGCGGACGGCTTGTTTCAGGAATGCGAAGAATTAGAATTGTTAGAAGATTATGCAATATATCTGGGTTCGGGCGCCGATACTTATGAAGTAACGGTTTTAAAGGCCAAAAACGAACAGGATATAGATGTCTTGGTTGATTTAATTGAACGCCGTAAGAAAACTCTTCAAAACGGCGATAAGGGTATGTACGACCAAAACTTTGAAACCAAAATGGCAAATTCGGTTTTGAAAACTGATGGTAAATTTGTTGTTTTTTTGATTACTGATGATAATGATGCTGCATTGAAAGCGGCAGAAAAGCTTGAGGAACAATAAATTTGGGGTTTATGGGGCAAAGCCCCGCGATATAAATCCCTTGGATTTGCGATATGTTACATAGTAACGCGACATATACTGTGTATGCGATATGCCTGCGGGCGTGGGTGGATTTATATCATATCGCATTATACCGCGAGGTATGATATATCGCACGAACGAAGCGAGTATATCGCATTTGCGTTAGCAAATATATCGTAAAACTGTGGTTTAGTGGTGGCTTTATTGATAATTTTGTGGGTGCAGGCATCCTCGACTGTCCGCCAGCAATTTACAAAGTTTTGTTGAATTTAAAATCCGTCTCTCAAATTAAATGAGAGACGGATTTTTGCTATTTTTAAAATTGTTATTTAAGTTCTTGAACTAAATCATGATATTCGGGAGTGTCAAAAAACTCCATCATTGTAATTTCTAAACCATCACAAATTTTTTTAATGGTTACAATACCGGGGTTTTTGCTTTCACCATTTAAAATGCTTTTAATTGTTGCTTGGGGAATTCCGCACAGATAGCTTAAAGCGTTGGGGGTGATTTTTCGCTCACGGCAAAGCTGGTAAATTCTATTTACTGTAAATTCGCAAATACCCATACATTTCACCTACATAATTATTATATGTAGATGATATATCACTATAAAAATATTTGTTAGTTATATTTCACTAATTTTTATTGACACAGGTTGGTGCGTGGCATATAATTAGTGATATATAACTAACTTGCAAATATTAAATGTGCAAAAGATAGTTGAAGAGCTATCTGTAAATATTAAAAATAAAAGGAGAAAGAATTATGGGATTTATGGACAAATTGAAGGATGCAGCAAAAAACGCAAAAGAGCAAGCTGGTAAATTTGCTGATCAAGTTAAAGTGGCTAATGAGCTTCAAAAAATGGTGACTTTCGGCAGCATAAAGGGGGAAAGCATTGTTATACCCGGCACAGCAATAGGTACAGAGAGTGTGTATTATTCTGTTGATGATGTAAACGATAAGCTTTTGATAATTCGCTATATCGATGGCAAAGCTCATAGCTTGCTTAAGGAATATGATATGGATGATGTTGTTGAATTTAAGCACAACAGAACCGAAGCAAAGGAACTTAACAATATGACGCTTTATGGATATTACAACAATATAATTTTATCATCGGGTGAAGTTTTCGAAACCTATAACCAAATTTTTATTCGTAATGATAAAAATGATGCAACAATAACCTTAGAGAAAAAAGACCGAAATAAAATTATTTTGGGTGCGGTACACTTTTTATCAAAAATCAAGGATAATGAAACAAAGCAGTATGTAAATCAATTGTATATTGATAATGGGGAATCGGTGGTTTTTGATGAAAATGGTGAGATAATCGGTTAGAATATTAGAAAGTATATGTCTAAGTTTAATAAAGGCATGTAACAGATTTGGAAAGTAAAGGAGTAAGTATAATGTGGACAGCAGGGAAAAGTGAAAAATGTTGTGTAACCTGCGCAAATTGGCGCGGTGTACGTCAAGATAAAGGTAATGCCCTTGTTACTGACAGTCCGTCTACTCGCGGGAAATGCGGTGCAGGGAAACCCGGTAGTGCTTTGCCCGGACCTACCGCTATGGAAGGCCGCAGTTGCGATAAGTACATAAAGTATTAAGTAGTTAGGGTGCTTTGTCATGAGTAAAGAAAAGGTGCAGGATTATACGGGAAAAATAATCGGATGGATTGAATGGTCTGGAAATAAAAAATGGCTCAGTGACTTTTACGGTAAACGTTTGGGCTATTATGACAGTTCATTAAATAAAACGTTTGATTTTTACGGACGGCAGGTAGCACAGGGTGACTGTGTTATGATGCTACTCAGATAATAAGAATAAAAGGAGGCGACGGTTTTTCGTTGTCTCCTTAAACTTATAGTTTTGTAACATTTTAAATAGAAAAAACGCAATATTTTCACTTGACAAACAGCATTGTTTGTGATAAACTGTATAAGCCGCATATTGTGGGCTTTTTTAAGTTGCGCCTTTTTTGGTGCACGCCTTCTGTAGCGAGACTGAACATAAGCAGGTGAAAAGGAAATGTACGCAATTATCGAAACCGGCGGAAAGCAATATCGTGTTGAAAACGGCGATGTAATTTACATCGAAAAGCTTAACGCTAATGTTGACGAAGAAGTTACCTTCGACAAGGTTGTTGCTGTTAGCAACAGAACTTTAAAGGTTGGTAAGCCCTATGTTAAGGATGCTTTCGTTAAAGGCACCGTTTTAAAGAACGGCAAGGGCAAGAAGATTACTGTCTTCACTTACAAACCCAAGAAGGGCTGCGCTCGTAAAATGGGTCACAGACAACCCTACACTAAAGTACAAATTACCGAAATCGGTTAATTGGTAGTCGGTTAATTAGTATGACTAGTGTAAAATTTTTGGCTGATGAAAAGCTTTATGGTTTTGAAATCAGCGGTCACAGTACAGTAAGCTGTGACGACGAGGTTGGTAAAACGGTTTGTGCGGCGGTTTCAAGTGCCGCTTATATGGCAGCCAACACAATTACCGAAATAATCGGCGACAAGGCAGAGGCAAAGGTTTCAGACGGTGAAATGCTTTTCAAGGTTTTAAACCCAAGCGATGCATCGGTCAAGGTTCTTTCGGGGCTTCGGCTTCATTTAACCGAATTATCAATGCAATACAGTAATAACATCAAAATTTTGGAGGTGCAAAAAAATGTTAAAGATTAACATTCAGTTATTCGCTCATAAAAAGGGTGTTGGTTCTACAAAGAACGGCCGTGACAGTGAGTCTAAGCGTCTTGGCACAAAGCGTGCTGACGGTCAGTTTGTTCTTGCAGGCAACATTCTCGTTCGCCAAAGAGGAACACACATTCATCCCGGCAACAACGTAGGCCGTGGTTCTGACGATACTTTATTTGCCCTTATCGACGGTAAGGTTAAGTTTGAAAGAGTTGGCAGAGACCGTAAACAAGTTAGCATTTACGCTGTTGAGCAATAATTAACTTTAAAATCCGGGTGCTATCAGCGTCCGGATTTATTTTTTTAATAACCTTGAAAGGATTGGTCTTAAATGAAAATTTGTCATGTATGCGGTGTTGAATGTGCCGACGAGCAGGAAATTTGCCTAATTTGCGGTGCTGATTTAAGTGAAAACACAGTCATAGAGCCACAGGAAAACGGTGATAATAGCGTTATGACCGAGCCCGTGCTTGTTGCTACTTTCGAGGATGTAGTTTTAGCGGAAATTTTTAAGGATATTTTAACAGAAAATAAAATTCCTTATTCAATGGGTGAAGATGGCGGCGGTGTTCGCGTCACCTTTGGCGGTGGCTTTACCGCGGATGAGGTTTATGTTGATAAGCGTGATTTTGACAAAGCAGAGGCGCTTTATAACGAGCTTATGGAAAACCAGCCCGAATTTTCGGATGATGATTTTTTTATTGAAGAGGAATAAAAAGTGTTTTTTAAAACAAAAACTAAGGAAGAATATGATGGTCTTCGACTTGTAAAGGCGGTAATGCCCAATTTTGCGGGTATGTATGCCGAAATTTTAAGGGATAACGACATACCGTTTATTGCAAGGCAGGAAGGCGTTGCGGGTTATATGAAAATTGTGACAGGTGGTCTTTTAACACCTGAAAATTTTTATGTAAAGCCCGAAGATTATGACAAAGCGTTAGAGCTTTATAACGCTTTTATTGAAATTGAAGAGGAAAACTAAATGTTTGTTGATATAGCAAAAATACATTTAAAGGCCGGCAACGGCGGTGACGGGGCGGTGTCCTTTCGCCGTGAAAAATATGTTGCGGCAGGCGGTCCCGACGGTGGTGACGGTGGCAGGGGCGGAAATATAGTTTTTAAAGCCGACAGCAACCTTTCCACCCTTGCGGATTTTAGATATAAAAGAAAATATGCTGCCGAAAATGGTCAAAACGGCGGTACTTCCCGTTGCACAGGCAAATCGGCACCCGACCTTGTTATTTCGGTGCCTGTCGGTACATTGGTTAAGGATGCCGAAACCGGCAGAATTATTGCCGACATTTCAACCGGCGAGCCCGTAATTATCGCAAAGGGCGGTAACGGCGGTTGGGGCAACCAGCACTTTGGCACAGCAACCCGCCAAATTCCCCGCTTTTCAAAAAGTGGCAACCCGGGTGAAGAGTTGGATGTTACACTTGAGCTTAAATTGTTAGCCGATGTGGGACTTATCGGCTTTCCAAATGTTGGCAAGTCAACACTTGTGTCGGTTGTAAGCGAAGCAAAACCAAAAATAGCAAACTATCACTTTACAACCCTTACCCCTGTTTTAGGTGTTGTAAGAATTGACGAGGGCACATCTTTTGTAATGGCGGACATCCCCGGTCTTATCGAGGGTGCGGGCGAGGGTATTGGTCTTGGTCACGAATTTTTGCGCCATGTTGAGCGTTGCCGTTTGCTTTTGCACGTTTTGGATATTTCGGGCAGCGAGGGTCGTGACCCTATCGACGATTTTGAAAAAATAAATCACGAGCTTTCGGTTTTCAGCGACGAATTAACCCTAGCGCCCCAAATTATTGTGGGCAACAAGTGTGATTTAATTGATGAAGCTGAAATTGAACGAATTAAAAATTATTTCGAAGGCAAAGGTTATAAATTCTTTCCTGTTATGGCCGCCATTGCCGAGGGTACAGATGAGCTTATAAATTATGTTGCAGGCGAGCTTGCAAAGCTTCCGCCAATTAAAATTTATGAAGCCGAAGAAAAGCCCGAGGTTGAGGTTAAGAAAGACCGCCGCGGCTTTAAAATCCGAAAGGACAACGGCATTTACTTTGTTGAGGACTGCGACTGGCTTATGGAAGTTATGAACAATGTCGACCCTGACGATTATGAATCGCTTCAATATTTCGAGCGTGTTATTCGTGACTGCGGAATTATTACCGCTTTGGAAAAAGCCGGCATTGAAGAGGGCGACACCGTAAGCATTTTGGATATCGAATTTGATTTTGTTGATTAGAGGTAGTTTATGGAAAACCCAAACCTTTTAAGCCCTTCGGTTTTGGCTTTTGTCGGCGATGCGGTTTATGGACTTATGGTACGCACCGCTTTGGCGGAGGTTAATCGCCCGTCGGGTGAGCTACATAAGCTTTCGGTAAAGCTTGTAAATGCTACCGCACAGGCCGAAGCGTTCAAGCTGATTGAAAGTGAGCTTTCTGAAAAAGAGCTTTCGGTTTTTAAGCGTGGCCGAAATTTTAAAACAGGCAACACACCAAAAAATTCAAGCGGGGGCGATTATCACACCGCCACAGGCCTTGAAGCGCTTTTCGGTTGGCTTTATCTTTCAAATGAAAACGAAAGGGCAAAATCACTTTTTAATATCATTTGGCAAAATTATTTAAAAGATTAAATTAAAACGGTTACACTAAACAGTGTAACCGTTTTTTATTTTGGGGTGTGTTATGAAAAAAGGTATTAAGGAATTTTTAAAGGATATTATTTATTATATTGTAGGCGGAAGCATTTATGCCATTGCGGTAACGGTGTTTTTATCGGCAAACCAAATTTCACCCGGCGGTGTTACGGGTGTTGCAACCATTTTGAATTATTTATTTCAGTTACCGATAGGTGCAACAGTTTTTGTTATAAATATTCCGATTTTTATAATTGCTTTTATAAAATTCGGCAAAGGGTTTATTGTTAAAACTGTTTTGGCAACGGCTATAACCTCGGGGCTTTTAGATATATTCGATGCTTTGTTACCTAAAATTAAATTAGACTTAATTTTGGCGGGTGTTTTCGGCGGTACACTTTTGGGACTTGGCATAAGTATAATTATGCTTCGCGGTGCCACAACAGGCGGTGTTGAAATTATCGCAAAGCTTATCGGCATAAAATATCCTTTTATCAGTATGGGGCGACTTATGCTGTTTTTAGATTTTGTGGTTGTGATATCATCTGCATTGATTTATAAGAATATTCAAAGCGCACTTTATTCTGTTATAACCCTCTATGCTTGTTCCAAAATTATGGATTTGGTGCTATACGGTGCGGACAAGGGTAAGGTGGTTTACATTATAAGTGAAAAAACACAAGATATTGTGTATGACATTTTAAACGAAATAGGGCGCGGAGTTACAACTATTGACATTCGAGGCGGGTATACAGGCAATAGGGGAAGTATGATTATGTGCACTTTAAGAATAAATCAGGTGCACGAGGTTTGTGCTTGTGCAAAACGCCACGACAAAGGGGCGTTTATCGTTATTTGTGAGGCGGGCGAAATACTTGGTGAAGGTTTTAAGAAATAATTAAAATTTTGTCGAAATAATACTTGCATTATCAATAATTTGTGCTATAATAGACTTTGCAGTCACAATATATTGTATATAAATTATTGAAAATATAGAGGTAGTATTATGAAAATCATCAAAAGAAGCGGCGCAGAAGTAACCTTTGACCCTAATAAAATTATTGTTGCGGTTACAAAGGCAAATCAAAGCGTGGTACCCAGCCACAGAATGAGTGAGGTTCAAATAAAACGCATTGCAGAGGATGTAGAAAGTGCGGCGGCTAATATCAACCGTTCTTTAAGCGTTGAAGAAATACAAGATATGGTGGAAGACCAAATTATGAATCAACGCGCTTTTGAGGTTGCAAGGCGTTATATTACATACCGTTATAATCGTGCGTTAGTAAGAAAGGCAAATACTACCGACGAACAAATTTTAAGCTTAATTGAATGTAATAACGAAGAAGTTAAGCAAGAAAACAGTAATAAAAACCCCACTGTTAACAGCGTTCAGCGTGACTATATGGCGGGTGAGGTTAGTAAGGACATCACAAGGCGTATTCTTTTAAGCCCTGACATTGTTGATGCACACGACCGCGGACTTATTCACTTCCACGATGCTGACTATTTTGCACAGCATATGCACAACTGTGACCTTGTAAACCTTGAGGATATGCTTCAAAATGGTACTGTTATCAGCGGTACCTCTATTGAGCGTCCCCACAGCTTTTCTACTGCTTGTAACATTGCAACCCAAATTATTGCACAGGTTGCCTCCTGTCAGTATGGCGGTCAAAGTATCAGCTTAACACACCTTGCACCCTTTGTTGATGTAAGCCGTAAGAAGATTTATTCCGAAGTTGTGGCTGAAATGGAAGAGGCGGGCGTTAATTTGGGCGAAGATAAGATTGCCCAAATTACTGAAAAGCGCCTTTTGACAGAAATTGCACGTGGTGTTCAAACAATACAGTATCAGGTTGTTACCCTCATGACCACCAACGGTCAAGCGCCCTTTGTTACTGTATTTATGTATCTTAACGAGGCCAAAAACGAACAGGAAAAGGCCGACCTTGCTTTAATTATTGAAGAGGTTTTAAAGCAAAGATATAAGGGTGTTAAAAACGAAAAGGGTGTTTGGATTACTCCCGCTTTTCCAAAGCTTATTTATGTTTTGGAAGAAGACAACATTAAAGAAGACAGCAAGTATTGGTATCTTACAAAGCTTGCTGCTAAATGCACTGCAAAGCGTATGGTGCCCGACTATATTTCTGAAAAGGTTATGCTTCAAAACAAGGTTGACAAAAACGGCGACGGCCATTGCTATACCTGTATGGGTTGCCGCAGCTTCTTGACACCTTATGTTGATGAAAACGGCAAACCTAAGTATTACGGCCGATTTAACCAAGGCGTTGTTACCGTAAATCTTGTTGATATCGGTCTTTCGGCAAACGGTGATATGGAAAAATTCTGGAAGATTTTCGACGAGAGAATGGAGCTTTGCCACCGTGCACTTCAAGCCCGTCATGAACGCCTTACAGGTACCGTTTCGGATGCCGCACCTATTTTGTGGCAGTACGGCGCACTTTTGCGCCTCAAAAAAGGCGAAACCATTGACAAATATCTCCACGGCGGTTATTCTACCATTTCGCTTGGATATGCAGGTCTTTGGGAATGTGTTTATGCTATGATAGGCAAAAAGCTCACCGAAAAAGAAGGCGAGGAATTTGGCCTTGAAATTATGAGAAAATTAAACGAATACACTGCAAAGTGGAAGGCAGCCGAGGTTATTGACTATTCACTTTACGGCACACCGCTTGAAAGCACAACCTATAAATTTGCAAAATGCTTGCAAAAGCGCTTTGGCATTGTTAAGGGTGTTACCGATAAAAACTACATAACAAACAGCTATCATGTGCATGTTACCGAGGATATCGATGCGTTTGAGAAATTGGCGTTAGAGGCAAAATTCCAAGCATTATCGCCCGGTGGTGCTATCAGCTATGTTGAGGTACCTAATATGCAAAACAACCTTGATGCTGTGCTTTCGGTTATGAAGTTTATTTATGACAACATTATGTATGCCGAGCTTAACACCAAGAGCGACTACTGTCACGAATGCGGTTTTGACGGCGAAATTGAAATTAAAGAAAACGAGCACGGCAAATTGGTTTGGACCTGCCCGAATTGCGGCAACACCGACCAGGATAAGCTTAATGTTGCTCGCCGCACCTGTGGTTATATTGGTACACAATTCTGGAACCAAGGCAGAACACAGGAAATTAAGGAAAGAGTTTTACACCTGTAAAAATTATTTATGAATTACGCAGTAATCAAAAAATTCGATATCGCAAACGGTCCGGGGGTTAGGGTGTCGCTTTTTGTAAGCGGTTGCCGTCACAAATGCAAAAACTGCTTTAACAGCGAAGCGTGGGATTTTTCATACGGCGCACCCTTAACCGATGAAACGGTAAATGAAATTGTCGATGCAATAAGCAAAGATTATATTGAGGGCTTTTCGCTTTTGGGCGGCGAGCCCTTTGAGCCCGAAAACCAAGCGGGTATTTATAAGGTCTTAAAGGCAGTTAAAGAAAAATGTCCCGAAAAAACCGTTTGGTGTTATAGTGGCTTTATGTTTGAGGAGCTTTTATCGGGTAAAATTGGCGATAAGGATTTAGTTTTAAAATGCTTACAGCTTATTGATGTCTTGGTAGACGGAAAGTTTGTTGAAGCGCTTAAAAGTCCGTCGCTTTTGTTCCGTGGCTCATCAAATCAGCGCATAATTGATGTCAAAAAGTCCATTTTACAGGGCGGAGTTATTTGGCTTACGGGCAAATGGGAACGACAAATGGGTTCGGGTAATATTTACGAAGGGTAGATAAATATAATGGTTAAGGTAAACTTTAAAAAGTTAAATGAAAACGCAAAGGTACCAACCTATGGCTCGCCATATTCTGCGGGGGCTGACCTTTATGCTTTAACAAACGGCGAAACAATTACTTTTCAGCCAAACGAAACCAAAATCATCCACACAGGCATTGCAATGGAAATACCCGAGGGTTATGCAGGGCTTATCTATGCCAGAAGCGGTATTGCAAACAAGCGTGGTCTCGCCCCATCTAACAAGGTTGGTGTGGTTGACAGTGACTATCGCGGTGAAATAATGGTTTCGCTTCATAACCATTCTGACAAGGTACAGGAAATCACTGATTTTGAACGCATAGCGCAAATGGTAATTACCCCATTTTTAAAGGTTGACTATACCGAGGTTGAAGAATTAACCGGTACTGAGCGTGGCGAGGGCGGCTTTGGCTCGACGGGCAAAAAATAAGATTATTAAAAAACTTTTAAGGGAATGTAACAATTTTGTTATATTCCCGTTTTTATTTGACAAACGTACTTAATAAGAGTACAATAAATACGCATTATTAAAAAAGGAGGTTGCTGTATGAAAAAATATTACCATTGGGCATTTTTTCCGCTTAGCATAATTTATTGCGAATTTTGGCTTCGGCTTTTCAGCGGTGAAAATTTCTTTAATTTTGGCATTTTTACAGTAATACTTTTTTCAATATTCTTTGGCCTTTTGGCACAGTTTGTTTCCTTTAACAAAAACACAGGGCTTATTATTGTGCAGTCACTTTTAAGTCTTTGGTACAGCGTACAAACCGTTTATCACAACATTTTCGGTATTTATATGATTTTGTACTCGCTTAACGGGGCGGGGCAAATTACCGAGAGTGAAATGCTAAACGAAGCCTTTGTTGCCATTTTAAAAAGTCTTTGGCAGGTTTTAATTTTATTTGTGCCGCTTTTACTTTTGGCTATTGGCATTAAGAAATTTAAAAATCGGCCTGAAACTAAAAAGCGTGAGAAAATCACTGTCGCATCTATTACGGCAAGTGTTTTAATAATTACCCTTTTAATTCGCATTATTATCCCGCATTATCACGATAAAAATGCAATTTTTGAAATTAACACAAGTGTTTCGTATAATGGTCTTTTATACAGTGAAGTGTTAGATTTTGTTTACAGCATTTTAGGTGTTGATAACGGGTACGAGCTTGACAGCGATGCTGAAAACGAGGTTGTGCCCGAAGAGAAGCCGACTGTATATGGCCCTAATATGATGAAAATTGATTTTGAAACCTTGGCACAGCAGGAAACCAACGCCACGGTGAAATCGCTTCACGAATATTTTGGCAGTCGCACCCCAACCTTTCAAAACGAATATACAGGTATGTTTAAGGGCTATAATTTGGTGCAGGTTACGGCTGAGGGTTTTTCTCATTTGGCTATTGATAAGGAACTTACACCAACCCTTTACAAAATGCAGCAAGAGGGCTTTAATTTTACAAACTTCTATACGCCGATTTGGGGCGTTAGCACATCTGACGGTGAATATGTTGCAACCACAGGTCTTGTGCCAAAGGGCGGAATTTGGAGCTATTCAACCTCGGGCAGAAATAATATTTTCTTTCCCTTTGTAATGCCGCAGCAGTTTTTAAACGACGGACTCCAGACAGTTCGGGGCTATCACAACCACACCTATACCTATTATAACCGCCATATCTCACACAAAAATATGGGCTTTAATTATAAGGGTATCGGCAACGGTCTTGAAAAGGTTGTAAACCCGAAATGCTGGCCCGAATCCGACCTTGAAATGCTGCAGGGCACAACGGGTGACTATATAAATGACCAGCGTTTTATGACCTATTATATGACAGTCAGCGGTCATTTAAGATATACCTTTGTGGGCAACAGAATGGCGGCACGCCATAAGGATGCGGTTAAGCATTTAAACCTTTCGGACAATGCAAAGGCATATCTTGCCTGCAATATCGAGCTTGATTTAGCAATGGAAAACTTGCTTACTTCATTAGAGCAAGCGGGCATTGCCGAAAAAACTGTTATTGTAATCACACCTGACCATTATCCCTATGGTTTAGAGGATAAAGAAAATATAGATATCTATCATTATTTTGATGAGCTTGCGGGACATAAAATAGACCCCGTTTTTGAGCTTTATAAAAGCAGTCTTATAATATATGTAAAGGGTATGCAGCCGCAAACTGTGGATAAATATTGCAGTGCGCTTGATATTATACCAACCCTTAACAATTTATTCGGGTTTGAGTATGATTCACGCCTTTTACCAGGTAGCGATATTTTTTCAACTGCATCCCCGCTTGTAATTTTTAACAACCGTTCGTTTATAACCGACAAAGGCACATATAATTCAAAAACAGGCGAATTCACCCTTTTCGAAGGTCAAGCTGTTGAGGATGTTGACGCTTATGTATCATCAATGAAAAAGGTTGTAAACAACAAGTTTAAAACAAGCGCACAAATTTTGGACACTAACTATTACGCAAAGGTTATAAACCGCACACATTTATATTCTAAATAACAAAAATCCGCTCGTTTTGAGCGGATTTTTTTATCCCTTAACCGCACCTGCGGCGACACCTTTTATAATATATTTTTGGCTTGTTAAATAAAAAATTACAACGGGTATGATAGAAAGCACAAGCATTGCCATCAAAGCACCCATATCAACCGAGCCATAACCGCCCTTTAAATATTGCACCGCAACAGGAATTGTTTTATAGTCGTTACCAATTACCAAATAGGGCAAAAGGTAGTCGTTCCAAATCCACATTGTGTTTAAAATTGCAACAGTTACGGTCGTGGGCTTTAAAACAGGGAAGACCACTAAAAAATAGGTTTGAAGTGTGTTGCAGCCGTCAATGATGGCGGCCTCCTCAATGGTTATGGGCACCGATTTTACAAATCCCGAAAACATAAAGGTTGAAAGCCCCGCGCCAAAGCCAAGATAAATTAAAATTATGCCAAGCGGGTTGTCAAGCCCCAAGACATTTGCGGTTTTTGACATTGTAAACATAACCATTTGAAAGGGCACAATCATTGAAAAAACAAGTAAATAATATAAAAGACTTGTCCAAAAGTTTTTCACCCTTACAATATACCAAGCGGTCATTGAGGTGAAAATCAAAATAGCTGCAACTGAAAATACTGTTATAAACAGCGACCAAAAAAATGCCGTAATAAAGCCCGTTTGCTCTATTCCCGAAATATAATTTTGCACACCTGAAAAGGTTTCGGCATTTGGCAAAACAAAGGGCGTGTCGGTAATGGAAAATTTAAATTTGAAAGAATTTATAAGCACAATAAAAATTGGGGCTAAAAACAATGCGGCAAGGCCGAGCAAAAGTATAAAAGTAACTATGTGAGAAAGTTTTTTTGTCACTATTGCTCGACCTCTTTTCTGCGGGTTAGTACAAGCTGCGTTAAGGCGATAGCGGCGACAATTAAAAAGAATATTACCGCTTTGGCTTGACCAACGCCTTCGTACCCGATTTTTCCGTAAAATGTTTCATAAATATCAAGCGCCAGCATTTTTGTGCGTCCACCCGGTGCACCTGCGGTTAGGGCAAGGTTTTGGTCAAACAGCTTAAATGAATTTGTAATAGTTAAAAACAAACAAATGGTGATAGATGGCATAACAGACGGTATGGTAATTTTAAAAAGGGTGGTTAAATATCCCGCACCGTCTACCTTGGCGGCTTCTAAAATATCGGTTGGCACTGCTGAAAGCCCTGCAATATAAATTATCATTACATAGCCAATCATTTGCCAGTTCATTAAAATTATAAGTCCCCAAAAGCCAAACTTTTCGTCAGATGTTATTGAATAACCATAATTTAAAAGCACACCGTTTATAATCAGCTGCCATATATAGCCGAGCACTATTCCGCCAATAAGGTTTGGTAAAAAGAAAACTGTGCGGAAAAGATTAGTACCCCAAATTTTGCGGGTTAATAAAAGTGCCAAGGCAAAGGCAAAAATATTTATGGTTATAACCGATGTTAACGCAAACCGAATTGTAAACCACAAGGCGTTCAGAAAGTCATCACTTTCCTTAAATGCTTGTATATAGTTGTTAAAGCCGACAAAGGTTGCATTTTCCACTGTTGTAAATTCGGTAAAGGAAAGATAAAGCCCTAATAAAAAGGGGATTAAAAATGCAATTAAAAAAGCTAAAAGGGTGGGCAGAACAAAAATAGGGAAATATCTTTTAATAGACTTCATTTAATCGCGTTCTTTCTTCCAGCTCTTTATAATAGTGTCCTTAACCTCGTCCCATTTCTTTTTACCCTGCGCATAGTCAAGCAAGGCGCCGCCTGTGTCCTTTTTAAAGGTTTCGCTTGGAAAAGCGTTAAATACCCATGGCACAGTTTTAAGGTTTTCATCCTTTAAATATCTAAAAATTTCCTTTGCTAATGGGTCAGAGGGGATTTCTTTTTCTGAAAAGGTGTTAAATGGGGTTATAAAGCCAAGCTTGTCGGTAACATATTTTTTACCTGTTTCGCTTGAAAAAAGCCAGTCTAAAAAGTCGAGTGATGCCTTTTGCTTTTCATCATTTACATTTTTGTTAACGGCAATATAACTTTCGGTGCCAATGCAAAGGCCTTGCTTTTCTTCGCCCTCAACATTGGTGTAGATTGGCAACATTTTAATGTCCTCGGCCTTTACGGTGTTGCCCTTAACACCCGAAATTTGCGACCAAGCCCAGTTGCCGTTTTGTACCATTGCAACCTTGCCAAGCGCAAACTCAGCCATAGAATCGGCAACCGATTTCGAACCTAAAAGATTTTTTTCGGTTATTGAATTGTTTATATATAAATCAAAAATATTTTTAAAATTATCGCTGTGTTTAAGGGAAATTTCATCGGCATCCAAAAGCGAAAGGGTGGGGTTGGTATCACCATTTACCATTTCATAATAAATTGGTACATTTAAAAGGTGGGTTTGCCAACGCCAGTCCTCACCGCTGGAAAGTGAGGTAGATGCAAAAACTCCGTCAATAGATAGCTTTTTCTTGTTATCGGACATATCCTCAACAACTGCTTTTAAATCTTCAAAGCTTTTAATTTCAGACATATCTGAAAAATTGGTTTTTTTATCAGGCAAGGCAAAATAACGCTTCATAATTGCGTTGTTATAAATAATGCCATAGCCCTCAACAACGTAAGGTATAGCATAAACTCCGCCATCCTCTTTAATTGCCAAGGACTTATCGCTTAAATATGAATAAAGTTTACTGTCTTTAAGGTCAAGGCAGTAATCATCCCAAGCATCATAACCCACAGGGCCGTTCACTTGAAAAATGGTGGGTGGACTGTTTTTTGCAATTTCCGATTTTAAGGTTTGCTCATAGGTGTTTGCGGCGGCGGTAACAACCTTTACCTTAATGCCTTTTTCTTCTTCATACTTTTTGGCAATTTCCTCAAAAACCGAAGCTGACTCGGGCTTGAAGTTTAAATAATAAACCAAAGCTTCGTTTTTGCTTGATTTGCACCCGCTAAGTGAAAGGCAGGAAAGCAGACAAATTATTGAAAGTGAAAATGATAGAATTTTTGTTTTCATTTTATTTTCCTCCAAAATAAAAGTTCTTTTTATACTTTTACCCAAAAAACCAAAATTATGAAAAAATTCACTTTAAAAAGTTTAAAATATTGCTTGACAAAAGCCGACAATTATGGTATATTATTTAGGCGCTTGAAAATGCTGGTGTAGCTCAGTTGGTAGAGCAGCTGATTTGTAATCAGCAGGTCGGGGGTTCGAGTCCGTCCACCAGCTCCAGCGTTATGAGTCTTTAATCGGACTCGAAGCCTGAGAGGGTGAGTGGCGTTAAGAAAACATCACGGTGTGATGTTTTTAGATACGAAGTGCGCAGTGGCTATGCCACAAGCACGGCATACTTTTGAAAAAAGGATGCGTCCGTCCACCAGCTCCAGCGTTTATGGAGTTCAAGCAAAATTTAATATGGGAGTGTTCCCGAGTGGCCAAAGGGGGCAGACTGTAAATCTGTTGTCTTCGACTTCGGTGGTTCGAATCCACCCGCTCCCACCAAAAATCCTCGTTCGCAAGAACG
>CAMFSU010000047.1 GCA_945983355.1 uncultured Clostridia bacterium | reverse complement strand
GATTATGTTGCTCCTTACGTTAACCGTCTTGATAATATTATTGGTGACGGTTGTGAGGTTGTTGCTCAAATCGTTGAACAGTTTGCAATTTATGATTTACCCTGTAAGGTGCTTGCCGCAAGCTTTAAGAATGCCGAACAGGTACATAAATGTGCATCAGTTGGTTGCCAATGTGTAACAGTTACTGCCGACATTTTGAAGTTTGCAATTTCACATCCTATGACCGATGCAGCAATTGCGGGCTTTGAAAAGGATTGGAAAAACGTTTACGGCGAAAAAACAATACTTGACTTTTAAGTTTACAGGCGTCAACATTTTGTTGGCGCCTGTTTAATACAAAAAACGCACCCTAAAGCTTTAAGCCTTGGGGTGCGTTTTAAATTGTTGGTTATTTGTTTTTGTTTCTGAATTCTCGTGGCGAAACACCAATTGCTTTGCGGAAAACATTTGAAAAATATAACGGGTCATTAAAGCCCACTGATAAAGCAATTTCGTTAATTTTATGGTTAGTTTGCAAAAGTAAGGTTTGTGCCTTTTGTAAACGCAAATTAGTAATGTATCCCAAAGGGTTAACACCAAAATATTTAACAAATTGTTTTGAAAGTGCCTTTGTATTTGTTGTTCCAATTCTTGCTAATTGTGAAATTGTAGTTTTTTCATAGTAATGCTCTTGAATATAATCTACAACCGAAACAAGGCTTTCAGGCAATTGTTCGTTAGAATTTTTTTGTTTTCTTGCCTGTGCGATAGAAATTATAAGTTCTTGTAAATAGAGCTTGCAAAGTTCAACGTAATGCGGTTTTTTTTGATTTAGATTATACCGCATTAAATGATAGAGCTTACGATATTGTGGGCTGCTGTCAACATTGATGACACGTTTATTTAAAAGCTTGTAATGTTTTAAAAGTTCTTCAATTAAAATCCCGCCGAAATGGCACCAATAAATTGAACAGCTTTCTTCTTTGAAAATAGTATAGTTTTGATATTCGTATGGCTTGAACAATAAAAAGCTTTCGGGAGGGGCAATATGCTCTGTGCCATCCTTGTCATAATAGTGCAATGGCCCACCAACAACATATATCAATTGATAATCATGTCGGGATAAATGCTCGGTATTAACCTGAGGTAATGTAATTAATTGAGAGTACCCGGAACTGAGCACAAAATAATCGTGACCTTGAGGAACAATATCATTGTGGGTGGTTTTTGTTAGGTCGTGGTAAAATGCAGCATCAATAAACATAACACACTTATAACAAAGCAATATAAAGCCTTATTTTGCCTCCTTTTTTATTTTTAGACAAGTAACTTTGTACATTTCAAAAACATAAGTTGTGCAATAAATAATATTGGCGAAAAACATACATTTATGTAAATGGGAGTAAGACTATAATATCCAATTATATTCTATCAAAATGATAAAAAACTTCAATAAAAAAACAGTAAAAAATACCAAAATGTTCTTTTTTTCCATGTTTTTGGGCACCCAAAGCCAGAAAATCAATGTTTTTGATTATATATTTTTGAATTATGATGTTAGTGAATAAAGCAGCAGGTTTATAAAGTGTTTTTTAGGGTTATAGTAACATAACGAATGGTATTTTTAGCCGTGGGGTTAAAAATTAAACGGCTGAACTTTGGTAATTTCCACGCCATCTAATCTTTGTATAACTTTTTGTGCATTTTTGTGGATTTTTTTAACATAAATTGTTTTTTTTGGTGAAGTCTGACTAATTTTTATATGTTTTCCATTAAAAAAGTCGAGTTTTTTTATATCTTTAAAATTTGTTTAATGATATAATTATTGTGTAAATTTGGCGGAGTATTTCTACATATTGAAAATGAAATTTTCGGGTATGCTTTTTGTGCCGGTTAAAGCAAGCCGATTTAAGCCCTTTGTTAGCGATACTTCCCGTTTATGATAGGCGCTTTCGGTTACAATTATTTACATGTATTTGAAGCAGCTATCAATTATTTTTATAGGAGGAAAAATTATGCAAAAACAAAAAGTTTTGAAGCTTATGGCATTGCTTCTTGCTGTTGTAATGTGTGTTTCACTTTGCGCTTGCGGCGAAAGCAATACTCCGGTTGAAGATGATTACGAGGCACTTGGCGGTCTTAACGTAGGTGGTGCACAAGGTGGCGATAATAACAGCGGCACCGGTAATGGCACTGGCAACGGCAACGCTAATGGTAACGGTGGCGGCACAGCTAATCAGAGCAATAGCTACCTAAATAACATTCCCAAAAAGCTTCAGGGCACAACAGTTACCTTTGCAGCATGGGGCGATGAAAACGCAACCGAATATGCAAAGGTTGCTAAGCTCTTCACCAAGAAGACAAAAATCAATGTTAAGTGGGTTACATACAACGAAGATAAGTACATTTCTAGTATCGTTGAACAAAATGCAGCAGGCAAAGGTCCTGATATTGTAATCACAAACACAACCTTCCCTTCGGCAGTTGAAGCAGTTCAAGAATTACCTAAATACTTTGACGTTAACGATGGTTTCTGGGATAAGCGAGTTACCGAAGGCTTATCTGTAAAGGGTAAGAAGTATTTTGTTAACTCTTACAATTCACCTTTTGCAAACGGCGGTACTTTCGTTTTCTATAACAAGCAAATCTTTGCTAACAACAATATCAAGAGTCCTCAGGATTATATTGATGAAGGCAAATGGACTTGGGAAAATCTTGAAAAATGTGTACGCGAAGCAAAGCAAAAGGGCTTTGACGGCGGCTCAATTTTACCGCAGTTAGTTTGGTCGACAACCGGCGCAGGTATGATTAATTATAACCCTAAAACAGCAACCTTCACAAATGGTTTAAATGACGCTTCACAAAAGTCTGACATTCTTGCAGCACTAAAGCTTGTTGCTTCTCTTCGCAAGGACGGTGTTATTTCTAATAACCCGTTAACAAGATTTTCAAGCGGTCAAATGGCTATTGCTGTTTTAAATAACTTTGGTATGAAGTACAACGGTTGGTTCAAGGCAATGTCACCCTCGGCTTTAGGCGTTGTAGAACTGCCATCAAAGTTCAATGGCAAAACCGCTAATTATTACGGTGCAAATTTACGTGCTTATGGTATTGGTAAAGATGCTAAAAACGTTGAAGGTGCGTACTATCTCCTTCGTTTCTATCTTGATATTGACAACTATGATGAAGCGGGTGCTGATATTTTTGTTAATAAAAATATCGAACGTTTCTATAAGGAAACCTATCTCCCTAACTTCAAGAAGGGTAAAATCAACATAGAATATATGCAAAACCCATTATCGCTTGTCGGTTCTCCTTGGAATCAGGCATCTGCAGGTGGCTGGGGCGATGTATTTGGTCCCGTATCACCTGAAGAGGTTGAAACAAACTTGGCAGCTCGTGCAAACATTGTTGACAACGCTGCTAAGAAAGCAACCGAAAAACTTCAAGGAATTATAAAATAGTTCTTAAAGGGAATTTTAAACTTTTTTCTTTACAACTCTATAAAATAATATGGAGGAATTAAAATGAATTTATCTAAAAAAATGTTAAGCGTTTTACTTTGCCTTACATTAATAATGTCATTATTTGTTAGCATTGGCACTATTACTGCTTCGGCGGGTACAGAAGCTAGCGGCAAACGTGACCTTGATGCTGACGGTACCTATTGGTATTCTGATACAAAGGTTTCGGGTTTTACTTCGGGTACAGGTGCCGAAAGTGACCCATATATTATTACAACTGCTGCTCAACTTCGTCACCTTGCAAGAGGTAGTTCGGATAGTGCAGGTAAATATTATAAATTGGGTAACGATATAATTATTAACGATACCGAATCTCCTACCTGGTATGAAGGCGACGGCCTTAAAAACTGGATAAAGGGTAAAGACAATACATACGGTGAATATACCGATACAAGAAATTATCGTGAAATGGGCGGTGAATTGTTCCGCGGTACTTTCGACGGTGCAGGTTATACTATTTACGGTCTTTATATTAATTATGAAGGCACTGGTAAAATGTCGGGCTTTAATGCTCAACGTATATATTGCGGTTGGGGATTGTTCCCGTTAGTATATGGTGCCACATTAAAAAATGTTAAACTTAAAGACGTTTATATTAAGAGTAATATTTCAGGTAATGTTAATACTGAGTATCATGGTTATGGTGCTTTGGTTGGTAATGTTTATGGCGACCAAACTACCACATTTGAAAATGTTTGGGTTGAAAATGTTAAGTTTGATGTAGCTAGACCTAAGCTTGCATCTGCAGGTAAACCTGCAGGTTTTGGCGGTCTTATCGGTTATTCATATGGCAATCTTAATGTGACCGACGCTATTGTTAAAAATGTAACTGCTAACTTTAGAAGTTACTATGCAACAAGCCGTTGTTTAGTTTATTGCGGCGCTGTGTTCGGTGCTTGCGGTTGGGGCAAAACCATAACCTTAAACAATGTTATTACGGTTGGTAAAATGAACCCGGTTTCAGCGCTTTCTATGAACTCCGGCGGTGCGGTTTGGATTCAATCGGGTAACGCAGTTGCAAACTTGGTTGCTAATATGTCGCCAGTATTCAATATAGCTAACTGCTATGCTATTGATTGCGAACAAATTCCTGCGACCGTAAATATCACAAAGGTATTAAATGAAACAACATTTTTAACTGAAAATCTTGATGGTTTTTATGCAAACCTTGGTTCTTCAACCAAATGGTCTGATAAAAACGCAGATATGTTACCTCAGCTTAAATCCTTCCGTCCTGACTCGGTTAGAGTGCTTTCTCCCGCTAATGACATAATGGAAGTTAACTATAAGAGCGGTCAAAAGCTTGCTGATGTAAAGGTAGAAGTAGCCGGTTATAGCGATGATGGAAAATGGTATGATGATTACGATTGTAAAATTTTATCTACTGATGAATATCCGGTAGCGGGCAAAATTTATTACCGTAAATGGACTAAGTATATTAAACTTGATTTTGAAACAAAATATACTTATTCAACAAGCGGTCACCCTGCATATGCTGATATGCTCGACCCAAACTATTCAAACGCAAAATACCATACCCGTGCCGATATAACACGTCAAACTGTTAAAGATAGCAACGGTGTTTTGGAATTAACATATATTAATGACAACCCCGTTTACACTGCGGCAGGTTTCAACTACGGTCCGTCAGGTGAATGGTTCCACAACTATAAGATAAGTCCCTTCTTGTATATTTTTGACCCCAGTACAGGCGTTGCCTTTAAGGGTTCACCCGGATTTAATTATACAGTTTCGTTTGATTACGAAATCGAAGGACCTATCCCCGAAGAAGATGTTTCCTTCTACTTGTATTTAAGTGATGAGAAAGTAGGTTCTCATGATTTGGCAATAAACAGCTTAAAGACCAGCAGCAATATTTTAGTTGGCAAATTTAACGTTAACGTTGCTGAAGGCAGTAAGGGAACCGCAAGCCTTGATTTTGTTGCTAAGATGGGTTACATCCCCAGAATTGTAATGGTAACAAACGACGGTGTTCGTCTTGAAGAAAACCCCACAGATTACCACAGCGCATATTTGGATAATATTACTGTTACTGAGGAATTACCTGAAGGTAAAACTGCAGTTTCGGTAGCGTTTGATTCTAATGGTGGTACAGCAGTTTCTGGCTTCAGAGTATTAAAGGACAGCCCAATCGGCAAATTGCCCACACCTACCAGATCGGGCTATTTATTTGACTGTTGGTACTTAGCAGATGATGCTACCCAGGCAGAAATTAATCCTTCTTACGTACCAACTAATAGCATTAAGCTAAAGGCAAAGTGGACTCAGGTATCCATATCAAATTATGATAGTGAAGGCTTTGAAAACTTTGATAACGTTAGATATCCAAACGTATTAAAGGATTATAATAACTTGGATATGACATCCTTAAAGGATACAGGTATATTAGACAGCACAATGACTGCTGCTAACCGTTATATTGAAGAAAATTGTCCCGACGGTATGGGCGCTGCTTTGTTAATTTCAAACTCACCTGCGGTTATGTCAAACTCAACGGTATTACCCGCTACTGTTTTAATTAATAAGGACGGTTCAAAATTCACCGTTAAGTCTGGTAAAATTTATAAGCTTGAATATGACTATTTACCATTAGGTGAAACAACCGCACACTCATATATTGGTGTTAAGTACGGTTCATATTCACTTGATTCACTCAACGGTTCACAGGCAAACGGTACCGAAAAGGTTGCTGTTCACGGTCTTAAGTCCGAAAAGGAAAAAGTAACCCAATATTTCAAGCCTTCTGCTGATGGCTTCGTATACTTCACTTTGGGTTCACGTCAAAACTTTGACAACACCAATTCACAACACTTTGTGCTTATCGATAACGTAAAGATTACTGTTGTTGACGAAGCCAAGAGCATTACCTTTGTAGATGCTGACACTGGCAAGGCTGTAGATTCACGTCCTGTTGGCTTCGGTTATCACGTTCAGTACGGTATGCCCGGCGATACAATTCGTGAATTTGCTATTAATACTCAAAAGGGTAAACAAATTCAGGGCTTCTATGAAGACCAAGCATGCACAACTCCTGCTACCAATTATAATGTAATCGGCGAAGAAAATAAAACCGTTTACGTTAAGATGAAGGATGTTGAATACTCAGATGTTTCTAATTTTGACAGCCCGATAGTTTTAGATTTTGAAACTTCTTCGGAATTCGATTTAGAGGTTATGTACCGCTATATGCCGTATATGTCATGGACCTGTTCAGAATTGACTAACAACTTAGATTATATCGGCGACGATGCTAAAAACGCATTTGACGGTTCGGGTTATGTAAGAATTAAGGATCATCTATACTCTTACGGTATTGGTCAAAGCTTTTTGCTTTATGACAAGAATAATTCTTCAGGTATTATGATTTTATCACCAAATACCACCTATAGAATTACAGCACAGGCAAAATATGAAGACGATGCAAAAATTCCTTCACTTAAAATCTACTCATTTGACCTTTCAACCTTAGCTTATACAAGGTTTGATTCAACCCTAACAACCAAAAACGAGGATATGATGGGTTATGATGAAATTTCAGGTTTGATTACTACCGGTGATCAGCCTGTTGGTGTTGCAATCGGTGCTGTTTACCTTGCTGAACAAAACGTTTACATTGATAACGTTAAGGTTGAAAAGGTGTTAGAAAAGACTATTACCTTTGAAACCAATGGCGGCGATAAGATTGACTCTGTAGTTGTATTGCCTTATTCAGAATTAACATCTTATGATCCTGGCTTTGCATTTAAGTCTGGTTATGAATTCATCGGTTGGTTCTTAGATAAGGAATTTACTAAGCCTTTTGATTTCCTTTCAGATGTTATTACCGATAATATCACTCTCTATGCTAAATTCGTTAAGGAAGAAGTAGAAGAAGACAAAGATATAATCGATACTGACAAAGATACCGATACCGATACCGATGTTGAGGTTGAGGAACCCGTTGGCTTTGGTGAAAACCTTACTGTTACTGATGCAGACCCAATTGAAAGAGTAGATACAGAAGTAGAAAATAATTCGAATATTGTTTGGATTATTGTAGCTGCATCAATTGCCGGTCTATTAGTTTTAGCAGGCGCAGTTATTTTAGTAATTGTACTTGTTAAACGCAAGAAGAGATAAAGGAGAAGAAGTATATGAAAAAATCATTTCTTAAAATAATATCACTTTTCCTTGTTATGACATTTGTCCTTAGTGGATGTACATTCGGTGGGGGTTCTCAAAAAGAACCCCAATTCCCCGAAGGTAAGGAAGCTCAGGCGGTTGTGGCATTTAACCCCATATTCTATTTAGATGGGGAATCGGTTGTAGCGTTTAATGATATTAATACTGCTATTTCAGCCGACGCGAAAGCTCATACATTAACTGCACTTTCAAATGATACTTCTTGGAAGTGGATTTCAAAATTAGGCAGTGAGTGGAAACTTCGTGATACCTACGCTCTTGATAGCTGGCGTAACCGCGCAAGCGTTTCCGATAATAAGCTTAAAGCTTATTCATACACTCAAGACGGTACAGTATCTGTTATGTGCTATAACACAAGCGTGCTTGATGTTAAGACCTATAATGACAATACTCTGCCCGAAGCTGGCTTATTGCTTTCAACCTCAGGCGATAGACAGGAAGGTATTTCCTATGTTGTTGGTAGTGACGGTTCTTTAGAAATTCCAGCAGGCACTTTAACAATGGTTAAGTCTGTTGGCGGTGTTGAAACCGGTTTCTTAGATAACGAAGACGGCTCTATCCGCACCGCAGTTGTTAATATTATGATTAACAACACTGTTTTATGGTCTGGTGAATTTGGTAAGGGCGTTGGCGAAAATGGGGAAGAGGTTACCTTCCTTGAATATCCCGCTTTCTATGACCTCCCCGTAAAAGAAGGCAACATTATCACCTTTGGTATTCAGCTTAACGGTGAATTAGCTGACGAAATTTACGGTAACGATACTGACGATGACGACGATGACGACGATACTCCCGTTATTGATGAAACACCTGTTATTGTTCCCGAAACCAAAGAAATTACATTTATTGATGGTTACACTTCAAGATTCGAAGTTGTATATCCAGAAAATGCATCAATCGCAGTTCAGAAGCTTGGTAACAATGCTTTCACTACTTTAGAAAAGACTTTGGAAGCATCCGTAAGATTAAAGACTGATAACACTGCAAATTTCCCCGCTTCTGATTATGAAATTCTTATTGGCGAAACCAATCGTGCTGCTTCAAAAGAAGCATACAGCGCACTTAAGGGTTACAGAAAGAACTATGCTAACGACTATATCGTTAAGGTTACAGGCAAGCACGTAGTAATTGCTGCGGGTTCTGAAAGTGCACTTGAAAAAGCACTCAACTTCTTCTTTACAACTTATTTAAAGGATGATAATAGTGCTGTTCCCGCTGATATGTATCACGTAAGTCGTCCTAAGGTTGAGTCACTTTCTATTGGTGGTGTGGATGTTTCTAAGTATGTTATCCGTACCGAAAAATATCCTTCAATCCTTACAAAGCGCGCTGCTAAAAACTTAGCAAACTACTTTATTGAAACTTGTGGTATTGTTGTTCCGGTTGAAAACGACCAAAAAACAACCGCTAACGAAATCTTAGTTGGTCTTACCGAACGTTCAGGCGTTGACGCTTCAGTATTCAAGAGCGAATCTCTTGACTATGTAAACGGTTATGCTCCTGAACAGTATAAAGTTTTCTATAAAGATGGTAAGCTCTTTATAGAAGCAGGTAGTGACTACGCTGCAAACTTTGCTACTGGTCTTGTTATGAACGAATTTGCAACTTCAAAAGCAGTTCCTGCAACATTCACCAAGAGTGGCGCATATACCACTGCTAATGATATAAGCAAGTACGGTCTTTCTGATGGTTACGGTCTCGCTTGGAGCGATGAATTCCTTTCATCAACCATTGATGGCACACCAATTGATAATAAACTTGATTATTGGGATGATAATGCTCCGGCAGGTGGTGACAGTGTGCCACAAGTTTATTATGATCCTGAAAGTAAATTGGTTAAAGAGCTTTTAGAGCTTGACCTTACAGACCCGCTCAGAACGCTTTTAGGTACAAAAACTGAGGATGAGCAACACGGTGACTATTATCCCTTTGGTAAAATGTATCAAGGCGGTTTTGGTAAAACCTACGGCGTAAAAAATAACCTTTTATATCAAACAACAAAATTTGATGTTAATACAGGCTTCTGGCGTTCACGTTTAGATACCAAGAAATCAATGAGCTTCCGTTATGGTATTTTTGAGGCTCGTCAAATGGTTGGTTCCTATAAGGGTGCAACAGCTAATCTTTGGTTTACTGCTGCTTCCGGTTTGGCAGACGGTTGTGAAATTGACCTTTATGAAACCTTTGGTGGTTCTAATTTAAACCCCAATCTTCATACTTGGGCAAATTACAACACAAATCATACCGACCACAACAGTGTTAACGATTTCGTTCGTATAAGTGCTAAGCCTCCTGTTGGTGAAAACTTCTACGATGCATTCCACTATATCGGTATAGAATGGAATGCCGATTATCTTGACTTCTATCTCGATGGTGAAATTTTCTGTGCAGTTCCTATGACTGAAGAGAAATGGTATGCATTCGAACAAAAGATTGCTCCCGAAATGGATTTAGATGTTACAGGCGGTTTCTATACATTCGGAAATTATCCTGGCGATGCTGGCGGTATTCAGGAATTACTTGATTTTGAAGTGACACAATACACTGACTATGTACGCATTTTCCAAAAGAACGGCGAACGTCAAAGAGTTTGGGACTATTTAGCTGATTAATTCAGATATATTTATAGTCCGGAAGTTATAAATAATAATTCGACTTAATAATGTATGGGCACCCTGTAAAATGGGTGTCCATACAAAAATCTTATTTGGAGGTATAGGTAGATGAAATATTTTTCACGAATAACGGCTGCTTGTGTTTGTTTTTCGCTTATTTTATCATGCTTGACCGTTAGTGCTGCAAAAACTGACACTAATACAATCACGGGAGATAAGGTGGAAAGCGTTTCCATAGCTGATTACGGGAATTATATTAAAAAATTTGGCTATTCAGCAGCATCAAAGGACGTTAACACAAAGTTATCATCTACCGATGGAGACGTTTCTGAATATAGCGGTAAAAATTCAGTATTACTTAAAGCTGAAAATTATGCGGTATTTACTGTGGATGTACCCGCAGATGCCGCTTACAATATAAAAGCAATTTTTGCTGATGTTAAGGAATCAACCGAAGAATATCATATTTCACTTAGCATTGACGGTAAAACCCCGTTTGCTAACTGTGAAGATATTACCTTCTATTCGGTTTGGGAGGATGACGGGGATATCCGTGAGCTTCCAAACGGTGACCAAATTGCGCCTTCCCAAAAGCATACAGAAGATTATTCTTCGAGCATACTTAAAGATAATAACGGCCTTATTTTAAAGCCCTATGAATTTATGCTTTCTAAGGGCAAGCACGAAATTAAGGTTACCTGTCTTGAAAATGAATTCTATTTATCTAATATTATTTTAACTGCACCCGAAGTTCTCGAAAGCTATGACAAGGTGTCTTCAAGTTATGGTAAATACCAAAAATATGACGGCGCACAAATAGTAATTGAAGGTGAGAATTCCGTTTGGCGTGATTCGGCATCACTTTCACCCAAAAGTGACCGTGCAAGCGCTAATGTGTCACCAAGTAGTCCTAAAAATTCAGTTATCAACTACATTGGTGGTGAGGTTTGGAGTGCACCCGGTGATACAATTGCTTGGGAATTTAATGCTCCAAAGGACGGGCTTTATAAAATAGGTTTTTCTTTTAACCAAAGCTATGTTACTAACGGTGAAACATATCGTTGGCTTAAAATTGATGGTAAAACACCATTTGCTGAAGCTTCAAAAATAGGTTTTAACTACGGTGGTTCTTGGCAGTTTAAGGAATATGGCGAAAAGGGAAAAGAGCCGTATATGGTATATCTCACCGAAGGCCCTCATGAAATTTCAATGTCGGTCACCTTGGCAGATACTTCCGAGCTTTTAAACCGTTTGGGTGTTGTTGTTGAGGATTTGGGCAACCTTTATTTAGATATTCTTATGATAACAGGCGAAAGCCCTGACGCAAACCGCGACTATGAATTACATAAACAGGTACCGAATTTCATTCAAATTCTTGAAGATTCAAATAAAGAACTTAAAGCTCTTAACAATTCAATTGGTAAAGAACTTTCTGTTAATGGTGAAATTGAAGGCGCGCTTAATAATATGATTCGTATCATTGATGAAATGACAGGCAACCTTTACGAAGCGCACACACAGGTCACTTCTTTCTCATCTGCACAACAAACACTAAGTGCTTGGCTTTATGATATGCGTCAAATGCCTTTGGGCATCGACCAAATTATCATAGGTGCACCCGACAGCGAATTTGATACACCTAAAGCTTCATTTTGGGAGGGTTTGGTGTTTGGATTCAAACGTTTTGTATATGCTTATATGAAAGATTATACAAACGATAAGGTTGGCAGCACTGAAGGCCGTAAGACCATTAAAATTTGGGTAAACTGGGGTCGTGACCAGGTTAAGATTTTATCTAACCTTATTTACAGCGATTTTATGGCAAACAATGACATTGATGTTGTAATTGAACAGGTAAATGCAACCTTGGTACAGGGTGTAATTTCAGGAAATTCACCTGACCTTTACCTGCATTTAAGCCGTTCACAACCTGTAAACCTTGCAATGCGTGGCGTACTTTATGATCTTAAAAACTTTGATGATTATGATGAAGTAATCGCAAAGAACTTCCATAAGGGTTCTGAAATACCTTATTTATATAAGGGTGGTTGCTATGCACTACCTGATATGCAGCAATTCAACGTAATGTTCTACCGTGAAGATATCTTAAATAAGTTAGGTCTTAAGGTGCCTAAGACTTGGGATGAATTTATTCAAACTACAGCAGTATTACAGCGCAATAAGATGAATGTGTATTTGCCCTATATTAAACTTGCATCTACCGCAACGGTTGACGTTGGTGTAGGCGGACTTACTTTCTATCCATCGCTTCTTATGCAAATGGGCGGTTCTATCTATAATGACGAACAAAATGCAACTGCACTTGCAGGTACAACAGCAGTTAAAACCTTTAATTTCTGGACCGATTTCTATACCCGTTATGGATTAGAACCGCAGGCAGACTTCTATAACAAGTTCCGTGCAGGTGTATATCCTTTGGGTATCACAAATTATACAACCTGTTTTACTATCAGCGCTGGTGCTCCTGAAATTGATGGTAAGTGGAAAATCGCTGAAATACCCGGTATGGTGGATGAAAACGGTAATATCAACCGTACCTGTGCAGGTTCTGGCTCGGGCTGTGCGATTATGAATAACAGTGACGAAAAAGAAGCAGCTTGGGAATTCCTTAAGTGGTGGGTATCTGAAGATGTTCAATATCGTTATTCACGCGATGTTGAGGCGGTTTTAGGCGAAACAGCACGTGTGAGCTCTGCTAATGTTAACGCAGTTAAGCGTCTTTCTTGGGACCCCGAAACCTTAGAGGTTATTATGAATCAATGGAATAATGTTACCGAGGTAGCAGAAGTTCCCGGTAGCTATTACGTTGCACGTTCTATTGACCAGGCATTCTGGGCAGTTAAGAATAAGACTGACTCACCCCGTGAAGCAATGATTAAGTGGGCTGAGGTCAGCGACCGTGAAATTGAAAGAAAAATCAAAGAATATTCGAAGTAGGGAGGAATAATATGAAGTTTAAAAACACTTTAAACACAATGAAGCAAAACTGGGAACTTTATGTTTTGTTAGCACCGTTTCTCTTATTGTTCTTCCTTTTAACAGTTTTGCCTGTACTTTCCAGCGCAGTATTAAGCTTTTTCAATTTTGATATGGTATCACTACCAAAATTTGCAGGTTTAGGTAACTATATCAGAATGTTTACCGAAGATGATATTTTCTTAACAGTTTTAAAGAATACCATTGTTCTCGCAATTCTTACCGGTCCTGCCGGTTTCTTGCTTGCTTTTGTGCTTGCATGGATGATAAACGAATTAGGACCCTTCTTACGTACACTACTTTCGTTTATGTTCTACGTACCTGCGCTCACCGGCGGTGGTCTTCTTATTTGGACAATTGCGTTTTCGGGCGATAGCTACGGTTATGTAAATGCCGTGCTTTTATCACTTGGTATTATAACCGCACCTATTCAATGGCTTTCAAATGCAACAGCAATTATCCCTATCGTAGTTGCAGTTCAGTTGTGGTCAAGTATGGGTGTATCTTTCCTTGCAAACATTTCATCATTACAAAATGTTAATCCTGAATTATATGAAGCAGGTGCAGTTGACGGTATTAGAAACCGTTGGCAAGAATTGTGGTATATCACTTTACCTGGTATGAAGAGTATGCTTTTGTTTAGTGCCGTTATGACAATTGCAAGTGCATTCTCAATCAGTGGTATTATTACACAACTTGCTGGTTATCCGACAGTAAATTATGCTGCAGATACAATTGTTTCTTATCTTAATGACGTTGGTTCGGTTAAATACGAAATGGGTTATGCTTCGGCACTTTCGGTTATTTTATTTGCCCTTATGTTTGGTGCAAGAAAGCTGTTTGTAAGCTTGCTTAATAAGGTGGGTGAATAACATGGCTGAGATAAAAAGAAAGAAAATGAAGGTGCATTCACAGGCACAGGTAAAAAGATATACAAGGTCCCGATTTGGTAATTTTTTCTTCTTCTTTTGCCTGTTCTTGTTCGGTGCATTTTCGGTGATACCTTTAGTTTACAGTATTGTTACATCATTTAAGCCACTTGACGAATTGCTAATTTTCCCCCCTTCGTTATTTATTGTAAAAAGACCCACACTTGAAAACTATTTAATTCTTCCAAGCTTAATTGAAAGCTTAGAGGTTCCGTTTTCAATTTATGCGTTTAACAGCTTGTTTGTAACAACTGTTGGTACAGTTTTGCACGTATTAGCTTCGGCTTCTGCTGCGTTTGTACTTTCTAAGTCGAAAATTAAGTACAAAAACATAATCTTTATGGTTGTTCAGCTGTCGCTTCTTTTTAATGCTTATACTCTTATGATACCGCGTTACCTTATATACAGCGGTATGGGTATTATTGACACCTTGTGGGCTTACATTTTGCCCGCTATTCCGTCCTCGATGGGTGTATTTCTTATGAAACAGTATATGGACGGCTATGTGCCTGATGCACTTATTGAAGCAGCTAAAATTGACGGCGCGGGTTGGATTCGTACCTTCTGGACAATTATTTTCCCATGCGTTAAGCCATGTCTTTTGACTTTGACCTTGTTCTCGTTTAGAGATATGTGGTCGCTTGTTCCGCAAGGTACAATATTTAGTGAAACTCTCAAGACCTTACCTATGGTAATGTCAACGGTTGTTTCTGGCGGTCTTGCGCGTTCGGGTGCGGCAATGGCTAACTCGGTACTTATGATGATTCCCCCAATCATTGTTTACTTTATTTCTCAAGGCAGTCTTAAAGAATCAATGAGTAGCGCAGGCATTAAGGGATAAGGAGGAGAGAGTAAGTGAAACAAAGTTTTTTAATTAAAAAATTATTAGTCGTTTTACTTAGCATCGCATTGATTTTTGTGTTTGCTATTAACGCTTTTGCGGAATCTTCTCCAACATCTTCGGTTGATTCTCAACAAGGTAGCTTTATTTCTTATACCTATTGGCAGGATTTTGGCACCAATTCTAAAACAGCGGTTCCAAGTAAGCCAATGTATAAAGTAAAGCAAGTAATTGACGGCGTTGATTTGGGACTTGCTCCTTTTACCAGTGTAGATGATATTTTTGCTGATGAAGACAATAACACCTATATCCTTGACGGTGAAGCCTCAATTATATATATCTTAGATTCGTCTTATAAACTTAAAGGTACTATTACTACCGTAAAGGGTGTCAAGGATTATACTTTTAACGGGGCAAAGGGTGTTTTCGTTAAAGACGGAAAAATTTATATTGCCGACACTAAAAATGCAAGAATTTTAATTTGTGACCTTGAAGGTAAGCATATTAAAACTCTTACCTTGCCAGATTCAAGATTGATTCCTGAGGGCTTTGATTATAAGCCTGTAAAAGTTGCAGTTGACAGCTCAAATACTGTTTACGTTGCAAGTGATGGCTCGTTTTACGGCGCATTGGTTTATTCTGCCAATGAAGAATTTATGGGCTTTTACGGTGCAAATAATGTAGCTGCTTCGGCTTCTACTGTACTTAAAACCATTTTCGACCGTTTATTCTCAAACGATACTAAAAAGGGTTCTTCGGTATTGGCTTTGCCTTTCCAAATTAACGATTTGGTTGCAGGCCCTGACGATTTTATTTATACTGCAACAGCAGGTAAAAGCGGTGAATCAAAGGGTCAGGTTCACATTTTAAATCCGGGTGGTAAGGATACCTTAGGCAAAGATTCATTTAATTTTGCTGATTTAGAGGTTACTAATCACAACGGTCAAATGCAGCACCAAGGTATTGAAAGCATTGATGTAGATGCTGATGGATTTTTCTACATATTAGATTTCCGTTATGGTAAAGTTTTTTGGTACGATAAGGAATGTAATTTGTTGTCAGTATTCGGCGGTTCACTTGGTATAGGTGAGCAAGAAGGCACCTTCGCGATTGCAAATGCAATTGCAGTTAACGGTACCGATGTAATTGTTGCCGATAGCAGCAGAAAGAACATTACTGTTTTCTCAATTACTGAATACGGTGCATTGGTTCGTTCAGCACAGGTTAAAACCTTAGCTGACGATTATGAAGCCGCCGAAGCCGAATGGAAGCAGGTTATAGCTCAAGATGCTAATAGTCAGCTTGGTTATAGTGGTCTTGCCCGTGCATTATTTGTAAAGGGCGATAATAAGGGCGCTTTAGAATTTGCAAGGCTTGCTAACGACCGCGAGGTTTATGCCGATGCTTTCGAAAATTCACGTGGTGACATTTTAGCAAAACTTTTTGTACCGGGCTCTATTTTACTTATTGTATTAATAGTTGCTGCTATTTTATTTGGCCGTTATAAAAAGAAAAACGGTATTGTTTTAATTAAAAATCAGGAAGTACTTCTTTTAAAGAAGAGCATTTTCCATCCGTTTGAAGCGTTTGAAGCCTTAAAGGAAAAGAAAATGGGTTCAGTTGTTATAGCAACGGTGTTACTTGTTTTATTTTATTTGGTTTCTGCTGTTTCGGATGTTGCTTCAGGCTTTGCTTATAACAGCTTTGATGCTGCTACCTATAACTCGTTCTTCGTATTCTTAAGTACAATCGGTTTGGTTGCACTTTGGGTAATATCCAACTGGCTTGTATGTGTATTGCTTGGCGGTATAGGTAAAATGAAGGAAATTTACGTTATTACCTGTTATAGCTTGGTGCCAATTATTTTCTCAACTGTATTAAGAGTAGTGCTTTCTAACATACTTGTTCCTGATGAATTTGTATTTGTTACAATCTTCTCGACAATTTGCACAGTATACACATTTTTGATGATTGCTGTAGGTGTTATGAAGGTTCACGATTATTCACTTTTGAAATTTATCGGAACAACACTTCTAACAATAGGCGCAATGCTTGTTGTAGTATTTATTATCTTTATTATATTTATGCTTTCACAACAAGTTTACGGTTGGATTCTTACCGTAATAAACGAACTAATCAGCGGTTAAGGAAAGGGGCAAATTTATGAAAAAATTATTATTTCGCTTAATTTCTATCGCTGTAGTTTTTTGTGTGATTTGCGCCTGCTTTGCGGGATGCGCTTCAAACCCTAAAAGTCGTGCTATTTATTTGCCTTACTATAACGAGGATGCATTTAGCTCGAACTATTACGACAGCGGTGTCGTTTGTGAAAACGAATATTGGCAGCTTATTTGGGATGACGCTAATAAGCTTGTAAGCTTTATGGATAAGCAAACAGGCAATATTTGGGGTCAAATTCCTGAAAAAGCACTAAATTCCGATATGACTTTAACAAATTCAATTAGAAGTGCAGTTTATGTATATTATAAGGAAGCAAGTACGCTTGCTGAAAAATATGCATATTCGTACGAAGGTGCCGTTCAAAACGGTAACGTTTGGGTTAACGAGATTGAAAACGGCCTTTCAGTAACTTACGATTTTTATGAAAATAGCTTTAGCGTGACTGTTGACTATGTGCTTAACGGTGACACCTTTAGCACAATTGTTGACCCTCGTAAAATGTCGGACGACGGTGTTAACTATATTACGGGCGTAAGTGTTTTACCTTTTATCTGCGGTGTCGAAAATGATCATCCTACTGATTGGATGTTTATGCCCGACGGTAGTGGTGCGGTCATCAAACCTACAACCATCGGTTCAATGGGCGTTGAGGGTAAAATGAAGGTTTACGGCGATGACCTTTCGGTACATCAGTATTATTATGAAGCTGTAAAGCAGCAGGTTAAAATGCCTGTATTCGGTTCGGCCAGAGAAACAGGTGGCTTGGTTGCTATAATTTCTTCGGGCGCTGAACAGTCTTCAATTTGTTGGAATATGGGTTCATCAACTGTTGGCTTCTCAAGTGTTTACCCTTTCTATAGACTTCGTGGCTATAGCTTGGAAAAAACACCTAATGGCTTTGGTTGGACTGCACTTAACTACATTCAGTTTTTTGATGAATCGGTTGTGGAAAGCGTATTCCAGGTTGATTATAAGGCTTTAAAGAAGGAAGATGCTAACCTTACAGGTATGGCAAAGGTTTATAGAGAATATCTTGAAAAAACCCACGGCCTTACAAAATCCAACGCAAAGGAAACTATAGCTAACTATAAGTTTGTCGGTGCTACTGTTCAGCCTGATTTCTTCTTGGGTATCCCTACCACAAAGCTTTTCCCGCTTACAACCACAAAGCAGGTAATTGAAATTACCGATGAAATTAATAAGAGCATTGGCTCTGACTTTTCGTTAAATTTAGTCGGCTTTGGCAAAAGCGGTATTGATGAAGGCATAGTTGGCGGTGGCTTTACCGTTGCTTCTAAACTTGGGGGCTTCGGCGGATATAAAAAGCTTGTAAGCCATCTTAATAAGCTTGGTGTAAATTCATACTTTGATTTTGACATTATTTCCTTTGCAAAATCAGGTGCGGGATTTACAAAGGGCAGTGATTCAGCTAAAGCACCAAATAAGTTGTCCTTAACCTTTGGTCAGCTTAATACGGTTAGCCACGTTGCTTATACTGATGGCTACCATATCCTTGCAAGAAGTGAATTATCAAAAGCTGCTAATAAGGGTGTTAAGAAGCTTTCAAAGGTAGAAAACGCTGGTATTTCCTTCAACTCACTTGCAAGCACAATTTATTCGGATTATACCTATAACAAATACCGCAATGTTAAGAATATGGTAGTTGATGTTAAGGAAATTTTAGCAACAGCTAAAAATAAAAACCTTACTATTTCTTCGGCTTCGGCTAACGATTATGCGGCATCAGTTTCAGATATTTTAACCGATTGCCCATTAACCTCTTCAAAGTTTGATTTCCAGACTTATTCGGTTCCTTTCTATCAAATGGTATTTAAGGGCTATAAGCCGATGAGCTCGATATCACTTAATATCACTGCTGAGTCAAAGGATTCGTTACTTAGCTGTATTGAATCGGGAACTACACCATCATATACAATTATTGCAAACTATGAAAACGAGCTTAGAAACTCTAATCATACAATTATTTGGGGTAGTGTTTACGAAAACCAAAAGGAAGCTTTTGTTAACGATGTTAAGGCAACCTCTAAGTATTTTAACAGTATTAAGGGTGCCGAAATTTCCAAATATACCATTGTAAATGAGTATGTAAAAATAACTGAGTTTGACAATGGCGTTTGGGCAGTTGTTAACTACGGTGATACTGATTATGAATCAGAATTTGGCGTAGTTAAAGCTCAAAGCTTTATTACAGGAGCGTGATTAGAATGAAAAATAAAAAGATAAAAGGTATTGAAAGTTTAAAATCACGCTATGGCTTCCTGTTTACTTTGCCTTGGTTAATAGGTGTGGCAGTGTTCTTCATTTTACCTATTATTCAATCAGCAATATATTCTTTCTCAAGTCTTAGTATTGAACCGGGTCGCGTTCTTGTGGATTGGGTTGGTTTAAAAAACTATAATTTCATTTTGAATGAAAATCCCCAATATATCAACAATCTTGGAGCAGGACTTAAGAATATTTTTATTCAGGTTCCTTTTATTCTTATACTTAGCTTGATTTTGGGCATTTTGCTTAATAACGAGTTTAAGGGAAGAATGATTTACCGTTCGCTTTACTTCTTACCTGTTATTATTGCGAGCGGCGTTGTTTTGAATTTGTTCTTAGAAGCATCTCAAGGCGATTCTACCGAAATTGCAACTTCTGCCAGCGTTTCGTTTGGTATGATTGACTTTTCGAGTGTGCTTGAGGGATTAAATCTTCCATCATCAATTTTAAAATATTTAACAATAGCACTTGATAATATCTTTTTGCTTATTTGGCAAAGCGGTATTCAAATAGTGCTTATAATCGCAGGTCTTCAAACTATACCCGACTTACTTTACGAGGTTGCACATGTTGAAGGTGCAACAAAGTGGGAACAGTTTTGGTTTATAACCCTTCCTATGATGATTCGTACAATGTTATTGGTTGTAATCTTCACCTTGGTTGAAGTTGTAACTATCAATACTAATCCGGTAATGGAACAGGGTTATGCTTACTTTGGTAATATTGAATATGGCGTTGGCTCGGCTGTGCTATGGTTCTATTTTGTAATTGTGGGCTTGGTTATTGCCGCCGTTATGTTCATATTCAGTAAATTCCTTAAGAAATGGGGGTGATGCTATGAAAAAGTTTACCTTACCCAAGAAAATAGATAAGCACACAGTTAAAAAAGCATCATACTCGTTTGGAATTTCAGTGTTTAGATACTTGTTTTTGTCATTAGTTGGGTTTGTAATTTTGTATCCGCTTTTTTATATGATAAGCAATTCTATAAAATCGCAGGATGACTTCCTTAACATTGCAAGAATTTGGCTTCCTGCTTATTGGACAATGGACAGATTCAAGGAAGTATGGGAAATTGCACAGTTTGGCCCTGCATTTGTTAAAACACTTTCAATTCAAATTGTAAGTGCTGCAATTGAAGTATTTATGTGCTCTTTTGCGGGTTACGGTCTTGCACGTTATAACTTCAAGCTTAAAAAGTTTGAAAGCGTTTTGCTGATTTTACTGCTTTTAGTACCAATTCAAATGTATAGCTTGTCGCTTTCAGTAACTTATAGAAACCTTGGTATTTTTGATACACCGTTTGTGTATTATTTGCCATCACTGTTTGGTGTGGGTGTTCGTGGCGGTATGATAATATTTATTTACCGTCAGTTCTATGAAGGCTTACCTAAGGAACTTGAAGAAGCTGCATTTGTTGATGGCGCAGGTCCGCTTAAGACATATTTCAAAATTGCATTACCTTCATCGGGCGTTGTAATTTTAACTGTTTCGGTGCTGTCATTTATTTGGCATTGGAACGAAAACTACATTGCCGACCTTTGCTTTATGTCTGACGGACGTCCGTTGGCATCAGTAATGGCGGCATTACCGACATATTTACAAATGCTTGGTATGTTCCTTGGAAAACCTGAATATCCCGCTTACGTTTGTGCGGCTTGCGTTATTTACGTTGCTATCCCGCTTGTATTATACGCAATTTTCCAAAGAAAATTTGTTCGCTCTATTGATAGGGTGGGTATTACAGGATAATTGTCTTTATGGTATAAAAAAGACAAAAATTTTTTCCTTGGCAAATAAAAAATATTAATTGGAGGATTGATTATGAAAACAATCAAAAAAAGCATTTCACTTATTTTGTGCTTTGTTTTAGTATTTTCAACTTTTACTTCTTTAGGCACATTGACCTTATCCGCTGCTGGAACGGAAGATACAGGTTATCGTTATCTTGAATATGGAATAACCTATTGGTATTCAAATACAGGCACTACCGGATACACCTCAGGAACCGGTACTGTTGATGACCCTTATATTATTACAACAGCAGCTCAGCTTCGTCACCTTGCAAGAGGTGATGCAAACGGTGCCGGAAAATATTATAAGCTCGGTAACGATATTGTAATTAACGACAGCACCAATAAAAATTGGTATGAAGAATCAGGACTTCAAAACTGGATTAAGGGAACCGATGCAAACGGAGCAGCAGTTTCCGATACAATGAACGGTCGCGAAATGGGTGAATTCCTGTTCCGTGGTAATTTTGACGGTGCGGGTTATACCATTTCGGGTCTTTATATTGATTATACCGGTACCGGTACAATGAACGCATCAGGAACCGGCTATAAAAGAATATACTGCGGATGGGGCTTATTCCCTTATGTTTACGGTGCAACCTTTAAAAATGTTAAACTTAAAGATGTTTATATTAAGAGCAATGTAACCGGAGATAAGAATGCTGAGTATCACGGATATGGCGCTTTGGTAGGTAATGTTCATGGTGATGTAGCAACTACATTTGAAAATGTTCAGGTAGAAAATGTTCACTTTGATATAGCAAGACCTAACCTTTCCACTACAGGTAAACCGGTTGGCGTTGGCGGTATTATCGGTTACTCAACAGGTAATTTGACCGTAAAAGATGCCGTTGTTAAAAACGTAACTGCTAGCTTTAGAAATTACTATGCAACAAGTCGTTGCGTAGGTTATGCCGGTGCAATATTCGGAGCTATAGGTTGGGGCAAAACAGCAACCTTAACCAACGTGCTTACATTTGGTGCGATGAACCCTGTTTCAGTAGTATCTATGACATCCGGCGGTGCGGTTTACATTGCCTCTGGTAATGCTACCGGTAATCTTCAGGAAAACCTGTCACCTGTATTTAATACAACTAACTGCTATTCTATAGGTGCAGAGGCAGCACTTGCAAATTCGAACATTATAAAAGTAGCAGATGAAACAACATTTATAACTGATAATCTTGATACTTTCTATGCAAATGTTGGTTCTTCTACTAATTGGGCTGATAAAGCAACCAACACTTTGCCAACCTTAAAATCATTCCCTAAGAAAAATGAGGCTGTGTTAAAAAATAATTTTAGCAATTATGTCAACGGTTATACAAATACAAGTACTAACTGGACAGTATTAACTGATGAAGTAGATGGTAACAAGTACTTACAGGGTGATTTTTCAACTGTTACAAATGCACAGGATTTTGCTTTCACAATCGCACCAAATTACGCAAAGGGTAATGGTACCATTACTGGTTATTATGGCTGGGGCGAAAGCGGTGTTATGGAACCCGGCACTGTTTATAAACTCGACTTTAAAGCAAAAGCAGAAGAGTCCGCTTCAATGAATTATGCCATATATAATGGTTATAGTTATGCTCTCAATAATCGTTCTGATCACTTAGTAGACGGTGTATACGATGCTTCGGGCAGCAGAATTGCAGATTTAACAACCGAATGGCAGAATTACTCAATGTACTTTACTGCAGAATCTTATCCAAATAATAACAGTCAAGGTACAAACAGACCTATTTTCCAAATTCAGCCAAACACAAGTGTTTTTGGCAACAAAATCTATTTTGATGATGTTGTAATGACACCTGTTGATGCAGTATCCTTTAAAGAATATGACAACCACTATTCACAGCCCTGCGTTGGTGAAATCGGCGCTGCAATCACCGTACCCGCAACTGAACCAAAGCGTGACGGTTATAAGTTTGACGGTTGGTATACTGATGAAGATTGTACTGTTGCTTTAGATACAGAAACCACAAAGATTGGCGATATTACCGTTGCTTATGCAAAATGGGTAGAGGCAGAACAACCCATTTTAAGCTTGAATTTTAGTAATTATATCAACAACTCATCAAATACTAGTACTAACTGGACAGTAGGCTCAGAGGGTAATAATAACTATCTCAAAGGTACCACAAGTGCTTCAACTCAAGCTTATGGCTTTGGCTTTACTCTTGTGGATAATAGTGTGACAAATTATACCTGGGGCGTTAACGGTCCATTAGTGCCCGGTACAACCTATATGGTTACCTTTAATGCGAAGGCAAAGAATAATTGTATTATTGACTATGCAGTATATAACGGTTATTCTTATGCCAAAAATTCGAGTGATAAGCATAAATATCTTGGTTCAAATGGCTATTATATCTATGAAAAAACAGGTAACCTTGCAAGTCTTACAGGCGAATGGACTACATTTACCGCTTATTTCACAGCAGATGAATTTGTAGACCCAGATAATGGCGGTGTAAACAGACCTGTTTTCTATATAACAAACCGTGACGATGCAATTTGGGATAATGAATTCTATTTTGATGATTTTGAAATCACACCTTGTGAAGGTTATCTAAGTTTTCATTTATATGACGGTAAGTATTCACAGCCCTGTGTTGGTGAAATAGGTCAAGACATCACTTTACCTAATAATCCAAAGCGTACCGGTTACGCATTTAGGGGTTGGTATACTGATGTAGACTGCACAGTTGCTTTAGATACAGAAACCACAAAGATTGGCGATATTACCGTTGCTTATGCAAAATGGGAAGAGGGTGAAGAACCCGTTTTAAACTTAGATTTCAGTAATTATATCAATGGTTCATCAAATACTGACAGTTTCTGGTCGGTAGTTACTGAGGATACAAACAAATATCTTAAGGGTACTACATCAGGAAATTTAAATCTTTCGTCTTTTGGCTTTACTCTTGTTGATAACAGTAAGCAAAACTATGGCTGGAGCGATAACGGCCCATTAGAGCCCGGTAAAACCTATTTAATTACCTTTAAAGCAAAAGCAAATAAAAATTGTGTTATTGACTATGCAATTTATAACGGTTATTCTTATGCTAAGAATTCATGTGATGACCATCAGTATACTGATTCTAAAGGTATCACTTGCGTTGAAAGCACAGGTAATCTTGCAAGTCTTACAGAAAATTGGACTGAATTTTACACTTACTTCACAATGGAAAGCTTTGTAGACCCAGATAATGGCGGTGTAAACAGACCTGTTTTCTATATAACAAACCGTGACGTCGATGTTTGGAATAATGAATTCTATTTCGATGATTTTGTAATCACACCTTGTGAAGGAAATGCAATTGGTTTTAATGCTTATGGTAATCACTTTACCAAACCTTATATAGCAGATAAGGATTCTGCAATTCTTCTCCCCGGTGACCCCGAACGTAAAGATTATATATTTACCGGTTGGTATACCAACAAAGACTGCACAGCTGCCTTTAATGCTGATACAACTAAGGTTGGTACTGTATATGTACTTTATGCAGGTTGGACAGAAGCTGTAACAGATATGAATGTTGCCAACGCTTCTTTATCGGATGTTGGAAATGGTATCTATGCCGCAAATCTTGGCACAAAGGTAACAAATGCTAATGCGTATGCGATTAACTTTGATATAAACACCAACGGCAACACAGTTGCAGTAGGTATTGCTACCGCATCTGCATCTGGCTTTGGCGTGGCTAAAAATATTATTTGGCAAAGAAATATAAATGCTAACGGTACAGTGTCAATATTTGTTAAACCTAATGTTATTAAAGAAAATGCCGTTAAGGGCGATACTTTATATATCTTTGTTGATAATTCAAATGTTACTGTTTCAAATGTTAAGATGATTGATGCGCCCGTTCGCAATATCGAAGGCGACGTAAACGGCGATGGTACATCCAATGTTGTTGACCTTCTTGATTTGAAGCTGATGCGTAATGCTATAGCTGATGAAATTCAAACCTGGCTTTATGATTTAAGTGATGACGGATTGGTTAATAACAATGATTTAGTCATTTGTCGTGAAGGCCTTTTGGGTTTGGATAAAATCGTTAAGACAAAGGGCGACAGAACACTCGTGTGGAACGAAGAATTTAACGGTACTGAGTTAAGTGACAAGGTTTCACGTCTTTATAGCAGCGATTTAAAAGCTTATCAATCATTCGATGAGCAAAATATATTCATTAAAGACGGTAAGATTAACCTTAACATGACAAAGGTTAATGGCGTGGATTATAAAGTTCCTTATGAATTGGGCACTTTGGATAAGATGTCATTTAAGCGCGGTTATCTTGAAATGCGTGCTAAGATTAATCTTTCAAAGGGCCAATGGGCAGCATTCTGGCTTTCAGGATTAGGTGGAGAAACCAACTACCGCGGTGAAATTGATATCTTTGAAGCTATGCCTGAAGGTTCTTCTTTGAGACCAAATGTTCACTCGTGGTTAGATGGTGAGCGTCAAGCTCAGCTCGGAGAAGATTACGTTGAATTTTATGAATACTCTGCTGACTTCAATAAGACAGAATATCACACCTACGGCTTTGAATGGACTGAAACAGAACTTAAATTTTATGTTGACGACTACTGCTATGAAACAATAAATATTAGTGCAGTTGAAGGAATATCATATCCCGGAGCGAACTATACTAGGACTTATCCGTTTGCAGACGTATTTAACCAATATTATTATTTCCGTATTTCTAATATGGCTTATTCTGATACAGAAGAATATGGAGAATATATATTAACTTATGATGATGCATTGCCTGAAATGAGCGTTGATTACATCAGACTTTATCAAAAGACTGGTGAGAGTATCGATATTGCTGAGTAATACTTTTGACTAAGTTGTCTTAAAACTACTATCCCTGCTCCTTACGGGGCAGGGATAGGGTAATATCTTGCTTCAAGCAAAGTTGTAAAAACTTTGCTTGAAGCAATGTATTATATTTTTAATTATTTAATTTGTTTTTTGGGGGGAATCATGGGAATTAATAATCGCAAATTGGTGTGGTTGGATGATTTTACTGAACCTGAATTAAACAAAGAAAAATGGTGTTTTGTTCATGGAATGCATTCACCTGATTTAGAGTATGATAACGGCGAGGAACACGTTTTTATTAAAGATAACAATTTGGTTTTACTTTCTAATAAAAGCAAATTAGCGGATAAAACCTATTGTGTTCCCGAATCGCTTTCAACCAAAAATACTATGTGTTTTAAATATGGTTATCTTGAAATGAGGGCAAAAATACCCTACAGACACGGTACCTGGCCATCTTTTTGGATGTCATCCAAAAAAGAGCTTAAGAAAGCCGACTGGTTTTGCGAAATAGATATTTTTGAGGTTTTCTCAAGCACAAATGCTGTTGTTGCTAATTTACATAAATGGAAAGACGGACAACACGCAATGCTTCCTGGCGGTGAAGGCTGTTTAAACAGAGGATATATATTTGAAAATCCTGAAAATTTAAATAATGAATATCACACTTATGGGCTTGAATGGAACAGGGAATATATCGCGTTTGACGTTGACGGTGAGGAATTTGCTAAATTTGCAATTGATGGAAGCTTTGACTTTAGCGAGGGCTTACCCGGAATGGAAGGATTTCACGACTTTTGCTATATTTTAATCAATAACGAATTGTTTTCTCCGGGTAGGTCTTGGAAGCCCGATGGTGCAGAGCTTACAGACGATGACCCAATGCCTGTTGAATATCATATCGATTATATTAAATTATACCAAAACTCAGAAGACGGGGAAGAGTTTATAACACAACTTTAATTATTAAAACATATTAATAGTGAGGTTTATATGTATAAAGAATACCAAAAAGAAGCTCAAAAAATTATTAGCAAAATGACCCTAAAGGAAAAAATAGGTCAGCTTAATCAAATTACAATTACCCCTTATATGAATGACATTAAAAATCTTCATAGTATGATTAGAAACGGGGAAGTTGGTTCAATTATTTTGGCTTCTTCCGCAACTGCAGGTAACGACCCACAAGGTCATGTTAATGTTGATTTATATAACGAACTGCAAAAAATCGCGGTAGAAGAAAGCCGAATGGGTATTCCTATGATTTACGGCCGTGATGTTATTCACGGTCATAGAACGGTTTATCCCTTGCCTTTGGCGTCTGCCTCTGCCTTTAATGACTCCCTTATCGAAAAGTGTTATCGCAACATTGCAGAGGAAGCAACGGCTGACGGTATCCGTTGGACATTTTCACCCATGCTTGATATATGTCACGACCCACGTTGGGGCCGAATTGTTGAAGGCCCGGGCGAAGACCCTTATGTCGGAGCACAAATGGCAAAGGCATGTGTCAAGGGCTTTCAAGGTGATGATTTGACTGACAAAACCAGTTTGGTTGCTTGTGCAAAGCATTATCTTGGCTATGGCTTTAGCGAAGGCGGCAAGGATTATTTCCGTACAGAGATTTCTGACGCAACCCTTCAAAACTATGTTTTACCGGCATTTCGTGCTGCAGTTGACTGCGGAGTAGGTACCGTTATGTCTTCATTTAACGATATAAACGGCATACCCGTTTCAGGCAGTAAAAAATATCTTAACGATATTTTGCGCGGTCAGCTTGGTTTTGAAGGCTTTGTTGTATCCGACTGGGGTGCAGTAGAACAACAAGAGGCAATGGGCTTTGCCGAAGACCGTAAAGATTGCGCTAAAAATTCTATAAAAGCAGGGCTTGACCTTGATATGTGTGATAAGTGTTATATTGAAAATCTTGAAGCACTTGTTAATGAGGGTCAAGTATCTGAAGAGACAATTAACCTTGCGGTAGAAAGAATGCTTTGCGTTAAGCTTGCTATGGGACTTTTCCAGCGACCTTATGGTGAGAAACATGATTATGACAAAGAAATGCATTTAGCCGATGCACGTGAATTAGCGGCGGAATCTATGGTGCTTCTTAAGAATGACGGCGTGCTACCGCTTAAAAAGGATGCAAATATTGCCTTGTTCGGTCCTTTTGTAAGCGAAAGGCGCTCGCTTCTCGGTACTTGGTCACTTGACGGCAGCGAGAAAGACACCCCTACAATATGTGAGGCCATGAGCGCTGCAAAGTCAGGCGGAAAGCTTATCGTTCATAATACAAACGGGTTATTTGATAATTCTGAATATCTGTCAACCGATGCAGATGTCATTGTTTTGGCATTAGGTGAAAGTCATTGGACTACAGGAGAGCATCATTCGGTTTCTGACATATCTTTATATGCTTCACAAATCGACCTTATAAATAGAATGCGTTCTACCGGTAAAAAGGTTGTCGGTGTATTCTTTTGCGGCAGACCAATGGCGCTTGAAGGCGTTGTTGAGAATCTTGACGCTGTGCTTTATGCTTGGCATTCGGGCAGCGAAACTGCAAATGCTGCTTGTGACATACTTTTTGGTGATGTTGTTCCAAGCGGTAAAACACCTGTAACATTCCCACGAAAAGCAACACATATTCCGCTTTATTATAATATTACGGCAAGCAGTCACCCCGTTAACGGTTATTACGGTGACCACCCGCAAGATAATTATACAGATAGTATTGCAACACCGCTTTATCCTTTCGGTTTTGGTCTTTCGTATACTAAATTCGAATACAGTAATTTAGTGGTCGACAAGCAAGAGATTACACTTGAAGATTTAAAGCAAGGCGCTAAGTTTGATGTTTCTATCAGTGTGACCAATATAGGTGATTATGACGGTAAGGAAACTGTTCAGCTTTATATTCGTGATAAGGTCGCATCTCTAATGCGTCCTATGCGCGAACTGAAAGGATATAAAAAGGAACTTATAAAGCAAAATCAAACTACCAATGTTAATTTCCAACTTTCTTATAATGATTTAGGTTTTTATAATGAAAACGGTGAATATTTGGTGGAAAAAGGCGAGTTCGAAATCTATGTTGGTGAAAACTGTCTTACTGAAAATAAGCTTTCAATAAAAGTGGTTTAAAAGAGGAATTGTATTTATGAAATTAGAAACCAAACTTATTTCTTCATTAGGGAAGATTTTCCCCGATGAAGTTAAGGGCGAAAGTTTAAAAACTGCATCTTTGCTTAGAAATGAAGCTTTTTCGTTTCAGGTCGCTTTTAAAAATGAAGAAGGTTTTAATGATATTGCCCGTATATATGTACGTGTAGAAACCGATTTGGATATAAACCTTATTTCGCAGTATTTAGAAGGTTATGTACCTGTAACAAGGGCTGATTATATTGATTCGGACGATTATTTTGAAAGAAAAACCGCAGGACTTTATCCCGATGTGTTGTTTGCGCGCAAAACTAATACCGAAATTTTAGATGACGGTCTATCTTGGTTACCAATATGGACTGAACAAAATCAAAAATATTTACTTGAATCTGTAATTGATTCGTATCAGGGCTTGTGGTTTACTATAAACGAAAACGGCGAAGAAATTACTGCAGGAAAGCATTTTATAAAGATTTTATTTTGTGATTCCGGCACTCAGGAATGTATCGCCGAAGAAAAACTTGATTTAGAAGTTATTGATGCAAGACTACCAAAACAAACCTTAACTTATACTGCGTGGTTTCATTGCGATTGTCTTGCTGATATATACGGTGTAGAAATTTTTTCGGATAGATTCTTTGAAATAATGCGTTCATACATTACTTTGGCGGCAAAAACCGGTATGAATATGATAATGCTTCCGGCATTTACACCTCCGCTTGATACTCCGCAAGGTGGTGAAAGAAAAACTGCTCAGCTTGTAAAAGTGGAAGTTAATGATGGAAAATACTCATTCGATTTTTCACTTATGAAAAAGTACATAGAGCTTTGCCGAGAATGTGGTATTGAAAGTTTTGAGCACAACCATTTGTTTACACAATGGGGCGCTCAGAACGCACCAAAAATAATGGCAACCGTTGATGGCGAGTATAAACGAATTTTCGGTTGGGAAACCGATTCAAAAAGTGACGAATATGCGACATTTTTAAAGTGCTATTTAAGGGCTCTTAAAGTGTTTTTAAAGGAAATGAACCTTGAAAAGCAAATTATGTTCCACATTTCAGACGAGCCACCAATAAAGCAAATTTCTTATTATGAAAATGCATTAAGCGTGGTTGCTGACGAACTTAAAGAATATATTTGCAGTGATGCACTTTCGGATTTTGATTTTTATAAAAAAGGTTATACCGACCGCCCCGTTGTAGTAGTTATATCATCTGAAATTGATGATTTTGTAGAAAATTGCGATGATTATTGGGTTTATTACACTAATGCTGAACTTGCGTACAATGTTTCAAATCGTACTATATCTGTTCCTTCGGCAAGAAACAGAGTAATCGGTTTGCAAATGTATGTTGGCGGTGCCAAGGGATTTTTGCATTGGGGATATAACTATTACTATGGTGCTTTAAGCCGTGGTTTGTTTAATCCTATGATTAATCCTTGTGGATATAAGCAGTTAGCAGGTTCTTCGTATGTTGTTTATCCTGATATAACGGGTGAGGCATTACCTTCACTTAGAATGAAGGTGTTTTACGAAGCAATTAACGATTACGGCGCATTACAGCTCTTAGAAAGCTTAATCGGCAGGGAAGCTGTACTACAGTTTATTGAAAAAACCATAGGCAAGGTAAATTATAAGTATTCACCTACAAATCAGGAATTATTTGAGTTTAGGCAAAAACTCAATAATGAAATATTAAAAAACATATAAAGGAGAAATTAAAAATGGAACATTATAATTTAATTAAACCCGAAGATTTAGGTAAAGGTTCTACTATTAAGCTTGACGTGTCTATTGCTGAGGTAGATATCTACTGGAAGGTTGCTATCGAGGTACTTACAGTTATTGCTGAAAATAATAAAAAGGGCGAGCCTACCGTTATGGTAGTGCCTTATGGTCCTTTGGGTCCATACTTCAGACTAGCTGAACTTGTTAATAAGTACAGAATTTCTTTAAAGAATTGCGTATTTATTAATATGGATGAGTATTTAAAGGATGATAAAACATATCTTGATAAGACTGATGCGCTTTCTTTCCGTGGCGGTATGGATAGAATTTTCTATAACGTGGTAGATGAAGAACTTAACGTATTACCTGAAAATAGAATTTTCCCCGACCCCGAGCATCCCGAAAAGGTTATGGAAATCATTGAAAAATACGGCAAATTGGATATGGTATTCGGCGGTGTTGGTATCAACGGTCACTATGCATTTAATGAACCACCCGAAGCTGATGAAATTTGCGATAATGAAGAATTCGCAAACAGACCCACACGTGTTCTTAAAATCAGTCGCGAAACAAGAACAATTAACGCATATATGAACTGTGGTGCTGACCTTAACGCTATTCCTGAATATTGCATTACCGTTGGTATGAAGGAAATGATGATGGCTAAAAAGGTTATTATGATTATGCCAAGAGACTGGAATGCAGGTGCGCTTAGAAAGATTTTACACGGCGAAATCACTGCAAAAGTTCCTTGCTCACTCTTTAGAAATCATAAGGATGCAACCATTTATACACTTACAGAAGCTACAAAGTGTCCTATTCCTGAAATTAGAGTTTATAACAAATAATGAAAACATTACTTATTAAAAACGCAAATGTGGTTTTACCGAATGAGGTAAGACTTACCAATGTTTTAATAGAAGACGGAAAAATAACTTCTATTGGTTATGACGGCAAAGCGGAAAAAGAAATTGATGCTAAAGGCAATTATCTTTTAGCTGGTTTTGTTGATATTCATGTTCACGGTGGCGGGGGAGCAGACTTTATGGATGCTACCCCTGAAGCCTTCGAAACAGTTGTTAAAGCACATTTAAAGTGTGGCACAACAACCCTTTTGCCGACGGCCATGTCAGCAACCGAAAGCGATTTGAATGATTTTTTAAACGCTTTCAAAGAATTTAAAAATAAAAGTGAATATTCAGCATTAACCCCCGGTGTACATTTAGAGGGACCGTATTTTTCAGGTGCAAATGCTAAAAGCAGTGGTGCACAACCGAGAGGACTTTTAAGACTTCCGGATGAATCCGAAATGGATAGACTTTTAAAGGTTGCTGATGGTGGTATTATTCGTTGGGATGCTGCACCCGAGCTTCAAGGCAGTGATATGTTTGCAAGAAAATGCCTTGAAAATGGTATTGTTTGTTCAATTGCCCATTCCGTTGCTACAAGTGAAGAGGCACAAGAGGGAATTGATAACGGATTTTCACACGTAACCCATTTTTATAATGCCGTCACCACCTACCGTAAAGAAGGACAAAAGGTTCTTGCCGGTGTTGTTGAAGCAGCATATTTAAACGATAACGTAACGGTTGAGCTTATATGTGACGGCAGACATATCCCGCGAGACATATTAAGATTGGCGCTCAAAATAAAGGGCGCTGATAAGGTTTCGGCAATAACCGACGGTATGAGAATTTCGTGTACGGATATGCAAGGCGGTAAGCTTGGCAGTTTAAAAAACGGTACTGACGTAATCGTTGACGATACTGTTGCTAAATTACCTGATATGTCATCCTATGCAGGAAGCATTGCCACAATGGATAGATGCCTTAGAGTACTTTGCAAGGATTACGGTATTGATATTGTAACAGCATCTAAAATGCTGTCATTAGCTCCTGCAAAGCATATAAATGCAAAAAATATTGGAGAAATCAAATTGGGCTATAATGCCGATTTGGTTATTGTTAACACTGATTTTGAAATTGTAAATGTAATTAAAAATGGTATAATACAAAACTGATTCGGATAAATGGAAGGTGTAGAATATGAGCGAAAAAATATATTCTAAACATATTGACAGAGCAAAAGAGATTTTATCTAAAATGACTATTGATGATAAAATTTTGCAAATGAGTATATATGGAAATCTAAATAAGGCCTATGCCGAATTTTTAGAAAAAGGCCAAATAGAGCTAAGGGCTGGCACCTTCCATAATCCAACAGAAGAAAAGAATTTAAACGAATTACAGGATTATTGCCTTAATAAAACAAAGCTTGGTATCCCTTTAATGCCTGCAACCGAAACACTTCACGGTGTGCAGGATAAGGACGCAACCGTTTTTCCGCAATGTGCAGGTCTCGGTTGTTCTTTTGACCGTGAAGCTATTTTAGAAATGGCAGATATTATCGGTAACGAGGCAAGGGCGAAGGGCATCAGACAGGTTTATGCGCCTTGTGTTGATATTCCGCGTGACCCACGTTGGGGACGTTTACAGGAAAGCTATGGCGAGGACCCTTATCTCGTTGGCGAAATGGGCGCACAGTATGTTAAGGGTATACAGAAGCATGATGTTGCTGCTTGTGCAAAGCATTTTATTGCTTACGGCGTACCTGAAGGCGGTATAAATTTGGCGCCTGCACATATGGGCGAACGCGAAATGCGCGAAGTAACTCTTGAGCCCTTTAAAAAGCTTATTGATGCAGGTGTTATGTCTATTATGCCTGCATATAACGAAATTGACGGCGAGCCAGTTCACGGCTCGGTTAAATATTTGCGTTCACTTTTAAGGGAAGAACTTGGTTTTGACGGTGTTGTAGTTTCCGACTATGGTGCTGTTCAAATGTTACATACCTTTCAAAAGGTTGCAAGTGATGATTTAGAAGCTGGTAAACTTGCAATAAACGCAGGTGTTGATATAGAAGCACCGTATCTGTTTGGATATGGTGAAAAATTTAAAGAAGCAGTTTTGAGCGGCGAAATCGATGAAAAACTCATTGATGAAGCAGTTTTAAATATACTTGTACTTAAACTTAAATTAGGTCTTTTCGAAAACCCCTATACTGACCCAGAAAGAATAAAGCAAATGCATTCTAAAAAGGCGGTAGATTTAGCGTTACGCCTTGACGAAGAATCAATTTTACTTCTCGAAAACGACGGCATTTTGCCTTTGGATGAAAAGAAAATAGGCAAGGTTGCGGTTATTGGTAATAACGGTAAAGAGAGCTCGCCCGGTGACTATATTGACCTTACTGAAAATTGTGTCGATTTTTACAATGGAATGGTTAATCGTTTGGGCGAAGACCGCGTTTTATATGCCAAGGGTTGCAAACCAATTTCTTATACTGAAGAAGAGATTAACGAAGCAGTAGAAACGGCAAAGCAAGCTGACGTTGTTTTCTTGGTGCTTGGCGACCAAGCGGCAGTCGGTGGCGGTGTTGCAGGTGCTGCCGAAAAGAATAAGGAAATCACCTGTGGCGAGGGTTATGATATGCATACCCTTGATTTGCCTCCCTCACAAAGACGACTTTTTGATGAAATTACAAAGCTTAATAAACCTACGATTTTGGTGCTTTATGCCGGCAGACCTTATACACTAGAACAAGATATAAACAGGGTTAATGCTTTTATGTTTTCGTTCGGTGGTGGCGAGCAAAGCGGTAATGCCTTTGCAAATCTTATTTTTGGTGATAAATCACCATCAGCAAAGCTTTCGGTTTCTTTCCCGAAGAGCGTAGGTCATATTCCTTGTTATTATAACTATAAGCCAAGTGCAAGAGGCACGCTTTACAGGCAACATGGAAGTGTTGAAAAACCCGGTAGAGATTATGTTTTATCTTCTCCTAATGCTTGGTATCCGTTTGGTTACGGTCTTTCTTACACAACACTTGATTATTCAAATTTAACTGTCGAAAAGTTAGAGAACGGTGACGTTAAGGTTAAGGTTGATGTTGAAAATACAGGCAATTATGACATTTTTGAAAGTGTGCTTTTATTCGTAAAGGCGCTATATGCGCCCGTTACACCATTTGTAAAACGTCTTAGAAACTTCGCTAAGGTTTATCTAAAGGCGGGCGAAAAGAAAACTGTTGAGTTTACATTAACTCAAGAGGATTTCACCTATGTTGATTTGAACTTTAAAACAACTGTGCTTAACGGGCAGTATGAAATTTTAATTGATAAATTACAATGTGATTTAGAATATTAAAGGTGATTAAATGAAAAACGAAATTTTACATCTTAAAGATTATTTTCCGCTTTTGGGTGAAGAAGGAAGAGACCCTTTACTTGAAATTAATCTTAGATATAATATGACAGAGATGAATCGCGAAAACGACAAGCGTCCGTGTATTATAATATGTCCCGGCGGTGGTTATGGCTTTTGCTCGGAGCGTGAAGCAGAGCCGGTTGCAGTAAATTTTTTATCTGAAGGATATAATACATTTACGATTTGGTACTCGGTTGAGCCAAATCGTTTCCCCACACAAATTAGGGAAGTGGCAGCTGTTGTAGAGCTAATTTATCAAAATGCTGATAAATGGAATTGTGATACAAGCCGTATTGTGATTATTGGCTTCTCGGCCGGTGGACACCTCGCAGCTCATTATTCAAATGCGTACAACTGCCCTGAAGTTCGCGATGTTTTTCCTGAAAGCAAGGGTGTAAACGCTTCAATACTTTGTTATCCCGTAATAAGCGCTGATATGTCTTTTACTCATGCTTGGAGCATTAAAAATTTATTGGGGCATGAACCTGATGCAGAAGAAGTAGAGAAGTTTTCGTGTGAAAAGCTTGTTAGCGGTGACACACCTCCCACGTTTATCTGGCATACCGCAGAGGATGATTGCGTTCCCGTAAGAAACAGTCTTGAATATGCAAAAGCGTTGTCAGAGCATAAAATTCCGTTTGAAATGAGAATTTATCCTTACGGTCAGCACGGTCTTTCAACTGCCGATTCTGACACGAATTCAAACCTTAGTGACGGTGCAGCGCGTGTTAACGATTGGCTTTCAGCGGTTAAAAGCTGGCTTAAACTTATTTTACAATAAAAATCTATAAGCAAGGTGGAAAACATTATGAAAAAAATTACGGTTGATTTAGGTAAGAATATTGGAACAATGAGACCTATGCATGCTGTAAATAACGGCCCCGTGTATAAGTTTAACGCTGATATGAGAATAACAAATATGGACCATTTCCGTGCGGCGGGTATTCCTTACGCTCGAAATCATGATGCGGCGCATTTCAACACCTATGGCGGTGAGCATACAGTAGACGTTCATGCTATTTTTCCAAATTTTGACGCTGACCCGTATGATGAAAATTCCTACGATTTTGTTTGTACTGATGAGTATTTAAGGGTTATCGATTTTGCGGGTGCAGAAACCTTTTACAGACTTGGCAGTAAAATAGAGCATTGGCCCAGAAAGTACGGCACCTTACCGCCTAAGGATTTTAAGAAGTGGGCTATTATTTGCGAGCATATTATTAAGCATTATAACTATGGTTGGGCAAATGGCTTTCATTACGGTCTTAAATATTGGGAAATTTGGAACGAACCCGATTTGGACGGCGATGATTCTCCAAATAAGCGCAACTGGGGTGGCACAAAGGCACAATTTTTTGATTTGTTTGAGGTTGCTGCAAAGCATTTGAAGGGTTGCTTCCCTGAACTTAAAATAGGTGGTCCTGCGCTTGGCGGTCAATGGGCGTGGGGCGAAGAATTTCTTCGTGAAATGAAAAAACGTGATGTTCCGCTTGACTTTTTATCATGGCATTGCTATACCTGTGA
>CAMFSU010000046.1 GCA_945983355.1 uncultured Clostridia bacterium | reverse complement strand
ACGAAGTGTGAAGGCGGGTACCGAAGGGCAAAGCCCGTGGGTCGCCGAGCATGAAACACGCGCAGGCGGGTTTATCCCCGATGGATCACCAGCAAAAACCCATCCAAACGGATGGGTTTTATTTTTTTCGAAAGCTTAGGGGATTCGAACCCTGAGAGGGTGAGGAGCGTAAAGAAAACAGTTCGGTGAACTGTTTTTAGCGACGAAGTGTGAAGGCGGGTACCGAAGGGCAAAGCCCGTGGGTCGCCGAGCATGAAACACGCGCAGGCGGGTTTATCCCCGATGGATCACCAGCAAAAACCCATCCAAGCGGATGGGTTTTAATTTTATATTAAATTTAGGGGATTCGAACCCTGAGTTTATATCTTGACTATTTACTTAAAGTTAGAGAAAAAGTTAACCAAGCAATTTGTGATTATAATGCCTAAAAACAAAAAAGTCCTCTGCACGAGGACTTTTTTGTTTTGTGTTATTGAATTTTACCTTCGCGTTTTTTGTGTGAAAGTTCAAAGCGTAAAATATAATGCTTGGGTAGACCGTTATGCATAATAAAGTTTTGCTCACCCTGAATTAGTGGCATACAATATTCAATTGCTTCTTCGGTTACATTATTTTCAGTTTCGTTTATCCATTCACGTGGGAAGTATTTCACCTTGTTTGCAACATCTCGAACATCGACATGTTCGATACGAATGTTGTATGGGTGGTTTTTTACGCGTTTATATATCATCATTCTGCCTGAATAACCATTTAGAGCGGCTTTAACAGCGGCACCACCGATACGCTCGGCTTCGGTGATATCACGCTTAGAGCTTAAGTGTGAAGAGCAACGCTGCATAACATTAAGTTCAATTGAACGCACTTTACAGCCAATTTCTTCTGACACAATTTTTTCAAGCGCTTTGCCAACACCCGATAAATATTTATGACCAAAATTATCAACTTTACCGGACTGAAAATCCCCTGCGTCAAGTGAAACACCTTCTGAAACGGCAACAATAACAGCGTGATATTGCTGTTGTGCTTCACGCACATCATTTAAAAACTTGTTTTTTGAAAAGGGTGCTTCGGGCAGATATATAAGGTGTGGCGCAATTTCACCATTTTTGCGTAAAACTGCTGATGAAGCTGTAAGCCAACCGGTGTCACGGCCCATAATTTCAACAATAGTTACCGACTTGCTTGAATAAACACTGCTGTCGCGTATAATTTCTTGCATGGTGGTAGCAACATATTTAGCAGCCGAGCCAAAACCGGGGGTATGGTCGGTAAGAGGTAAGTCATTATCAATTGTTTTGGGAATACCAATTGCTTTTATGTCAATGTTATTTGCTTTGAAATAATCGTCAAGCTTCATAACAGTGTCCATAGAATCGTTACCGCCGATATAAAAAAACGCACCAATATCATATTTTTTAAGGTTTGCTGTAATGGTTTCATAAACCGTTGAATCCGCTCTAAAATCAGGAAGCTTATATCTGCACGAGCCAAGCACGGTTGAAGGGGTTTGGCGTATAAGTTCGACATCTTCATCATCCGAAATGACGTCACAAAGGTTAACTAAATTATCTAAAATTAAACCTTCAATACCATTTACCGAACCATAAACGGTTTGGATTTCATCATATTTTGTGGCATGTCGGAAAACACCTAAAAGGGAGGCGTTAATAGCGCAGGTAGGACCACCTGATTGTGCAACTACAATATTCATTCGAAACTTCCTTTATTTTATGATTTTGTAGTTATTTTAGCACAAAGTAGTTAAATTGTAAATGCTTTTGCAAAGCATTTATAAAATATTTTGCAATGAAATTATATTGTAATTAAGCGATTTTATTATGGGTTGATTTTTGCGAGCTTTTGATTAACGTTTAACATTGTAAATAATTAAAAAAATTTCAACAAAAAAGGTTAGAAAAATCAATTAAAAACAGAATAATATAAAAAGCAAAAAACCGCTCTGACAGGGCGGTTTTTCTTATAAATGAGCGGTAGTTTAATGCATTTTTATTATTGAAGCGCGTTTTCGATTAAATGGTCAAGTTTAATATATTGAAACAAAGCAAAAAGTATTGAGAAGGTGTTTTTAATACTTGTGTTTTTCCAAAAATTAGAAAACAAGACAATTTAAGACATTTAAATTTTTTTGCAAAGTTTTTGCAATTTTATTTAAAACTATAATCAAAAAACGGTTTGGCTTTTTTTGTACTTTTTTTATACATAAGTAGCATATTTTATATACTTTTTACTATTTTTTTTAGTTAAAGCTTTTATTTTATAGTGCAAATTTGTATTTTGGCACATTTTTCTTGTTATTTATTCGAAAATTGCATTTTAAATTGTTTTTCTAACTTTTGCAATTGTATTTCACATTTATTTATATAATGTGATGATATATAATTATCCTGAGAACTAATATAGTGATTTTCTGCCTTTTTATAGATGGGGGGAATTCACTTTTGAAGAATGTCGTAAGGGATTTTTAAAGTATGCGATGTTGTTCTTTAAACTCAAAATCAACTGAAAGGAAAGATGATATGAGCAGTGCAAAAAAAATAATATGTTTGCTATTGGTTCTGGCAATGTGTTTTGCAATGGGAGGTTGTAAAACAAAAAAGAAGGTTGTTGTTATAAAACGCCCTTCAAACAATGTGTCGGATAATGTTTCATCTGATGACAGCAACGATGATATCGTTCAGGATGCATACATTTCTGACAGAGAGCTTGCCGAAAAGGAGGGTGTACAGCAAGAGGTAATTGCTCCTGAATACACCGTTAGCGCAGTTGCTTTTAAACTGACTGATGATTACACAATCATTTATCCAAAAGGAAACGAGCAACTTAGACAAGCGGCTGAAAAGCTTTCAAGCTATTTTTCTAAGAACAATATTAAAATCGGCATTAGTGATGATGACGTATCCGCAAAGGGTAAGGAAATCTTGTTGGGCGATACCAACAGAAAAAAATCCGCTCTTGCCGAAAACAAATATGCTGTAACTGTTGCAGGTGAAAAGGTCTTCTTCGAAAGCGGAAACTTTAATGGTGTTGTTAAAGCAGTTTCGTGGTTTATTGCACAACCATACAAAGCAGACGAGCTTAACACTCTTACAGGTACATACACATTTTCATCAAGTGTTAAGCGCCCAAGTGGTACATACACCTTTGTTTGGGGCGACGAATTCGACGGAAACGCTTTAGATGCTTCTAAGTGGGGATTTTCAAGCAGTATTTCTGCTGAAAGTTCATTTAAGTTGTCACGCGATTCAAAAGCAGTAAATGTTTCTGATGGTCTTTTGAAATTAACCGCTTATCGCGAGTTTGACCCTGATAACAACCAAGTTCAGGCAGTGGCTCCTTACACTGTTGAAAGTAAAAAGTACGTGAACTTCCAGTACGGATACTTGGAGATGAAAGCAAGGATTCCTTTTGGAGCTGGCGCATGGCCTTCACTTTGGCTTTCAGGTGCTTGCGGCACAAACTCTGAAGCCGTTGTAAGCAACTTGTTTAACAATGGTGATATTTATCCGGCTAACTTCTCGGCTGAATTTGATATTGTTGAATATACAAAGCTTCAACCAAACTTCCATAAATGGTTCTATGACACCACAGATGTTACCGGTATTGAAGGTATTTCAAACATGCATTCATCGTTGGGTGCGGTTACTAAGCTTCCAAGCAGCGATTTGTATCTTGATGTAAGTCAGTCTTACGTTTATCAAACAATCGCATTTGACTGGACACCAACCGATATAACAATATATGTAAATGGTGAGGAACTTCTTCACTACAATTGGAAGGAAAGCGAACAGCTTGACGGCTTTAACGATATGACAGACTTCTTAAACCCTGTCTTCATTCGTTTGAATAATCACCTTGAACCCAGCAATATCCCAAGCGATTTTTCAACATTACCAATTGAATATTATATCGATTATGTTAGATTGTATCAAAAATCGGGTACAGGCGGAATTTGGCTTGCCGATTAATAATAAATGATTATTTAGGAGAATAATTATGAAAAAGAATTTAATTAGAATATTTTCATTGTTAATGGCATTGTGCATGGCATTATGCTGTGCAGGTTGCGGCGGTGAAGAGATTGAAATCGTTTACGAAGATGAAAGTGTAGTTTCTTCAACACAAAGCGATGTGCAATCAAACACTAATAGCGGTACTTCAAGCGGCAAAGTTCCTGCCTCTAAGGTTGAAGCCGTTATCAATGACAATGTAAACCCTGCCGATTATAGAGGCAAAACAGTTGTTTATGCTACTTGGCGTAACCCTGCCCTTTATGAAGATGGTCCTGTAGTTGAAGCATTCCAAAAGAAGTATGGCATTAAAGTAAAGGTTGACTTAATGACGGAAGAAACCTATACAAACACTGTTATTGGTAGAATTGCTTCTGGTAAATCACCTGACGTTTACTTCTCTACATACACATTCCCATACTGTATTGATGCTCTTCAACCAATTGATGCTGCAAAGCTTAATTTGAAAGAAGATATTTGGGACGATGCTCTTATTGATCTTGCAACTGTTAATGGCAAGACATATCTTGTAGATACCATTGGTAACATTTGGAAAGATGAAGACATGGTATTTTATAACAAGAAAATTTTCCGTGACAATGGTTGGACCACACCTGAAGAATATTATGAAGCAGGCAAGTGGAACTTTGATACAATGAAGAAATGTATGCAACAGGTTGCGGGCTTGGGCTCTGACTATATTGGTGGTGCAATTCACCTTGAGGGCTTAATCCACGGCGCCGGTGCAAGCGTTATCGGTTACAAAAACGGTAAGTTCTATAACGGCACAACCGACACCACAACCCAAGATATTATGCGTTGGGCTTCAAACGGTGTTAAAGAAGGTTGGCTTGGCACACTTTCAATTTACACTGCACTTAATCAATTCCCATCCGGTAAAGTTGGCGTTGCAATTTTACACTCTTTCGGCCTTAAAAAGACAGGTTATTTAAGAACCATGAAAGCAAGCGATATTGGTTTTACATATCTTCCTACTTACAATGGCAAGCAATATAAACCTACCGGTCTTGTTCGTGGTTGGGGTATATGCAAGGGCGCTGAAAACCCTGTTGCCGCTGGTATTTTCTTACGTTATTATCTTGATGTTAATAACTATGACACTACTTCTGCTTTCATTTCTAAGGAAGCTGAAAACTTCTTCTTTAAGCTTACATCAACAAACACTAAAAACAAGAACTTCTACTTCTGCTGTGGTTCGGGCGTTACAGGTGTTACCGGTAAAGATAAAACTCCTGAAGCTCAATACGTTCAGGCGCCTGGTTATGCTGACCCATCACAGGTTGTAACTGAAATTTCAAAATATCAAAACGAACTTAATGCTGATATTACAAAACTTAATAACAAGTTAAAATAAGGTAAAATTTATCAGTAATAAATGAAAGGAGTAGAAAATGGATATATTTAAAAAATTCAATCTTCATACAATTTTCAACAAGTCCGTTTCTATAATGGTGTGCTTGGTAATGATACTTTCAGTTTTTTCAACATGTATCGTTGTCAACGCTGCCAATCCTGATGTATGGGATGGTAGCAAAGCACAAGGTTTTGAAGAATTCAAAGGTAATGGTACTGTAGATTCACCTTATGAAATTGAAAACGGTGCTCAGTTAGCATACGTAGTATCTACCGACCTTACCGATGGCTTATACTATAAGCTTGTTAAAGACATCAGACTTAATGATACATCAAACGCAAATTGGAAAGAAAGCGCACGCAACTGGGTATGGGGCGATGTTCGCTTTGTGGGTAATTTCAATGGCGATGGTCATACCATTGACGGTCTTTATTTCAAGGGCTCACAAAAAAGATTTGGTTTGTTTTCGTACATAGGCGATTCAGTTATAGCTAACATTAGGTTTACAAACGCATATGTTGAAAACACAACAAGCGAAGAAGGTCAAGCAATTGTTGCAGCGCAAGCTTCAGCAAAAGCTGATTTTGATAGAATTTACATTGATGCATCTTGCGAAATAAATGCACCAAATGTAAAGGGTGTAGCAGGTATTATTGCAAGAAGTGACAAAAATGTTAATATTACCAACTCTGCTGTATTTGGTAAATATGTTGGTAAGAGCCATGTCGGTGCCTTTTTTGGTACATTTTGGGGTGGCACGCAAACCATTAAAAACTGCTTCACAGCATGTGATGTGCCTGTAATTGCTTCTCGCACACCTACTGTTGAAAACACCTATGCAATAGTTAAGGAACCAGGTGAATGGTTCGACAGAAATGTAACCTTTATCACTGCTGACCAAATGAAGGGTGAAGCAGCAAAAACCAATATGCCGGACCTTGATTTTGATAATGTTTGGCGGGTTGTTGAAAACGATTACCCAATGCTTATTACCATGATTAAAGAGGAAGAAACCGAAGGAATTGAAATTTGGGGCGGCAAACCGGCTGATACTGCTGCTATACAATATGCAGACGGTGACGGTTCAAAGGGAAATCCATACCAAATTGAAAACGGTGACCAGCTTTATAAAATGGTTGCTGAAAATGCTGCTAATGCAAATGGTGCGGCCTCAACCGAAGCATATAAGTATTACAAAATCATTAAGGATATTTATTTAAATGATGTTAAGGCAGAGGATTTAGTAAATCCATCAACTTCTGCGTGGGATGCCAAGGGCTTTAACGCTTGGCTTTCAGACACCACTCAATCAAGTGGTTTCTGCGGCGAAGTTGACGGTGGCGGATTTACTGTATATGGTCTTTACTGTAATGGTGGTACATATTCGGGTCTTATCACGAGCACTGTTGGCGCAAAAGTTTACAACTTAAATATTAAGAATGCTTATATTAAGGGTAGAGGCGGCGCAGGTGGTATCATAGGTCAAACCTATGGTGCCGATACTGAAGTTTCGGTATCCAAGTGTATGGTCGACAATGTATATATTGACGGCGGCGATAAGGTTCGTATTGGCGGTATAGTTGGCGGATGCGAAGGTTCAACAAAGAAGGTTGCAATTTCAGATTGTTCGGTAACCAATGCTGTGATAATTACAAGTCATGCCACTTACGTAAATATTCAATCTGGTATATTGGGTTATACCGGCGAACAGAGTAAAAATCATACAGTTACAAATTGTTTTACAGATGATACTGTGTTCCCTGTAACCGATACAACTAATAGTACCCACTTTAATAAATTTACTAATTATATTACATATAGTAATGTATATACATTAAAGACTAACACAAACACCGCAAACGGTGTAACTGTTTTAACTGCTGACAAAATGAAGGGCGAAGCAGCAAAAACCAATATGCCGGGCCTTGATTTTGACACTGTTTGGGAAACTGTTGAAAATGGTTATCCTGTTATTAATGTAAGAGAATCATCAGTCACACCTCCCCCTGTTAATGATAAGTTTTGGGATGGCACAGCCGCTGAAAGCTTTGCAGGCGGTTTGGGTACTGTTGAAAGTCCTTTCTTAATTGCAAATGCTTCGCAGTTATTTAAGATGGTTAAGGAATACACTGCAGTATCAAATGATTCTGCATTTGCAACTCCTACCTATTTTAAATTACAAAACGATATTCATATCAACGATGTTAAAGACGAGGATATGGTAGCGCCCACTGTTGATTCTTGGAACGCTAAGGGCTTTAAAGCTTGGGACCCAGGTTATCTTTACAAAGAATCCACCGGCTTCTGCGGTGTAATTGATGGTGCCGGATATACAGTTTATGGTCTTTATTGTAAAGAGGGTACATACGGCGGCTTACTTCCTAACGTTGCAGACAGTGTTGTTGTAACAAACTTAAACGTTAAGAATTCTTATGTAAGAATAGGCGGTAACGGTGGCCCCGGTGTTATCATCGGCGTTGTAAACGGTAAGGCAAACAACCGCACAACTGCTACAGTTTCATATTGTACAGTTGACAACTGCTATGTTGCATCTGAAGGTACAGGTTCTTGGCGTTGCGGCGCAATCGTTGGCGGTGGTAACGGTGAAGGTAAAATTACTGTTAATGATTGTGCGGTAACACGCGTTAGAATGACGGTTGCAAATACACAAACACCTGGCAGGTCTTGTGCATTTATAGGCAACACAAATACATATTCAGGTCATGAAGTAATTAACTGTTATACCGATGCTTCAACACATCCTGTAACAAATTCAACCACAAAAGATTTGTATGATGTTATTCATGGCAACAAGGTATATACCAATATATATACTTCAGCCGCAAAACCTGCCTGCGACACCTATAGTGACATTACTTACCTTAGTGATGCTCAAATGAAGGGCGAAGCAGCAAAAACTAATATGTCAGGTCTCGATTTCAACTATGTTTGGAAGACAGTAGACGGCGCATACCCTGCTATTTATCTTAGAGAAAAACCCGCAAAACCCCCAAGACCCGATTTTGTTTGGGATGGCACAAAAGCCACAGAATTTGCAGGTGGTAAGGGTACTGCTGCTGAACCATATTTAGTTTCAAATGGTGCACAGCTTTATAAAATGATTATGGACTTTACTGCCACATATAATGATGGCGTAATTGAAGCTCCTACATATTTTAAAATTACTAATGATATTTATTTGAACGATGTAAAAGAAGCTGATTTGGTTAACCCAACAACATTAGCGTGGGATGAAGCCGGCCATATTTCTTGGCATTCAGAACTTTACAATTCAAGAGCTAAAGGTTTCTGTGGCGATGTTGATGGTGGCGGCCATACAATTTATGGTCTTTATTACAGAGAAGGCAACTTTGCCGGTCTTATTCCTGTTGCTGCCGACTCGACAAATGTTTATAACTTAAACCTTAAAAATTCATTTATCAGGGCAAACGGCAACCCAACAGGTGCTGCCGCCGGCGGTATTATTGGTCTTGTAAGCGGTGCCGGCAATAATAGGTCAACCGCTAATGTTACATACTGCAAAGTTAATAACTCTGCTATCGTTGCTGACCATAACCAAATTTGGCGCATAAGCGCTGTTGTTGGTGGCGGTTATAACGAAGGTAAAGTTGTTGTTTCTAACTGTGGTGTAACAAACATGCAAATGACCACAATTAACCCGAGCACTGTTAATAGAACCGGTGCATTCATTGGTAGCACAACATATACAAATCATGAAGTTACTAATTGTTATTCTGACAGTTCTGTTCATCCTGTATCAGATACTGTAGATAAAACACAGTATGACACAATACATGAGCGTCATACTTATACCAATGTTTATACATCAGCTGCAAAACCCGCTTGCGACACTTATGGTGATATTACTTACCTTACTGAAGCACAGATGAAGGGTGACAATGCAAAGAAAAACTTTGTAGGTTTTGACTTTGAAAATGACTGGGCAGTGGTTGCAAACGATTATCCGTCAATCAAAGAAAATGCAGGTATTTGGATGTATGACAACAAGCTTCCGGGTGAAGCTTGGTCAGGTAAGCTTGCACGTTATTTTGCAGGTGGTAACGGCAGCAAGAATGACCCTTATCAAATTAACACAGCAGGTCAATTGGCATTGCTTGCACAAGACGCTTTAAATGGCAAAACTGCAGGTAAATATTATGTAATTACTGCTGATATTATTGTTAACGATACAACAAAAGCTAACTGGAAAGACACAGCACATGAATGGTTTACAGGTTATTGGGACCAAGCGTTTTACGGTAACCTTAATGGTGGTTATCACACTATTTCCGGTCTTTACTTAAATAAAACCAGGGCTAATTACACCGGTACACATTATTATTCAGGTTTGTTTGCAGCTATTGGTGAAGGCGCTGTAATTGAAAAGTTAGGTATTGTTAATTCAAGCATGACATTTACAGCAAGCGACGCTAAGATAGGTGCTTTTGCCGGCTTTGTAAGACAATATAATGCTGATAAAGTTGGTAGTGAAAACTATCCTGTTATTCGTGAATGTTTTGCTGATACTTCAGTTTACCTTGAAGGTACATCCTGTGGTGGTTTTATCGGCACTGCTACAAGACCTATCTATATTGAAGATTCATTCTTCACAGGTAAGGTTGCAGGTACAGCGTATGGCCTTTTCGGCTATTCAAAGATGAACAAAACTTATGATGAAGTTTTTGTTAAGAATTGTTATGTAGCTGATGCTAAATATGCTATTGTTTCTAATGTTTCATACGAAAACTTTAAGTATGAAAATGTTTATTCTTCATCTGCACAAGATACAACCGGTGTTATTCGTTTGTTTATTGACAAAATGACAGGCGCAGCCGCAAAAGAAAATATGACAGCGCTTGACTTTGAAAACATTTGGGTTGTAGGTGCTGATTTGCATACACCAGGTCTTAAGGGCTTCGCAAAAGACGCTTACAACAACTATATGAAACCGTTTGATATAGTTGTTAACTTTGAAACAAATTGCGATTTAATTGTTGAACCTAAGGTTGGCAAGGCATATTCAAAGCTTGAATTACCCGCATTGCAACGCGAAGGTTATGTATTTGCAGGCTGGTATGCATATCCCGAATTAGACGTACCGTTTACTTATGATTATTTCCCAACCTTTGATACAATTTTGTATGCAAAATGGGTACTTAGCGGTTTCGCACAAGACTTTGAAGCTTATGAAGATTCGATTTATGATTACCACGAAGATTATGAATATTATCGTCAGACATCATCGAATTACACCGCTAAATATGTTCATGGTGGCGCTAAGTCAATGCACAGACTTGGTAATTCAAATGAAGACCTTGATTTCTTACTTATGTATGCAGATGAGCTTGTTGTTGGCAGAAAGTACACAATTACTTTCTATACAACAACCGACCAAGCAAAAGCTTCTGTAAATACCTCGTTAGTTCACCTTGATTGGCCTGATGTATACTCGGCTGACAATGGTGTTGAAAAAATGGCAAGCATCACCAACTTAACTGATGGTGAATGGGTTGAAACAACATATACCTTTGTTGCAAGGTCTAAGTGGATTGCCATTAGAACAAGCGGTAACAACAGCGTATACTTTGACGATTTCTTGTTATACGATGTTGGTCAAGGCACAATTGTTGATATTAGCAAGCCCGAAAACGATGCTAATAACAACGAAAACATTGAAGTTGAACCCGACGACAATGAAAATGACAAGCCGGTTGAGCAAAAACCTGACAATAAGGTTGACACCAACGATACAGCTGAAGATTCAATCAATGTTGTTCTTATAGTTGCTATTGTTGCAGGTTCATTATTAGCGCTTGGTGTAATAGCATTTGTAATAATTTTAATTGTTAAACGCAAGAAAAAATAAAGCATAGCTATTGGTTAATTCCCTCTGCTCTGCAAAGGGCAGAGGGTGTTGACCTAATAATAAAAACACTGTTTATTATTAGGTGAGCAAATAATGAAAAAATATTTATAAAAAGGAGAGAAGAAAATGAAAAACAGAAAGTTATTAAATTGCATAGTTGCAGTTATATTAATTTTTTCGGTTCTATTTTCTCAGTTCGTTTTCAGCCCGTTAACATTACAGGTTTCGGCTGATGAAATTGTTAAATGGAGCGGTAATGCTGCAGCCGGTTTTGCAGGCGGTTACGGAACGGCAGAGGCACCGTATCTTATTGAAAATGCAGACCAACTTTATAAAATGGTTGTCGAGTATCATACTCGTGAGGCATCAATGGGTAAATATTTTAAAATTACTGAAGATATTTACATTAATGATGTAAGTGACGGAAAGCATGTTAAAGAACTTAAGAACAAGTTAAATTGGCTTTTGTCTTATGGTGATATTATTGCCGCCGCAAGTAAAGCAAATGCTTTTGTTGGCTCACTTGATGGTGACGGCCATACAATTTATGGCTTGTATGCTACCAGCACTGATAAAATTTCAATGGGTCTTTTCCCAGCTATTGATACTACTGCAGTTATCAAAAACCTTTCTTTTGATAATGTATATATCCATGGTGGCGGTGGTTACGGCGGTGCAATCGCCGGCAGAGCTTATTGGCATACAACAGCAACCCCGGCAAAAATTACAAATTGCTCTGTAACAAATGCTATTATTGGTGACGGTAATAATTTAGAATATGCGGCAGGCTTTATTGGTGATACTTTAGACTGCACAATCACCTTCACAAACTGCTATGCATCAAATATCAGTTTAAGCAACTGGGTAGACAGAGGTACTCCCGGTGCTTTCACAGGAAATTCATATAGTACTAGTGGTACACTTACATTTAATAACTGCTATTCTGTTGATTATTTCCCGACAAATTCAAATATTTCAAAAGCAAAATGCACAAATGTATATACAAATGCTGCTATACCCGACGGCAACACCACAGCAGGCGTTACTGTGTATGAAGCGGCTAATATGCAGGGCGAAGCAGCAAAGACAAATTTCACAGGATTTGACTTTGTTTGGGTTTGGCAAACTGTAAATAATGATTATCCCACTTTCCGTGATGAAGTTATTGAGGTTTGGGATAAGTCTGTTGAGGTTACCGGCTTTACCGGATTTAAGGGTACCGGTACTGCGTCCGACCCATATCAAATTGAAAACGGCTCTCAATTAGCATTTGTTGTAAGTAATGATATTGTTACCCTTAAAAGAAGTGAAATCGCAGGTACAACAGATTTTTATTTTAAGCTGGTTAAAGATATCAGACTTAATGATACAACTGATGCAAATTGGAAAGAAAGTGCAAATTTAAACTCATGGGTATGGGGAGATGTGCGCTTTAGCGGTAATTTCGACGGTGATGGCCATACCATAGATGGCTTGTATGATAATAGAACAAAAGACAAATTTGGTTTATTCTCTTATGTTGGCCTTAGCAATGATGGAACTATACCAACAACTATTAAAAACCTTAAAATAACAAATGCATCGGTAACAAATGGTGGCAGTAATGGTGTAGGTATTTTGGCCGGTCAAACCTCCGGTGCAACAACTTTTGAAAAAATTTATATCGATGAAACTTGTACACTGTCTGCACCAAGTGCCAAGGGCGTTGCGGGTATATCAGGTTTTGGTAATGGTAAAACACCTGTTATTATTAGAGATTGTGCAGTTTTAGCCACTATCTCGGGTAGCACACAGGTTGCTGCTTTTGCGGGCGCATATTGGAGTAGCGATTCAGTTACTATAACTGGTTCTTTTTCTTCTTCCGAAGGTCTTAAACTTAGCTATAAGGCATTAGTTAATTCTTGGAACAACTATGCCCGTGTTGCTGACACTTATGGTACTGTCGCACTTGAACCCGAACAAATGCAGGGCGAAGCAGCAAAGACGAACATGCCCGGTCTTTCTTTTGGATTTGATTGGGAAGTGGTTGAAAATGGATATCCTGTACATATTCCCAACACTGTTGAAATTTGGGATGGTACAACCGCTGAAAATTATGCTGGTAACGGTGACGGCTCTAAAGAAAATCCATATTTAATTGAAAACGGTGCGCAGCTTTTAAAAATGGTCAAGGAAAATACTGCCTCTACAGGTGACAGTACTTTTACTGAACCAAAGCATTTTAAAATTACAAAAGATATTTATCTTAATAAAGTAACACTTGGTGATGTAAAAGAGCCCACTGTTGATTCTTGGAATTCTAAGGGCTTTAACGCTTGGGACCCCGGTTATCTTTATACAGCAAATACAGGTTTTTGCGGTGTAATTGATGGTGGCGGTCATACAATTCATGGCCTTTATTGTAAAGAGGGTACATACGGCGGTTTACTTCCTAATGTTGTAGACAGCGCTGTTGTTAAAAATTTAAATGTTAAGAATTCTTATGTAAGAACAGGCGGTAACGGTGGCCCCGGTGTTATTATCGGTGTTGTAAACGGCGGTACAAACAACCGCTCAACCGCTACAGTTTCATATTGTAGTGTTGACAACTGCTATGTTGCTTCTGAGGGAACAGGTTCTTGGCGTTGTGGTGCAATTGTTGGCGGTGGTTATAATGAGGGTAAAATCACCGTTACCAACTGTGCTGTAACACGCGTTACAATGACAGTTGCAAACCCTGATTCTGTAGACCGTTCTTGCGCATTTATTGGTAACACATCTAATTCAGGTCACGAAATAACAAATTGCTATACTGACAGTTCAACTCACCCTGTAACAAACGCTAAAGATGGCGGTGATTATACAGGCGTATATCATTACGATACAATACATAAAAGTAAGGTATTTACTAATGTATATACTTCAGCCGAAAGACCCGAATATTATGATGATTTGGCTGATAAGTATAAGGATGTTATAATTTATCTTGAAGATGAACAAATGAAGGGCGAAAATGCAAAAACATATATGCCCACACTTTATTTTGGCAGATATTGGAAGACAGTTAAAAATGACTATCCTGCCCTTGTCTATTATAATGCCCCCGCTTATGTTTGGGATGGTTTAAAAGTTAACAGCTTGGAAGACTTTAAGGGTGACGGTTCAAAAGAACATCCATATCTTATCGAAACTCCGCAACAATTAGCTTATATCGTGTCTACTGATATTGACGGTATATTTAATTATAAACTTATGAATGATATGTATCTTAACGATACATCAGACCCAAATTGGACAATGGACGCAAGGAATTGGGCTTATGGCGCAATTCGTTTTGAAGGCAATTTTGATGGTAACGGCCATACAATTGACGGTTTGTATTTTAATGGTGCTCAAAAAAGATTTGGTCTTTTCTCATTCGTGGGTGATGCAAATATAGGCAACTTTAAAATGACCAATGCTTATATTTACAATACTTGTCAGGAAATTGCAAGTGATGCCTCAAACGATGAAGGTATTTCATTTGTTGTTGGACAAACAAGTGCATGGGCTAATTTCGATAGAATTTATATCGATGAAACCTGTTATTTAGAGGCACCTTATGGTGTTGGTGTTGGCGGTATAGTTGGTAGAGGCAGTGTTGATGTTAATATCACTAATTCTGCTGTTTTAGGCGATATTCATGGCTTAAACAAGGTTGGTGCATTTTTCGGCGACTATTGGGGCGGTGCTCAAACTATAGGTAGTTCTTTCACCACTTCTAATGTTCCGGTTATGACATCACGCAGCTTACAAGCTTCCGGTAATTTTTATGCCACTGTTAAGGACCCTGCGGATTCTCCTAAAGACACAGGCGTGACAATTTTATCGGAAGAAGAAATGAAGGGCGAAAATGCAAAGGTAAATATGCCCGGACTTGACTATTACTTCACATGGGAAACAGTTGCAAACAGTTATCCTGTGTTTAAAAATGATGCTTCTATCGAATTTTGGGGCGGCAAGGTTGCCGATACTGCCACTATTGAATATGCGGGTGGTAACGGTACTAAAGCAAGTCCTTTCCAAATTGCAAACGGCGACCAGCTTTATAAAATGGTGGCCGAAAATTCAAACGCAAACCTTTACACAGCCGCAACAGAACAAAAATATTTTGAAATTGTTGCCGACATTAACCTTGCTTATAAGAAATGGTACACAAACTCAGTTAACAACTGGTTTACAAATGCAAATTATGATAATGTTGGCTTTAACGGCGTTATTTATGGTAATGGTCACACTATTTACAACCTTTACAGCAGTGCCAGTGCAGGTGCCACAGGTCTTATTCCTGTTGCAACACAGCTTGCTGAAATTCATGATTTGCACATAAAAGGCGGTAATAGCTTTGCAACATATGGTGCCGGTGCTTTCATTGGTCTTGCAAAGGCAAAAGAGCGTACAAAGCCGGTTATTCTTAAAGGTTGTTCGGTAGAAAACTTTAGCGCTAAAGCCGCTAATGGTACAGGTGGTCTTATTGGTTATGTTTATTCGCAACCGTTTAATATTATCGACTGCCGTGTTACAAACACAAATCTTACCGTAACTGCGGCCACAAGCTCCAATACTGCAGCTTTTGTAGGTTATTTGGATGGTAGTGACACCGGTAACAACTTTGTTTTTGAAAACAGCTATTGTGACGACCTTAACCCATTGGTTAATATTAAGGATAGTTTCAAGGAGGAAACCATCTTTAAAAATGTTTACACCTTAAATGAAGGTTATGATAATTCAACCGATGGTTTGAAAAAGGTTTCACCAGCTGAAATCACAGGTGATACTGCTAAGGACACATTAACCGACTTTAACTTTAACCAAGTTTGGAAAACTGTTGAAAACGGTTATCCTGTTCATTACTCACCCGAAGAAAAAGCAACCCTTTGGGATGGTAGAGCAGCCGGTGCATTTGCAGGCGGCAGGGGTACTTCTGAAGAACCATACTTAATTTCAAATGCAAGTCAGCTTTATCTTTTGGCAAGTTCTTATGACCGCAATCTAACTCATGGTAAATACTATGAGCTTACCAATGATATTGTAATTTCAAGAGTTTATGACAATTGGCAAGACGAAAATCCGTACTCGTGGGCAAGCCAAAAAGCCCTCCTTGACGGCTTCACTTATACTGATGGTTCGTTTGCAGGCGTTTTAGACGGTGCAGGTTATACTGTAAGTGGTTTATATTATGATGATGAAATTACCAATAATGGTACCTATGCTTATGGTTTAATTCCGTTTGTTTCTTCAAAAGCGGTTATTAAAAACCTTAAGGTTGAAAATGTAAATATTAGCACATCGGGCAATGCCTATGTCGGTGCTGTTTCTGGTGCTGTGCATGTTACAACCGATGATGTTAACGACATACTTAATTATGTTAACTTTGTAAACATCAATGTTGATAATGTTAACATTAATCAAAATAATTCTAATACAGTTTTAGGTTATGCTAATCGCGGTGTTAAGTTTATCGCTTGTAATGGTGAAACCATTGCAACCAATGATGAAGCTAAGATATTTAATTTTGATATAAGCGTTTCTAAGGATGCCGTTGTTTGCAGCAACCTTTATTCAAAAGCTGAAATTCTTTCGGCCGTTAGACAAACAATTTTAGTCGAAGGTAAAAATGACATTTGCGATATTAACGGCATTGACGGTTTAAACATTATTGACCTTATTGAAGTCAAGAAAACAATGTATCTTGAAAAACCTGAAGAATCATTAGTTTGGTCACAAGAATTTAATGGTGATAAGCTTGATTATTCAGTATGGTCTCAAAATACTGCAATGAGCTTAGGCACAACGCTTCAATATGCTGATAATTCAACTGTTTCGGACAACAAATTAACACTTCAATGTAAAGATACCGGTACTAAAAACGCAAATGAAAAGACAATTTACAGTGTTAACTACGGTCTTGATACATTAAGCTCAATGAGCTTTAAATACGGTCGTCTTGAAATGTGTGCCAAGATTCCATTCTATGCAGGTGCATTCCCATCACTTTGGCTTAGTTCGCGTAATGCGTTTGGTTATGAAAAATTATCGCCATACAGCACTGAAGTTGATATTTTTGAGGTGTTTGGCAACGGTGAGTCGGATTTGAATTGGGACGGTTTTACAAACAACAATAACCAAATGGTTGCTTGTATTCATAAGTGGTACAATGACGCCGAAGGAAATAAACTGTTGAATGCAGATGAAAAACCGATAGAGTGCAGCTGTGGTACACCAGAAGAAAATGGAAACGGTTATAACATCAGCGAAAGTGACCGTGATAAAGTATTTAACACTGATTCACAAAAAACTGATTGGCACACAATTGTTTTCGAATGGACAGAAGATACAATGACATTCAAGGTTGACGGTGAACTTTATTATACTGCCAATAGAAGCGAAATGGATAATTTCGACCTTTCTGATATGAATACCGATTCAGACGGTATATTTAATCAATACTTATCTATTTGTCTTAATAACCACATGTACACCAAGGGCGGTGCTTATGAATATACCGGTTCCGGTAATATTGATCCGACCAAGCTTAACTATGAAATTGATTACATCCGTCTCTATCAAAAGAACGATGGCAAATCAGAAATTATTTTAAAGTAATTACAAATTTTAATACAAAGGCGGGGTAAAATCCGCCTTTGT
>CAMFSU010000045.1 GCA_945983355.1 uncultured Clostridia bacterium | reverse complement strand
GTATTAAATATTATATCTTAAAATAAATCATACCACAATTACTTTTCATTGTCAATAAAAATAAATCAAAATTTTAAATAGAACTTGCATAATTGCAGGGCCTATTTTATAATTAAACCTAATAATGTCGAATTATGTCGTTATTTGTCGGCAAACAGCTCGTCCGTAATGCTTTTAAAGGCAAAAATTATAATTGCCAAAAACAAAAATGTTGCCGCAACAATAAAAAACGGAAGGTAATGCTTACCCGAAATCAAGGTTATCACTGAAATTATAAGACAGCAAATTGACATGTATTTTAAAAGCTTTGTGTCTTTTTCTTTGTTAAAGCTATTATCTCGGATATTTTTAAGAATTTTGCGAAGCGAAAGCAAAATAACAGCGGTAAACGGTGCACAGGGGTAACAGGTTGCCATTATGGTTGTGGCAAGTGTTTCGTTACGGCCCGAAATTTGCACATACCAGGTTACAAGCCAAGGGAGCATTATCGCAAAGCCGATAAGCACTACTAATGCTATAGTTGTCAGTATTATTGAAATTTTAATAGAATTAAGCTTGTTCATAGGAAAAATCCTCCTTGCGAGATTATTATACAATAAAATTTTCGTTTTGTAAACGGGTATCGAGGTGAATATGTCATAAATTATTTATTAAAGCGCCCAATGCTGCTTTTGGCGATAATGTCAACTGTTGCAGTTTTACTTGTTTATTTTTCATTTTTTACTGCAATTGTATTTTCTGCTTCGTGTATAATTTTAATGTTTATTTTAATTTACAAAAAACAAGGCGGAGTTTTTATTTTTTGTGGCGTTTTATTGCTTTTGACCGTTTTGTCGACATCCTTTAAGATGAGTGAGATTGACCGTTTCGAAAAGCTTGACGGTGTGACTGCAAGCGGTGAATTTATATGTGTTGAAGAGTCATCGGTTGGTGGTAGTATGGCTATTACAGCCGAGGTTAAAAGGTGCGAGTATTTGAAAGCAAATGAGAGGGTTTTACTTTATTATAAAGGTCCCAAAATTTCAGAAGGGCAGTCTTTTAAAGGCGTAGTTGAGCTTAAAAAATTCAGTAATAAAATACAACTGAATTATTACTCTGAGGGCGTATTTCTTAAGGGCGATTTAAGTAAAATTGTTTTAACCTCTGATAACGATTTTATATTAAGCGGTATTTCAAGGGTTAAATCATATATCAAAACCGCAATTTTCGACGGCTTTGGTCGTGAAGAGGCAGCCACAATGCTGGCACTTTTAACAGGGGATAAAAGCTATTTTAGTGATACCTTTTATAATAATGTAAAGGCAGCGGGTGTGGCGCATGTAATGGTTGTATCGGGAATGCATCTTGCCGTTATTGTTTCATTTTTAACATATTTTCTAAACAAGTTATTTTACAACCGCTATTTAAAAGCATTTATAATTTTTATAACGGTTATTGCTATTTTTGCAGTTTGCGGGTTTACAATGTCAATGCTAAGGGCGGGTATAACATATATTCTAATTTCCCTTGCCTTGCTTTTAAATCGCCAAAGCAAAAGCGAAAACAATTTGGGCACGGCAGTTAGTATTATTTTGCTTTTTAATCCGCTTATAATTTTTAATGTGGCGTTTCAGCTGTCGGTACTATCTACATTTGGAATTTTAGTGGTAGCTATCCCGATTATTGAATTTATAACACAAAATGAAATCATAAAATTAAGGCCTTTGTCGGCATTAACATCAAGTGTTATTATAAGCATTTCGGCTTTGCTTTTTACATTACCTATAACTATATCAATTTTTGGTTATGTTTCGAATATGGCGGTGCTGACAAATCTTTTGATTTCATTGCCCACAACGGCAGCAATTTGTCTTTGCATTGCGGGGCTGATTATACCGCCGTTAAGACCGATTGCATTTTATATAGCAAACCTTATTATTGGGTATGTGAATTTTGTTATAAATTCTTTTGGTGGGGTAAGCTTTGCAACCTCTAATTTACCGAAATGGGTTTTGATTTTGTCAATAATTGCAATATTTTTAATTTTATTTGGTTTGCTTGCTTGTGCAAATCAAAATAATATGTTAAAATTAAAAAGTATACTAAATAAAAAAATTAAGGAAGGTGGGGGAAAACGCAAGTGGCAATCGTTAATGAAGAAGCGCTTAAAAATGTGATTAAAACCGATAAAAGCAATGTTTTTGTGCTTTTCGGTGAAGATGGTTATTTGAAAAAGCTTTATGTTGAAAAAATTACAAAGCCCCTTGCTGCCCCTGACGATATTTTTAATTATCAAAGGTTTGAAAACGGGGTAGAGCTTCAAGAGGTTTATGACGCTATTTTACAGTTTCCCGTTTTAAGTGATAAGAAGTGTGTAATTTTAAGGGATTTTGACTTTGTTTCAGCATCAAGCGATGACTTCGAAAAGCTTTTGACTTTAATTGGCGAAACTCCCGATAGCACAGTTTTTATTTTGTGGTTTGACGCTTTTTCCTTTGATTATAAAAAGGGAAGATTTAAAAATATTTTAAAGGCGTGTGACGAGGTTAATGCCTGCGTTGTTAATTTAGAGCACCGCCGCACTGCTGAGCTTGAAAAAATGCTTTTAAACGGTGCAATAAAGCGCGGCTGCAAAATGGAGATTACTGCGGCAAGATATTTAATTGAAACCGCAGGTGATGATATCGATACATTAAGCAACGAGCTTAAAAAGCTATGCACCTTTGTAGAGGGCGGGGTTATCACAAAAGAAACGGTTGAAAGCGTGTCGGTCAAAACGGTGGAGGCCGACATTTACCGCCTTGCTGATAAAATTTTAAATTGTGATTTATCATCAGCTTATGCTATACTTGATGACCTTTTCTTTATGCGGGTTGAACCGATTATAATTTTATCTACAATAACGGCGGTCTATGTGGATATGCACCGTGTTTTTTCCGGCAAAGGTCACGCATATCAAAACGACAAAATTGCAAGTGATTTTGGTTACGGTAACCGTGCTTTTACATTGAAGGACGCAGCAAGAAACCTTAAAAATTTCGATTTTAACAAGCTTTATTTAAGTTTTAAGGCACTTGCCGGTGCTGACAGTCAGCTAAAATCCTTTTCGGGTAATGACCGAGTTATTTTAGAAGAGCTGATTGTTAAGCTCTCATATATTGTTTCAAAGGGTGAAAGCGTTGATTAAAATTAAAATGCCCATTATTGTCGAGGGTAAATATGACAAAATCACACTTTCAAATGTGGTTGACACCCTTATAATTTCAACCGATGGTTTTCGCATTTTCAAAAACAAAGAAATGTGCGATTTAATTCGCCTTTTGGCGCGTCGTGACGGTGTTATTGTTATGACTGATAGCGATTCCGCGGGCAATGTTATTAGAAATCACATTAAAAATATTGCATCTGACGGTAAAATTATAAATGTTTATGTGCCGCAGCTTAAGGGCAAGGAAAAACGCAAAACCTCGCCTTCTAAAGAGGGATTTTTAGGCGTTGAGGGCATTTCAAAAGAGATTTTACAGCAAACTTTTTTGAAATATGGTATAACTGGCTGTGAAGTTTTAGGAAACGATAAAAAAATCACTAAAACCGATTTATTTGCCCTCGGTCTTTCCGGGCGCGAAAACAGTTCGTCAAATCGCACTAAATTACTTGATTTTTTAAATTTGCCTAAAAATTTAAGCTGCAAAGCGCTTTTGGATGTACTTAATGTACTGTTTAGCCGCGAAGAGTTTATGACATTTGTAGAAAAAGAGGAAATATTTTAAATTGTGCTTTGTTTTCAGGTGAAACTGTGGTACAATGCTAATATGTTTTTATTGGGGGGATAAAATTGCAAAAAAATGGGTTTAATAATGCTGAATATATCAAGCTTCAGTCACAAAAAATTCGCGATAGAATTGACCGCTTTGGTGATAAATTATACCTTGAATTTGGCGGTAAGCTATTTGATGATTTTCATGCCGCACGCGTATTGCCCGGTTTTCAGCCCGACGCAAAGGTTAAAATGCTTTTAGAGCTTAAAGATGATGCTGAAATTGTTATTGTTATCAATGCTGATGCTATTGAAAAGAACAAGCGCCGCGGTGACCTTGGCATCACCTATGATTTAGAAACCCTGCGCCTTATTGATGCGTTTAGGCAAATCGGCCTTTTTGTCGGCAGTGTGGTTATTACCTGTTATGCGGGTCAGCATTCGGCAGAGGCATTTCAAAAGCGTCTTGAAGCATTAGGTATAAAGGTTTATAGACATTATTCAATCCCTGACTATCCTTCAAATATCCCCTTTATTGTTAGTGAAAACGGCTTTGGTAAAAATGATTATATCGAGACCACTCGCCGTCTTGTTGTGGTTACCGCCCCCGGTCCCGGTAGCGGTAAAATGGCAACTTGTCTTTCACAGCTTTATCACGAAAATAAGCGTGGCATAAAGGCGGGCTATGCAAAGTTTGAAACCTTCCCTGTTTGGAATTTGCCCTTAAAGCATCCTGTAAATGTTGCTTATGAAGCGGCAACTGCCGACCTTAACGATGTTAATATGATTGACCCCTTGCATTTGGAGGCATATAACGAAAAGGCAGTTAACTATAACCGTGATATTGAAATTTTCCCTGTTTTAAATTCAATTCTTAAATCTATTATGGGGCAGTCACCCTATAACAGCCCAACCGATATGGGTGTTAATATGGCGGGCTTTGCTGTATATGATGATGAGGTTGTGTCAAACGCCGCAAAGCAGGAAATTATCCGCCGTTATTACAGCGCACTTGTTGCAACAAGGCAGGGTATGGGCGACGCTTCAACCGTTACTAAAATTGAATTTTTAATGCAGCAGGTTGGGGTTAGCGTAAATGACCGCAAGGTTGTAGCGGCAGCGCTTAAAAAGGCCCAAGAAACCGACGCTCCCGCAGTTGCGTTAGAGCTTCCAAACGGTAAAATCGTAACGGGTAAAACCTCAAGTCTTTTGGGTGCATCCTCGGCGCTTTTGCTTAATGCACTTAAAGAGCTCGGCAAAATCCCCGATAGTATAGACTTAATTTCTTCTACAATTATTGAGCCGGTGCAATGGCTTAAAACCGAGGTTATGGGCAACCACAACCCACGCCTCCACACCGATGAGGTGCTTGAAGCACTTTCAATTTGTGCAGTAACAAGTGATGTGGCAAAAATCGCATTAAGTCAGGCAAGCCGCCTTAAAGGGTGCGAGGCACATTCGTCTGTTATATTATCCCGTGTTGATGAAGAGGTTTTCAGAAAACTTGGGGTTAATATCACCTTCGAGCCAAAATATCAAACCAAAAAGCTTTATCATAATTAAAATAAATTTTTCAAAAGTCCTTGGGTTTTTGCCAAGGACTTTTTATTATGTGTAAAAAACGGTCGATTTTTGTATAATATCCACAAAATTCACCGAAAACATTTTATAACACTTTTAGAAAATAAACAAAAAACGCTTGAAAATGCCAAAATTTACTGATATAATGAAGATGGTATAGACTATATTCGTTATTTGAATTAGTTTTTTGAAAATATACTTTTGAATGGAAGTGTTTTAATTGAAAAGCAAAAAATGTGTGGCTATGCTTTTAGCAGGCGGTCAGGGAAGCCGTTTGGGTGTGCTTACGGGTAAAATTGCCAAGCCCGCAGTACCCTATGGCGGAAAGTATAGGATCATTGACTTCCCACTTTCTAACTGTACCAATTCGGGTATTGACACGGTTGGTATTTTAACACAGTATAAACCGCTTGAGCTCAATGATTATGTTGGCTCGGGCAAGGCGTGGGACTTGGGCTGTTCGGACGGTGGTGTACATATTTTACCTCCATATCAAGGTCAGCAGGGTGGTAACTGGTATAAGGGTACAGCCAATGCCATTTATCAAAATTTAGAGTTTATTGAACGCTATAACCCCGAATATGTGCTTATTTTGTCGGGTGACCATATTTATAAAATGGACTATTCTGATATGCTTGACCAACATATCAAAACAAATTCAACCTGCACAATCGCCGTTTTAGACGTCTCTTTGGAGGAGGCATCGCGCTTTGGTATAATGAATACCAATGAAGATGGCACGATTTATGAATTTGAGGAAAAACCAAAACAGCCAAAGAGCACATTGGCCTCAATGGGTATTTACATATTTAATTGGTCAGCACTACGATATTATTTAACCGAAGATGAAAAGGATGAAAATTCTTCAAACGACTTTGGTAAAAATATTATCCCTGCAATGCTTAATGCAGGCGAAAAGCTGATGGTTTACCGCTTTAACGATTATTGGAAGGATGTTGGTACGGTTGAATCCTTGTGGGATGCTAACCTTGACCTTTTAAATCCAAAGTTAAATCTTGATTTAGCCGACAAGAATTGGAAAATTTATTCAAAATCCACGGGCACATCGCCGCAGTATATTTCTGACACCGCAAAGGTTGAAAATTCCCTTATAACCGACGGCTGTGAAATTTACGGCAATGTGGATTATTCTGTGCTATTTAAAGATGTTACGGTTGAAGAGGGTGCAACGGTTGATTATTCACTTGTTATGCCCGGTGCTGTAATCAAAAAGGGCGCAAAGGTGCAGTATGCAATAATTGCCGAAAATGCAGTTGTTGAAGAAAATGCAGTTGTTGGCGGTGACCCACAGGTTGTTGGCAGTGAAAACTGGGGCATTGCTGTTATAGGCGATAATTTAACTGTTGGTAAAAACGCTGTTGTATCAGCGAGCAAAATGATAACCGAAAATGTGGCGGAGGGTGAAAAAATATGAGAACTTCTTTAGTTGCGGGCTTAATCTTTGCTAACGCAAGGGATAGTATGCTCAAAAAATTAACTCTAAATCGTTCAATGGCATCGGTTCCATTTGGCGCAAGATACCGCGTAATTGACTTTGCACTTTCAAATCTTGTTAATGCAGGTGTTACATCGGTTGGTATCATCACAAAAGAAAATTACCGTTCTTTAATGGACCATGTGGGTAATGGTATCGCTTGGGATTTGGACCGTAAAAACGGTGGTTTATATCTTTTGCCACCATATATTACAAGAAATATTAAAAAATATACCGATACGGTTGATGCGCTCTATGGTGCTATGGATTATTTAAACCGTTGCAGCAGTGAATACATCGCTTTGTGCGATTCTTATACACTTGCAAATATTGATATTTCAGCAGCGGTTAAAAGTCATATTGAAAAACAGGCAGACATAACTGTTCTTTACAGCAAGGCAATGCTTCCCGAAGCATCGGCTAAAAAGCTTGTTTTAACAATGGATGAAGATGCCCGCATTAAAAAAACAACCCAAACCGATGCTTTTGATGGTGCGGCATATAGTATAGGTGTAAGCATTATCGGGCGTGAGCTTTTAATTAGAATTATAAAGGATGCTTATGAAGCAGAGGTTAAAAACTTTGAAAAGGATGTTATTCCAAAGTCACTTTCTTCCTTAAAGGTTTACGGATTCGAGCATAAGGGCTATGTTGCAATTTTGGATAATACACACACATATTACCAAGCAAGTATGGCACTTTTAAACCGCGAGGTAAGACAGGATTTATTTAATAAAGAACGCCCGATTTTAACCAAAACTCGTGATGATATGCCTACAAAATACGGTATCAATTCTGAAGTAAAGAATTCCTTAATTGCTGACGGCTGTATTATTGAGGGTGTTGTTAAAAACAGTATTATATCCCGTGGTGTTAAGGTGCAAAAGGGTGCAGTGGTTGAAAACTGTATCTTAATGCAGGACACTGAGGTTTCAAAGGGTGCTGTTTTAAATAATGTTGTTGCCGATAAAGAGGCGGTTATAAGTGAAGATGTTGTCCTTAAGGGTACATCCGAGCATCACTGCTTTGTAACAAAATCACAGGTTGTTTAAGGCCTATGGCCCGTATTGAAAGGAAAAAGATTTATGAAAGTTTTATTTGCCACAAGTGAAGCATATCCCTTTGCAATGTCAGGCGGTCTTGCTGATGTTGCGGGCGCACTTCCAAAGGCACTTCGCAAAAGGTTTGTTGGTTGTCGCATTATTTTGCCCTTATATGGCACTATAAGCGAAGAAATGCGCCAAAAAATGACCTTTCTTTGCAATATTACCGTACCAGTTGCGTGGAGAAGACAGTACTGCGGTGTGTTTGAAGCACATCTTGACGGTGTGATTTATTATTTCATCGACAACCAATATTACTTTAAGCGCGACGGTCTTTACGGTTATTATGATGATGCCGAGCGCTTTGCATTTTTCTCACGCGCCGTGCTTGAGGTTTTGCCACTAATTGATTTTCAACCTGATATTATTCACTGCAACGACTGGCAGACTGCTTTAATCCCCGTTTATATGGACGCGTTTTATAAGCAAAACGAATTTTATCAAAATATGAAAACGGTATTTACCATTCATAATATTCAGTATCAGGGCAAGTATGGTTATGACCTATATAACGATGTTATTGGTTTACCGGTTGAACGCTTTGGCATTTTGCAGTATGGTGACTGTATAAATCTTATGAAGGGTGCAATTCAGTGTGCCGACAAGATTACAACCGTTTCACCAACCTACGCCCGTGAAATTTTAGACCCGTACTATTCCCACGGGCTCGACGGTATTTTAAAGGAATTTACCTATAAGCTTTGCGGTATTGTAAACGGCATTGATGTTGATGTTTATAACCCTGAAACTGACCCGCTTATTTATAAAAACTTTAATGCTGAGGATATGTCAGGTAAGGCAGTTAATAAAGCTGAGCTTCAAAAAGAGCTAGGGCTTCCCGTAAGAGATGATATCCCCGTTATAGGCATTGTAACCCGTCTTGTAAAGCATAAGGGTCTTGACCTTGTAAAGCGTGTGTTTGAAGAGCTTTTACAGGCCGATTTGCAGTTTGCAATTCTTGGCTCGGGCGAGTGGGAGTTTGAAACATTTTTCTATGAAATGGCTCAAAAATATCCCGAAAAAGTTGGCTTAAAGCTTGGCTTTAAACCACAGCTTGCACACCGAATTTATGCAGGGGCCGACATTTTCTTAATGCCAAGCCAAAGCGAGCCCTGCGGTTTAGCGCAAATGGTGGCGTTACGCTATGGCACCATTCCGCTTGTGCGTGAAACGGGCGGTCTTAACGACACCATTAAGGACAGCGACGACGGTAAGGGCAATGGCTTTACCTTTGCAAATTATAACGCACATGATATGCAAAACACAATTTGGCGCGCTATTGATGGCTTTAGAAACCGCGAGGGTTGGGGTATTCTTCAAAAACGCGCAATGCTTTGTGATAACAGCTGGAAGACATCTGCCAATGCATATATTGGTCTTTACAAAGAAATTTGCGTTAAATAATTTAATATTTTAAGCTTTAAGGGTTGTAACTTTGTTACAGCCCTTAATATATTTTTATGGGTGATATTATGTTAGATTATTTGTTAGCAATACTTTACGGCGTGGTCGAGGGCATAACTGAATGGCTTCCCATAAGCAGTACGGGGCATCTCATAATTTTAGAAACGCTTTTGCCAATGCAAATTAGGCCAGAGGTGTGGAGCTTATTTTTAGTTATAATTCAGCTTGGCGCAATTATGGCAACGGTAATTTTGTTTTGGCAAAAAATTTGGCCGTTTAGAAAACCTGAAAACCAAATTGGAATTTTTAAAAAGGAAATTATAACACTTTGGTTAAAGGTTGCGGTGGCATCAATACCAGGGGTAATTTTCAAGCTTTTACACCTTGATGAAATTTGTGATAAATATTTTTATAATGGCATCGGTGTGGCGGTTGCACTTATTACTTTTGGTGTGATTTTTATCATAATTGAACACTTTAATAAAAGCTGTACACCAAAATATAATAATTTAAGTGATATTACATTTGAGCTTGCAGCATACATTGGCCTTTTTCAGATTTTGGCGGCGGCTTTCCCCGGCACAAGTCGTTCGGGAGCGACAATAATCGGCGGGCTAATTTTGGGTGTTTCCCGCGTTGCCGCTTCAGAATTTACCTTTGTGTTGGCAATTCCTGCAATGCTGGGTGCCAGTCTTTTTGAATTTAAGGACTTTTTGGAAGCCGATATAGTTATAACCAACAAAGAAATTGCAGTTTTGGTTATTGGTGTTGTGGTTGCCTTCGCGGTTTCGATAGCGGCAATAAAATTTCTTATGGGTTATATTAAAAAGCGGGACTTTACAATTTTTGGCCTTTATCGTATAATGTTAGGTATAATAGTGTTTTGTCTAAGGTGATAAAAGTGGAAGTTAAAAAAATTTATTTAAAAGATTATTATTCTTTTTTAGGTGAAAATGGTTGCAACCCAACACTTACGGCATATATTCAATATAATATGTCTGAAATGAAGTGGGAAAACAAAAAACGACCAACATTATTGGTTTGTCCCGGTGGTGGATACTGTATGTGCTCAGAAAGGGAGTCCGAGCCAATTGCCCTTGCCTTTATGCCGCTTGGTATGAATGTTTTTGTGCTTGATTATTCGGTAGCACCTAATAAATTCCCCACACAAATAAGGGAGGTTGCCGCCGCTATGGAGCTTTTGTATGAAAAACAGGATGAATGGCATATTGATACCGAAAAAATTACAATAATCGGTTTTTCGGCAGGTGGCCACCTTGCAGCGCATTATTCTACAAGCTATGACATCCCCGAAGTGCGCGAGGTTTTTCCACAGTCAAAGGCGGTTAACGGCTCAATTCTTTCTTATCCGGTAATAATTGCTGATAAAGGTATTTGTCACGAGGGCTCGTTTAGAAATCTTGATGGTGAATATCCCTTGTCGGAAGAAAAGTTTAACCGTTTTTCGCTTGATAAATGTGTAGGCGATAAAACCCCACCAGCGTTTATTTGGCATACTGCGGCTGATACAGTTGTGCCCGTTCAAAGTTCGCTTTATTATGCCGAGGCGCTTTCAAAATATAAAATTCCTTACGAATTACACATTTATCCCTATGGTGGACACGGTGGCTCAACCTTTGATAAACAAACACTTAACGAAGCGAGTGATATTACTAAATATAATAGTCGCTGGGTAAATGAAGCAAGTAAATGGCTTAAGCTTATGAATTTACTATAAAAAAATAAAAGCGAACGGAATTTTCCGTTCGCTTTTGCAATTTAACGCGAAAAAGTGAATAGTTGTTGCAATTTAAAAAATGTTATGGTATACTGATATAAATATTTTTAAACTTTAAGGGATGATAAGATAAATGGAATTATTGGCATTTTTTATGTATTTTGCCTTAATGCTGGGTATAGGAATGTTTTTCTTCCTGCGTTCTAAAAGCGAGGACGAAAAGGATTATTTCTTGGGCGGTCGTTCAATGGGACCTTGGGTAACAGCGATGAGCGCTCAGGCATCAGATATGTCGGGTTGGCTTTTGATGGGCTTCCCCGGTAGTATTTTGGCTTTCGGCATGGGAAAGGTTTGGATAGGTGTCGGTCTCGCATTGGGTACCGCAGCTAACTGGATTTTGGTTGCAAAGCGTTTAAGGCGTTTTTCACTTGCTTCGGGTGATGCTATTACCTTACCGCAATATTTAACCAACCGTTTTGCAAGTAAAAGCCCTGTGCTTAAAATTGTTTGTGCAATAATCTTTCTAATAAGCTTTACAGTTTATGTTTCATCTGCTTTTGTTGCGGGTAAAAATGTTATGTGTGCGGTTATTCCTTGGTTTGCAGGCAAGGAAATGCTTGCAATGGGTATTTTTGCATTGCTTATTTTAATTTACACCTTTTTTGGTGGCTTTAAAGCCGTTTGCTGGACTGACTTTTTCCAAGGTATTTTAATGCTTATCGCCTTGCTTACTGTTCCAATAGTTATGGCAACAGGTAATTTCGACTCTGCATTTTCGGGCGCCTTTGCCGATGGTATTACCACCTTTGGTACAAACCCATTTGCTGCTGACTGGCGTGATATTGTGACAGGTCTTTCTTGGGGACTTGGCTATTTCGGTATGCCACATATCATTGTTCGCTTTATGTCGATTAAAAAGCCCTCAATGGTTAAAAAGTCTGCAACGGTTGCAATTATCTGGGTTGTACTGACCTTGGGTGCTGCAATTGCAATTGCAATTTTAGCCAGAACCTATGTATTTGCCGATGGTTCGGCAGTTGCTCAAATTTTATTGCCTGCCGGTGCACAGCAAAATATCTTTATTACAATTGTGCAAAGAATATTCCCCGGCTTTATTGCGGGACTTTTATTGGCGGCTATTGTTGCTGCAGCTATGTCAACTGCTGACTCACAGCTTTTGGTTGCTTCATCTTCCTTTACAAGTGACCTTTACAAGCCCCTTATCCGCAAAGACAAAGCAACCGATAAAGAGGTTTTGTGGGTTGGCCGTTTGGTTGTTCTTGCCGTTTCGGTTGTAGCTTTCTTTATTGCCGCTGATGGCATTAAGGATGCAAACAGCTGGTCAAACAGCATTATGGCAATGGTTGAAAATGCTTGGGGACTTTTTGGTGCCTCCTTTGGCCCTGTTGTAATTCTTTCACTTTTCTGGCGCCGATTTAATTATGTTGGCGCATGCACAGGCATAATTGTTGGTGCTGTGGTTGACATTGCCTGGCTTTTACTCTTTACAAATACAATTATGCCGGCAATAGTTACCGCAACAGGTATTTACGAAATTTTGCCCGGCTTTGTTGTAGGTGGTATTTCGGCCGTAGTTGCAACACTTCTTACTAAAGCACCATCAAGTGAGGTTGAAGAAATTTTCGCAACTGCTACCGCAAAGGAAATTGATGACTAAATGATAAAATTTAAAGGACACGGTGTGAAAACCGTGTCCTTTTTAATATTTTGTATTCGGAAAAAGCTCATCAACAAACCAAACATTATTCAGTTTAAAGGTTTTGCCTTTTAAATATTCAAGTGCGCCCGCATCGGTTTTAAAATCAAAGGTCAATTTATACGAGCAAAGTGCTTGCTTGTTAAATCCAAGCTTTTTATCCTCTTTCAATTTTCCGTACTTACCGTCGCCCAAAATTGCGTGACCGATAGATGCCATGTGTGCGCGTATTTGGTGGGTGCGGCCTGTTAATAAATCAACCTCTAAAAGTGAGAGGTTGTTTTTTGTTGCCAAAAGGGTGTATTTTGTGACAATAGTCAGGTTATTATCATTTTTTTGTTTTGAAAGATAAACCTTGTTTTTATCTTCATTCTTTTCAAGATAACCCGTAAGTGTTGCGGTCTTTTGCTTTGGTGTGCCGTGCACCACCGTTAAATATTGCTTACTAATTTCACGATATTTAATTTTGTCACACAAAATGCGAAGTGCTTCGGCATTTTTGGCGGCAATAACAATGCCTGCGGTGTTGCGGTCAATGCGGTTTGCAAGGGCGGGGCGGAAGGAATGCTCATCATCGGGGTTATATTCGCCTTTATCGTATAAATAGTGCTGAATACGGGCAATAAGTGTGTCACCATATTCGTTTTTATCGGGGTGAACAAGCAAGCCCTGTTTTTTATTTACTAAAACAATATTTTCATCTTCATAAACAATATCCAATTTTGCAGGGGCAGACAAAAAGTCATATTTGGGTTGGGCGGGGGTAAAAAATTCATCGTTAATATAAGCTGAAACACAGTCACCAACCTGCAGCCGTGTGCTTATTTCGGCACGCTTGCCGTTAACCTTAATACGCTTTGTGCGTATGTATTTAAACATAAGGGCGGTGGGCAGGGTAGGGCACGCTTTTGTAATGAATTTATCAAGCCGTTGGTTAGCATCATTTTTGGTGATTATAAATTCTTTCATTATAACTCCTTGAAATAATCTTGAATATATTATATAATTAAGTTTTAAGAAAGGGGTGTGAAAAATGCAAAACAATGACAATATACACGCTGGTCACCGCCAAAGAATGCGCCGCGAAATGATAGAGCAGGACAATATCGATAAAATGAGCGACCACAGATTATTGGAGGTTTTGCTTTTTTACGGCATCCCAAGGCGAGATACAAATCCAATAGCGCACGAGCTTTTGAATAAATTTGGCTCGCTTACAGCGGTATTTGAAGCTGAAATTGAAGAATTAAAAAGTGTAAAGGGTATGACTGAAAATGCCGCAACCCTTATAAAAACAATAATGCCGCTTGCAAGGCGTTATCAAGATGATAAATTTAAGTCGGGCAGTGTTTTTGAAAATATTGATGAACTTGGCCGCTTTTTAATGAGAAAATATATGGGCCGTAAAAATGAGGCCTTTGCAATAACCTGCCTTGATACCAAGGGCAAGCTGTTGGGCTTTGATATTTTGGCTGAGGGTACACCCGACACGGTTGAAGTCAGCTTAAGAGATGTTGCGGCGGTCGTTATTAAACGCAACGCATCAGTTGCTATTGTGTCCCACAACCATGTTGCCACAAACGCTGTGCCAAGCAACCGCGACATTGAAATGACAATAAAATTAAAAGAAACTATTGAAACACTTGGTACAACCTTGCTTGACCATATAGTAATTAGTGGGGATGATTATGTATCAATGCGCCAAAGTGGGAAATACGGAGCAATTTTTAAATAAATTATATCAATATAGCATTTAAGTGTCAACAAATTTGACAATTTATGTTATATATAGTATAATATATGCGACCAAAATTTTATAAAAAATAGGAGTTGGTTTTTGTGGACGACAGTCCGGCGGGGAATATAATTCTTTTCGCAATTTTAATTTTTTTAAGTGCCTATTTTTCGGGCACTGAAATGGCATTATCATCGGTTAATAAAATCCATATGATAAGCAAGGCGTCAAAGGGTCAGCGCTCGGCAAAACGGGTGCTTAAAATTTTAGACAGCTTTGACGAGGCACTTTCGGTTTTACTTATCGGCAATAACATTGTTAATATCGCCAGCGGTACACTTGCCGCAGCAATTACCTTGCAGTTTGGTGCGGGGTGGGTTACTGTTGCAACTGCGGTTACAACGGTGGTAATTTTCATTTTAGGTGAAATGATTCCAAAAAGCTTTGCACTTTCCTGCAATGAAAAATTTGCCGAAATTGCAAGTGCGCCCTTAATTGCCTTAATGACAATTTTAAAGCCAATTTCATTGGCGTTTACGGGGCTTACCGCACTTGTTTCACTTCCGTTTAAAAAGCATACCGAAGCACTTGAAACCTTTACTGAAGAAGAGCTAAACGACATTGTTGAAAATATTTCGGTCGAGGATGGCTTTGACGAGGATAAGGGCGAGCTTGTGAAATCGGCGCTTCGTTTTGCTAACAAAACCGCAGAAGAGGTTATGGTGGCTTGGGATGATGTGCTTAAAATTTCCACTTCATTTAAAACCAATGAAATTTTAAAAATAGTTAAAAGCTCTAAGCATTCAAGAATTCCTGTAATTGACCGCGCAGGCAAGGTAAAGGGCGTTTTGCAAATACGCCGCTTTTTGAAAACCTATATGCAACGCAAAAAGAATGTTATTCTTGCAAGCATTACAGACTATCCTTTCTATGTCGATTATAATGAAGCTATTGACGATGTTTTGCGTGAAATGAGCGAGCACCGCCGTAATTTAAGCTTTGTTCGTGGTGAAGACGGTCAGGTTATAGGTATAATTTCGGTTGAGGATATTTTAGAAGAGCTTGTTGGCGAAATCTATGACGAGGATGACATAGGGGGTGCCGACAATGGATAATTTATATTTACTTATTCCAATTTTTGTGCTTTTGGGCGTGGGGGCGTTTTTCTCTGCCGCCGAAACTGCGTTTTCTTCGGCAAATACAATTCGCCTTAAAAACCGCCAAAAGCAAAACAGTTCCTTGGCGCACTTTACTGCTGTTAAAATTTTAGATAATTATGACGATTATTTAAGCACAGTTTTAATCGGCAATAACATTGCCAACATGGCAATTTCCGCCCTTGCAACCATAATTGTTGTGGATATTTTTAAAAGTGATGATTATGCTTGGGTTTCAACCCTTGCAACCACTCTTTTGGTGCTTACTTTTGGCGAGGTTATACCAAAGGTTTTGGCAAAGCAACTGCCCGAGGGTTATTGCATAATTGCCGCTGTGCCAATTTATGTTTTATCATTTATTTTAAAACCGCTTAATATTTTCATTGTGGCGTTTGTTAACTTGGTTTCAAAGCTTTGGCAGTCAAATGTCAGTGATGCCGATGCCGTGTCAGAAGACGACTTTGAAAATATCATCGACATTGTCGAGGATGAGGGCGTTTTGGATGAGGAGCAATGCGACCTTTTACAAAATGCGCTTGATTTTGATGAGGTTTTGGCTTATGAAATCATAACCCACCGTGTTGATTTAGAGGCGCTTGATATCCGCGACCCTTATGAAGTGAATGTTAAAAAATGCTTGGAAACAACATTTTCACGACTTCCCGTGTTCGAGGATAATGCTGATAATATCATCGGTGTGCTTCACTTAAACCATTTTTACAAGGCCTATGTTGACAGTAAAAAGGTCAATATTCGTGAGCTTTTGTTGCCTGCAACCTATGTTCACAAAACAATGCCGCTTCCTGATGTGCTTGACAAAATGCGTGAAAACAAATGCCATATGGTAGTTGTTTTGGACGAATACGGCGGCACAATGGGTATTGTAACGCTTGAGGATGTTATGGAACAGCTTGTCGGTGAAATATGGGATGAGGGCGACGAAATCGAACGCGAATTTGTAGAGGTTGGTGAAAACCTTTACGAAGCTGACGGCGATATGCGTGTTTATGACTTTTTCGATGAGTTTGACATTGATATTGAGGAAGAAGAAAGCTTTGAAAATGATAGCGCAACCGTTGGCGGTTGGACACTCACTATGCTCGACGGCGTGTGTGAGGAGGGCAGTCAGTTCACCTTTGATAAGCTTATAATTAAGGTGCTGTCGGCCGATGGCTTCAGAATTGAACGCATCGGTGTTGAGGTTATTCCCACCGATGATGAGGATGAAGACGAAGATGAATAAGATAAAACCCGTTTATCCAAGTGATAAACGGGTTTTAAAATTTTCTTGCAAAACTGCATTTTTTGCAAAGCTCCTGAGTGGCTTTTCGGTTCGAAAAACCATTATAAATGTCTAATGCTTTTTTCGAGTTTATAATATCCTTTAAATCATTTTCAAAAATATTTCCAAGGTTAACGCTGCCGTTATTATCTAAACAACAGGGCACAACCGTGCCGTCGGCCAAAATACCAATTTGGTCACGGAGACCGTAGCAAAAGGCACTCATAACCTCAGTTTTAGCGTTTAAATCGGGCCAATCAAATTTATCGCCAAACTGCAAATAAAGGTTTTCTGTAATTTTTTTGCCACCGCGCGTGTCAGCCCAAGGTTTTGGGTAAATTTTTGCAATTTTTTCAAAAATGTTTTGGTTTAATAAATCTTTTCCGCCGTTGTTCCAAAGCCGCAAAACAACTGTTTTCTCATTTTTGGCATCCTTTACATAATCAAGGCAGTCATCAATATATTTATTGAAATCAACACCCTCGTTTGCCTCAAACGAATGGAGTGAAATCACCGTTTTATAATGACTTTTAGAATTTATTAAAGCATTCTTTTGCTGTTTTAAAAGCGTGCCGTTGGTGGTGATTATAGCCTTTAAATTTTCATCTTCGCAAATTTTTAAAAACTCGGCAAGGTGGGGGTGCAAAAGCGGTTCGCCCAAAAGGTGAAAATAAACATAATCGGTAAAGGGTGAAACCTTTTTAATAACCGTTTTAAATTCATCCACAGTCATTTGCTTTGGCCTTCTGCTTGTTTTGGGACAAAACGAGCAGGAAAGATTACAAATATTTGAAATTTCAATATAAACCTTTTTAAAACGCTTCACCTTTTTCACCTCGGTTTTATTTTATGCTTGTGTCAAATTTGGGACAAATTTATGACTTTTCTAATAAAATTACGTATATAATTAATCTAGATAAATAGTATATTTATTTTGTTTGTAATTTTAACTAGTATATCTTTAGTATTTATGATATAATTATCTTATAAGTGGGGTTGATTATATGCAAAAAGAAATTTTGACAAAAGAAAACATTATGAATGATTTAAAATCAATATTGATTAAAGAAATAATAAAGTCGCTCTCCTTATTACCTCTTTTGATATTTGCATATTTACTATTTTTATTTGGCCCCCATTCGCCTACAAAAACAAAAGGTTTTATGTTGCTTTTCTGTATAATGTTTTGTGCTTTTTTAACTCTTATTTATATTTATGATTTTGTTCGTGCTGTTGTACCATTATATAAAATTAAAAATTTTACAATTTCTTCTGATTTTGTGACAAATAAATTAGAGAAACGCCGGAGTCACCCCCGTTCTTTAATCTTGCCCCGTCAGTATACATTAGTGTTTTCCCGAAAAAGTAAATATCGCATTCCAGACATAAATAATTATAAATGGTCCAATATGTTTGAAATGCCAGATAAAAATGTTTTTCACTGTACTGATATAAATGATGATTTCTATTTAGTAAGTGTGGGTAAGCGCACAAATATTGTGGCATATAACAAAAAAATGTTTGAATACCGAGAAAATTGAGAATGGCGGCCGTCTCTTGGAGTCGGCTGCCATTCTCTTTTAATAATTTGTTATTGATTAATTAAATCACAAACATCATGCAACCTATATGTCATTCCATTTTTCATTTCAAATAAAACATTATACCCTGTATCGCATGCACAATAATTAATAACTTCCTTACTGTAACTTAAATCCAAAGTCATTGCGTCTGATAAGTCTTGCAAGCTATCATATAAAGAAACATAATTATTTGCCCAATGAATTAGGGTATCCTTAAAATGTTTTTCTATTAAAGCGCCTGTTGCTGTACCAGAAACATATCCAGAAAGTTCGTTTTTTACTGTATTAAAATCGGTAGCTAATGCAACCACATGAACTGTTGCTATAATGTTTATTCCGGCTGATAACATTCCACCGATAAACGTTGTACCAAAAGCAATTCCAATAATTGTACTTGCAAACTGTAGTAATTCAATCCAAGTTCTAGCATCATAAATTTGATGCATTCCAAAAATGGTCTCTGATTCTGATAAAACATCATTAATTTCTTCATAATCATCAACTTCATACCAAGTACCATCAATTGTTCTTGCAAAATACTTTGGTTCTCTTTGAAATAGCAATCTAAATATTCTATCTTTTTCTTTCACTTTATCTTCAAGAGTTATATCCAATTCTGCTACATATCTTTGAATATAATAAGCTACACCATGCGGATCAATAGCATACAAAAGCTTAATTTCCTCATCGGTATATTCTTTTGGTGTTGTATTCGACATAAGAGGGTCACTTTCATTGTAATAAGTGAAGAAATTATGATTAGATCTCTTATCCCAAATTGAGTTTATACCATCATCATTATCGTTGAAAATCATATCGCGATTGATACAACGCCATACTTTTCCGGAATTCTGAAAAACAACTTTATTAAACGCACCGTCTTTTTGAATTGTTACAGTATCATAAAAAACTGTAACCTCACAACTATCAGAATAACCACCATCTGCAGTAGTAGCGGTAATTGTAGCAGTTCCTGCTTTTTTAGCACGTACAAAGCCGGTATATGTATTAACCTCTGCAACGCTATCGTCACTACTACACCAAGTAACTGTTTGGTTTGTAGCGTTTGACGGATAAATTGTTTCATATAAATAATCTGTACATCCGACATCCATTGATTTTGATGTAGGACAAACGCTTATTCCTGTCACAGATACGGGTGCAGTTACGGTTACGGTAATATAATCTTTCTTACCGCTACCGTCTGTTGCCTCGGCATAAATTCTTGTTGTACCTGTGTTTACACCATAAATATAACCTGTGGATGCATTTACACTTGCAATAGAACTATTGTTACTGTACCATCTCACTTCTGCACATTCAGGGCAGTCAGAAGCGATACTAGCGTATGCTCCGTAATACCATTTTCCTTTTGTAACGGTTGCACTGCTTGGATATACAGTAACTGAATTTACATATGACATTCTTTTTTCCTCCTTATTATACCAAATTTAAAACATTTTTTCAATGAGAACCTTATCATTCCTTACAAGGTTAATATTGAATGTGGTCTCTATGCCTTTATCATCCTCGATGGGATGACAGTCTTTACCGTACTGCCAAATCGCTATGTCCTTACGCTTAATACCTGACGGTGCGTAAGGCATCCAGTTATCGGGATGAATTAGGTGAGTTGTAGTCATACTGTCATATTCAGATAGTGTAGGAGCTACTGACCATACAAGGCACTGTTCGAAAAGCTCACGGTCGGTTTGAAGACCTCTGCTAAACTCACGGTCAAAATTAAACTGAGCATCCGTGTTGGCCTTAAATGCAGGAGCATATCCTGATTCAATAAGTTCTTCTGCAAAGCCCTTTAAATAATCCTTACTTGCAGATTCTTCGCCAATGTCAAGGAACAATGCACTGCCTTGAGGGATTTCTAAATCAAAGGCTAGTGCTACTGCAATTTCTCCTGCAGACTTGCCTTGTTCTTCGGTCTGCTTTTCACCTGAATCGTTATAAACAGCGGCAACCTTACAACCCTTAGAATGAATAAATTCAATCTCATCCTTTGTTAATGCGTTTTCGCCTAAAAGATTTCTGCCCCAAAAGTTGGGATGAATTTTATTACGAATTACCCATTCAAACATTGAAATATTGTTTTGAAGAATGTCATTCGCTTGAATTTCAGAATCCACACCGAACAACAATCTTTCTACGGGAACTGCCTCCTCGGCTGTTTTTGTTTTAGGTTGAACTGCAGCAACCCTTGAAGCCGCGGCTAATGCCTTGGCGTGTTTAGCACCTTTACATGCCATAATTTTTACCTCTTTTCATAAATTTTTGTTTCGAGTTCAAGCTCTTTTGTAACGTTACAAGCACATTATAAAAACAAACCCTGACAGTTTTTGTCAGGGTTAAAAATATTTTTAAAAAATTTTAAGCTTAATAAATGCAGAAAACAGACCTTAAAACAGAAAGACTTCCTGTTTTAAGGTCTGTTTTACGTCTTTGGTTTAAAATAAACTTAGTAAATTTAAGGTATGACAAAAATCATACAGTCATATTGAAAATCATACCACAAAAAATGCAGTTAAAAACTTTGTTTTTGAGCAGTTATATTACCGAAAGTATGACAGTTATTCCTGCCTTGCCTTACGAATTTGATGACAAAGGCAAGGATAAATGATTATTTGTCCCTATTGTAGCACAAGCATAACATATAATTACACATTTTCCAAACAAAAACTTTGCAAAGCTTTATAAAAGTGGTATAATGAACATAACATTTTAAAAAAGGGTGAAACTTTAATGAAAATTTGTGATTTACATACACATTCAAACTATTCTGACGGAACGCTCACCCCAACCGAGCTTTTAAATTTAGCGGTTAGCGAGGGGATTTCTGCCATCGCCCTTTGCGACCACAACACAATAGATGGACTAATTGAGTTTAAAAACGCAGCAAAAGGAAAAGCGATTGATGCCGTTTTGGGTGCTGAAATCACCACCGAATATGAGGGTATAGAGCTTCATATTTTAGGGCTTTTTATACCCGAAGAACGTTTTTTAGATGTTACAAAATATTGCGAAGAATTAAATATCCGTAAGCGAATTGCTAACAAAAAACTGGTGGATAATTTAACAAATGCAGGGTATAAGCTTGATTATGAAAAAATGCTTTCACAAACTGCTAAGGGCCAAATCAACCGCGCCCATGTTGCAAGCGAGCTTGTAAAAAAAGGATATGCCGAAACGGTTTCTGACGCTTTTAAAACATTTTTAGAAGACGGCGGAAAATTTTATAAATCACCAAAACGGTTAGACACACTTAAAACAATTTCTTTTTTAAAACAAATTGGGGCAGTGCCTGTAATTGCTCACCCGTTTTACAGCAGCACCCCCGAAAAGCTTGAAAATTTTTGGCAAAAAGCCAAAGAGGCAGGGCTTATCGGTATGGAAACCCTTTACCCCCTGTATGATGAAAGTACCACGCAAACTGCCATTAAAACCGCAGAAAAATATGGCTTTTTGCAAAGCGGAGGCAGTGATTTTCACGGTGGGAATAAGCCGTATATTTCGCTTGGCAAGGGCAAAGGCAACCTTCGGGTGCCATATCAGTTTTATGAGAAATTAAAAGAATTTTCAAAAACCTGCAAATAATTGCAGGTTTTTAATTTTTAATATTCACAAACATAAAAAAATATGTTATAA
>CAMFSU010000044.1 GCA_945983355.1 uncultured Clostridia bacterium | reverse complement strand
GTAAGAGCGTCCAGCAGCCGTTCTCTTTGCGCTGCCGTTTTCGGCGCAATCGACGTCCGCAGCATGGGGAGGGGGTCCTCACGCCACCTTTTACGAGGGAGCCGGGTTGGGTCCCCTAATACATCGTTTAACCTCACGCTGTCGCTGGGAAGGATAACAATTTCACCCGGATAAGCGGTGTCTGTCCGAACAATTTCCCCTTTGGATGGAATACGCATAGCAAAATATCACAGAATATTTTATTCGCGTGCTATAACGATAAACTCAGTGCGGAGCAAATCAGTCTGGAGATTGGTGTCTCTCTCCCGTATATGGAGGATAAACTGGCGGAACTTTGCGAATATGAGCTTCTGAAAAAAGACGGAAATAGGTATTACACTAACATTGTAATTTTTACAAGAGACTTTTCTAAAGAAGTAAATAACAAAACGACCCAGCTAAGAGAAAAGATTGCGGATATGCTAACTAATGCCGTTGCCAAATATGAAAAAGATGTCCGTGCGATCGGCTTTTATGGAGATGATATGAGTGGCAATTCCTTTGCATGGCAAATGGTAAGTTTTATTCTCTATAGATCGGTAATAGAAATTCTGCAGAATAAGATTAAGGTAGTTTATCCTAAGGACAAATTTGGTACCGAATGCTTTATCTGGGGCGCTGAGACCAGCGAGCAGACCTCATGGGAATCGGAGTTTGGCTTTGGTATTTCCAATGTTGTAAACAGCGCCGGAGATTATGTGCAGTTTATGGATTTTCCTATCAATGGAGAAATGGTACATCATTACTGCTTTAATCGACAGAATGTAACTAATGTGTTCCTGGATATTGCTAAGGGCAACACTGAGCTGTTCAGTGATAATGACAAAGCTTTAGCAGCAGATATGGTTCGTAAGGGTTATGTTATTTCAAATGATGAAGGACTTTTTGTAAATGCGCCAGTCTTTACAAAAGAACAGCACGATGCATTGAAAAATATTTTTGCTGACACAGCTGCTCAAATTGCAGATGAAGCTGAGAAGTTGATGGAGACGGTTACAAAGATTTTGAAGGATCATATTCCTGTACACTTGAAGAAACTTGCAAAGGATATGGCCTATCTTCGTTTGTTTGAAGATGCTATATCTGCCCCTGTTGCAATTTTGTATGACCGCAAATATTTACTGCCGTATAATGGAAACGGTATTCTTCCAACAACTTATGTTATTCTCAAATAACAACAACCAGTAAAACACAAAAAGCAATTGGCAAGAAAATAAGGGAGCAGACACGTATATTACCTTTACCCTAATTCAATCGTTCTTGCTAATTGCTTGCTAATCAAACACAGTAAAACAATACAAAACCAGCGGTAACGGCGTAACACAAGATAACACATTAACCTTAAAAATCCCCTGACAGCAGGGGATTTTTAGGTATTACAAGGGATGCGAAAGCCGTTTCCTTCGGTATCTCCTAAGCGGAAGGTCGGGGATTCGAATTCCTTTGGGCGCGCCAAAAACACCGAAAGCATTGTGCTTTCGGTGTTTTTTCTTTTATAAACTTGCCCATTAAATAAAGGTGTGGTATAATAATTATATATTTTTAAAGAGGGTGTAAAAATGAAACATTTTTTAGTTGTTGTTGATATACAAAACGATTTTGTTGATGCTGCACTCGGCACAAATGAGGCGGTGGGCATAATTCCTGCTGCAAGCCAAAAGATTAAAAATTTTGGCGGTGAAATTTTTGTCACCTTTGACACTCATTTTGAAAATTATTTAGAAACAAATGAGGGTAAAAACCTACCCGTAAAGCATTGCATAAAGGGCACAAAGGGGTGGGAATTAAACCCCGAAATTGAAAAGGCACTTTCGAGCAAGGAATATACCGCTGTGGAAAAATTGACATTTGGCTCAACCGAATTGCCATGCTTAATTGAAAAGGCGGCAAACGGTGAAGATTTTGATGTTACGCTAATTGGACTTTGCACCGATATTTGTGTTGTGTCAAATGCGTTGATTTTAAAGGCAAATTTCCCCGAAAAAGAAATTATTGTTGATAAAAGCTGCTGTGCGGGTGTAACGGTTGACACCCACAATGCCGCACTTAAAACAATGCAAATGTGCCAAATAAAAGTGGTGTAATATGAATTATAACAAATGGCTTTTAAAAAATACAAAATCACTTAAAGGCAAAACGGTGGCTATAACAGGCAGTACGGGTGGGCTTGGTGTTCATATTTGTCGGTTTTTAGCGGGGCTTGGCGCCGATTTAATACTTTTAAATCGTAGTCGCACCAAAACTGAAAGCCAAATTAAAGAGCTTGAAGAAACCTATAATATAAATATTAGGTTTGTACCCCTTGATTTAATCGATATGCAGTCTGTAAAAGCGGCAACAGATTTTTTATGTGAAAACTGCCCAGATTTTTTAATTCACAATGCGGGGGCATACAGCATACCCCGTTTTATAACCGGTTTTGGCATTGATAATGTGTTTCAAATAAACTTTTTTGCGCCTTATTACATTACCCGCCGACTCTTGCCGTTTTTATCACAAAAGGGCGGCAGAGTGGTAATGGTAGGCAGCGTTGCCCATAATTATTCGAAAACCAACCCCGATAATATTGATTTTCGTGATATTAAGGCGGCAAGCAAGGCATACGGCAACGCAAAGCGTTATTTAATGCTGTCTTTGTATGAGCTTTTTGAAAAAGAAAAGGGCGCAACCCTTTCGGTTACACACCCTGGTATTACCTTTACAAATATAACCGCGCATTACCCAAAGCTGATTTTCGCGGTTATAAAGCACCCAATGAAAATTATTTTTATGCAACCTAAAAAAGCGGCGCTTTGTATTGTAATGGGGCTTTTTGAAAAAACTCAATTTGGTGAGTGGTGGGGACCACGAATTTTTGATGTGTGGGGACTGCCCACCAAAAAACGTCTTTCAACCTTTAAAAAGTGCGAAAGCGAAGCAGTATTTTTAAATGCAGAAAAATATTATGATAAATTTTTACAGTTCTTGACATAACAATTTGCATGTGTTATATTGGATAGCGGATGTGAACTTTTATGAATTCTTTGAAAATCATTGAAAAGTTGGAAATTTGTCCAATAATTTCGGCTGTACACGAGTCACAGTTTAGCGATGCACTTTTATCCCCAAGCGAAATTGTTTTTTTGCTTGAAGGTGATGTTATGTCGGTAGCGGAGAAAATTGACACCGCACACAAAAGCGGCAAGGCGATTTTTGTACATATCGATTTAATGAAGGGAATCGGCAAGGATAAATGCGGTGTGCAGTTCTTGGCTAATTTGGGAGCGGATGGTATAATTTCTACCCGTGCACCCTTAATTAAAAACGCTAAAGAAATTGGTATTCTGGCAGTTCAGCGTTATTTTGCGCTTGACAGTCAGGGGCTTGAAAGCATTAAGGAAATGATTGCTTCAGCAAAGCCGGATTTTGTGGAAATTATGCCGGGCGTTATTGAAAAGGTTATCAAAAAGTTTGCAAACGATAAAATACCTGAAATAGCAGGCGGCTTGTTGGAAACCAAGACGGAGGTTACTGCGGCTTTAAAAAGCGGTGCGCTGGCGGTTTCGACAGGCAAGAAGGATTTGTGGCATTTATAACCACTAAAATTAAAAATTAAATATTTTTTCCAAGAGATTAAGAGAAATGGAAAAAATAAGGCGGTTTTTACCGTCTTGTTTTCCATTTCTTTTTTTATTTATAAAAAGGAGAGTTAAAAATGAATTACGACATTATTATTGCGGGTGGCGGCGTAATTGGCGGTATGGTTGCCCGTGAACTTTCGAAATACAACCTTTCGGTTTGTATTTTGGAAAAACAAAACGATGTTGCTATGGGTGCTTCAAAGGCAAATAGCGGTATCATTCACGGTGGTTACGATCCCGAACCCAATACTTTAAAGGCAAAAATGAACAGCCGCGGTGTTGAGCTTTTATACAAAGCCGCAAAGGAGCTTAATGTACCTTTCAAGCAAAATGGGTCAATGATTTGTGCTTTTGGCAAGGCAGAAGAAAGCGAGGTTCATAATCTTTATAACCGTGGTATAGAGAACAATATTAAAGAAATGCGCATTATTTCGGGTGATGAAGCACGAAAAATAGAACCCGCTTTATCAGATGAAGTGAGCTTGGTTTTATATGTGCCCACAGCAGGTATTATTTGCCCCTATAAGCTTACAATTGCGGCAATTGGTAACGCAATGGATAACGGCGTAGAGCTTATTCGTAATTTCGAAATTTGCAATATTAAGAAAAATGATAGCGGTTTTATTATTACATCTACTAACGGACAGGAAGTATCGGCAAAATATTTAATTAACTGTGCGGGCTGTCATGGTGATAAAGTTGCAAAGCTTGCAGGTGACGGCGAATTTGAAATTATTCCCCGTGCAGGCGAATATTTGCTTCTCGATAAAGCTGAGGGCAGCACCGTTTCTCACACAATTTTCCAAGTGCCCTCTGCAAACGGTAAGGGTATTCTTGTTACTCCCACTGCAGACGGCAATTTACTCACAGGTCCTACTGCGGCAGTGGTTGAAAGTGCTGACAATAACGAAATCACGCCCGAGGGCATTAAAACTGTTATAGACCTTGCTAAGCGCAGTGTTCCCGAAATTCAATTTTCAAAGGTAATCACCTCTTTTGCGGGTGTTCGTTCTTCTGAAAAGAATGGCGATTTTATAATCGAAGCATCTAAAAAGGTAGAGGGCCTTGTAAATGTTGCGGCTATTGATTCACCGGGCCTTACCTCCTGCGTGGCTATTGCCGAATATGTAACCGAAATTTTAAAGAACATGGGTGTCACCTTAAATGCTAAAGAAAATTGGGTTGGCAACCGTGCCGATACGGAAGCATTTAATCATATGACAGATGATGAAAAGGATGCCTTTATAAAGCAAAATCCCGCTTACGGGAAAATTGTTTGTCGTTGCGAGAGCATTACTGAGGGTGAAATTCGCGCCGCTGTAAGACAAAATCCAAAAGCACTTGATATGGATGGTGTTAAGCGCCGCACACGTTCAGGTATGGGCAGATGTCAGGGCGGTTTCTGTTCACCCTATGTTATGCGTATAATCGCCGAGGAAAACGGCATTAAAATGGAAGATGTAACCAAAAAGGGCGGCGCTTCCAAAATGGTTGTTGGGAGGATGTAAATAATGCTTAAATGTGATATTGCGATAATCGGTGGCGGCCCTGCGGGTATGGCCGCAGCTTGCGCTGCTTATGATGCAGGCGTTAAGGATGTAATTGTTTTTGACCGCGAAGATGAAATGGGCGGCATTTTAAGGCAATGTATTCATAACGGATTTGGTCTTCACAAGCTTGGGAAAGAGCTTACAGGCCCTGAATATGCTGCTGTTTATGCAAATATGGTTAAAGAGCGTGGCATTAAGGTTTACACTAACACCACAGTATTAAAGTTATCTAACGATAAGGTTGTAACCGCAACCAACACCGATGGCATCTTAAAAATTAAAGCAAAGGCCGTTATTCTTGCAATGGGTTGCCGTGAACGCAGCCGTGGTGCACTTAACATTTGTGGCACACGCCCTGCGGGCATTTACAGTGCGGGTACGGCACAAAAGCTTATCAACTGTGAAGGATATATGGTTGGTAAAAGGGTTGTGATTTTGGGCTCGGGCGATATTGGTCTTATTATGGCTCGCCGCATGTCGCTTCAGGGAGCAAAGGTTGAGGCCGTTTGCGAAATTATGTCTTATTCGGGCGGGTTAACCCGTAATATTGTTCAGTGTCTTGAGGATTATAATATACCACTTTATTTATCAACAACTGTTGCTGAAATTCACGGTCGCGAACGTTTAGAGGGTGTAACTATTGCTGAGGTTGACGCTAACCGCCAGCCAATTGAAAGCACCAAGCGTTATATTCCTTGTGATACCTTGCTTTTGTCCTGCGGTCTTATTCCCGAAAATGAATTAACCACAGGCGCGGGTATAAAAATCGACCGCATCACCTCAGGTGCGGTGGTTGACCAAAATCGCCAAACTGAAATCGAGGGTATTTTCGCTTGCGGTAATGTGCTTCAAGTGCACGACCTTGTAGACTATGTTTCAGATGAGGCCGAAATTGCAGGCAAGGGTGCGGCAGAATATGTTATGGGCAACAAAACAAGTGGTGAGGTTATAGTTACAAAGGCGGGTAACGGTGTGCGTTATGTGTTGCCACAGCGCATTGTTAAAAATGATGAAAGTGTTTCACTCTTTCTTCGCGTTACTAAGCCATTCGGAAAAGTGAAATTTACCGTCAAGTCGGGTGATGAGGTTTTAGCAACGGCTATCCGTTTAAAAGCTGCCCCCGGTGAAATGGAAAAATTAACTGTAAAGGCAGAAAAAATGGCTTTTGCTGAAAAAGAAATTACCGTTGAATTGGAGGAAGTATGATGAAACGAGAGCTAACTTGTATAATTTGTCCCCGTGGTTGCGGTCTTACTGTTGAAATCAATGGCGACAGCGTAACAGTTACCGGTAATGCTTGCCCTAAGGGTCAGCAGTACGGTGTGGATGAGTGCACAAACCCTACCCGTACGGTTACCTCTATTGTTCGTGTTGCAAATCGTGTTGATACTATGGTAAGCGTTAAAACTGAAAATCCAATTCCCAAAGAAAATATTTTCGACCTTATGCAAATAATTTGTGCTAAAGAAGTTAATGCGCCTATTGAAATCGGCGATATAATATGCGATGATGTGTTTGGTACAAAAGTAATTGCAACAAAGCAGGTTAAGTAATTGGTTTATAATCTCGAAAACTGAAATTTAAATTTTTCAACCCACCGCGTTCGGTGGGTTGAATTTGTTTTTAAAATATGTTAATATTTTAAAGACAAGTTTGGAGTTTAAAAGGAGAAATTATGTTTGGTGTAATTTTTGATATGGATGGCACCTTGACCGACACCCAAAGCGTTTGTATTCACGCGTGGGATTATGCGGGTGAATTACAGGGCTTCAAAAATGCGGGCGAAAGTATACAGCATGTTTGCGGTATGAATAAAGACGGATGGGAAGCATACCTTGCCGAGCATTACGAGGGTATTGACCTCTTGGCTTTTGACAAGGCAATGCGTGAATATATTATAAACAGCGGTGCACCCGAATTAAAAAAAGGTGCGGTAGAGCTGTTAGAGTTTTTAAAGCAAAACGGAATTAAAATGGCGGTGGCTTCGGGCTCGGCTAAATACGAGATTGATTGGAAGCTGGGCGAAACCGGTATTATTGGTTATTTCGATGCATTTGCGGGCGGTGATGAAATAGAACACTGCAAGCCCGCACCCGATGTGTTTTTATTAGCGGCCGAGCGTTTGGGTGTAAACCCAAAGGACTGCTTTGTGTTTGAGGATGCCTCTTTTGGTATTAAAGCGGGCTGTGCGGCAGGTATGAAATGCTTTGGCATTGCCGATGTTGTGCCATTTACCGAAGAAGTAAAAGCGCTTATGTTTAAAGAATTGGGCTCTTTAGATGAAGCAATACCGATTTTAAAGGAATATTTAAAGGGCGAGTAAAATGAATTTTGTTGCAAAAAACTTTTCAGACCTTACAAACTGCGAGGTTTATGAAATTTTAAAGGCGCGCGCCAAGGTTTTTATGTTTGAGCAAAAGATATGGTATCTTGATATGGATAATGTTGATTACACCGCCGACCACCTGTTTTTAGAAGAAAATGGTGAGGTGGTAGCATATCTTCGTGCTTTTAAAGGTGATAAAGAAGGCGAAATTCATATCGGCAGGGTGCTGTCGGTCGAGCATAATAAAGGTCTTGGCACCAAGCTTATGAATAACGCTTCTGATTATTTTATGAAAAACGGAGTTAAAAGCATTACTTTAAATTCGCAAATGACAGCGGTTGGGTTTTATGAAAAGTTAGGGTTTAAAACCGTTGGCGACCAGTTTGTTGAAGCGGGAATACCCCACATAAGAATGGAAAAAGCTTTAGATTATGAAAAATAAAATTTTAATTGTTGATGGGCACAACCTGCTTTTTCAAATGTTTTTCGGTATGCCGTCACGCATAATAAACAAGGACGGCAAAGCAATTCAAGGTACACTTGGCTTTGTGGGGGCACTTTTGAAAATTATCCGCATGTTAAACCCAACACACACAGTTGTTGTGTTTGACGGTGAAAGCCAAAACCCACGAAAAACGCTTGATACCGATTATAAAGCAAATCGTGTTGATTACAGCACTGTACCCGATGAGGAAAACCCGTTTTCACAGCTTATCGACATTTATAAAGCGCTTGATTTTTTGAAAATCAGCCACTTTGAAACCACCCTTTGCGAAACCGACGATGTGATAGCGGCTTATGCCTTAAAATATGGCGGCGATAATGAAATTTTTATTTCGTCATTTGACAGTGACTTTTTTCAGCTTATAAATAAAAATGTTAAGGTTTTAAGATACCGCGGTGATAACAGCGTTATTTATGACATAGACCTGTTTTTTGAAAAGTTCAATATTATGCCAAATCAATATGCTGATTTCAAAGCGCTTACAGGTGACACTGCCGACAATATAAAGGGCGCGGATAAAATTGGCCCAAAAACTGCGGCGGCACTTTTAAACCGCTTTGGCGATTTAGACGAAATAATTTTAAACACAAATGGAATTGAAAAACCATCGGTTAAAAGGTCGATTATAGAAAATACCGAGCGTATAAAGAAAAACTTACGCCTTATAAAGCTTACCGGCTGTGCCGAGCTACCCTTTGGTTTGGATGAGCTTTTATATACATATAACGGTGAAACAACAACCGAGGTGTTAACTGAAATAGGACTAAAATAAAAATGAACTATCAGATTTGATAGTTCATTTTTTGTTATTTATTATCTCTGCCGTAAAGGACGGTGTTGTCGGCAATAATTTTTGAAAGCCAGTCGTTTATGCAAGCACTGTCAATTCGCCAGTCCCAGTTGCCGCCAACGGTTGAGGGGGTATTTATTCTACCGCTTGAATCAAGCGCCAAAAGGTCGGGCATCATTAAAATGCAAGTGTCGGCAGGGGACATAAGCGCCGCCCTAATCATTACCCAGTTAAAGCCGTCATTTCGTTTGCCGTTTAAAAATCTTTCGGCGTTTTTAACTTCGTTTTCAGCCGCCGAATGGCACCAACCAATAATAGTGTCATTATCGTGTGTACCGGTGTAAACTACCGAATTTTTGGGGTGGTTATAGGGTAAATAATCATTATCGCTGTCACCGTCAAAGGCAAACTGCAAAATCTTCATACCTGGGTATCCCGTGTTTTTGAGAAGTTTTTTAACATCCTTTGTTAAAAAGCCCAAATCCTCGGCAATTATTGGTAAATTTTCACCAATTTCTTTTTTAAATTGTCTGAAAAGTGACATATCGGGGCCTTTAACCCATTTGCCGTTTTTGGCGGTGGTGTCGGTTGCGGGGATAGAGTAATATGACTCAAACCCGCGGAAGTGGTCAATTCGCACCACATCATAGCATTTAAGGGCGTATTTAAGGCGCTTTACCCACCAAGAATAGCCATCCTTCTTCATTTTTTTCCAGTCATAAAGTGGGTTGCCCCAAAGCTGACCTTCTTCGGCAAAGGCATCGGGCGGACAACCTGAAACCATTGTCGGTTTAAAATCGCCATCAAGCTGGAATTGGTGCTTTTCTGCCCAAACATCTGCCGAATCGTAAGAAACATAAATGGGTATATCGCCAATAAATTTAATTCCGTTTTGGTTGGCATATTCTTTAAGTGCTAACCATTGCTGCGAAAATTTAAACTGCACAAATTTATAAAAATCAATATCAGCTTTATGTTCGTTTTCGAAATTTTCAAGGGCGGTTTCATCACAGTCACGAAGGACTTCGGGCCACTGGCTCCAATGTGCGCCGCCCTGTGCTTTTTTAATGGTTAAAAAATGGGCGTAAGCGTTAAGCCAATAAGCGTTTTCGTCACAAAAGCGGTTGTATTCATCGTTGGGTGTAAAGCGTTCAAATGCAATTTTAAGCATATTAAAACGGTTTGCGCTAATTTTTGCATAGTCAACCTTGTGGGTGTCACCGCCAAAATCAAAGCTTTTAAATTCCTTTTCGGTTAAAAGCTTTTCTTCTATTAAAATTTCGGGGTCAATAAAATAAGGGTTGCCGGCATAGGCCGAATCTGACTGATAGGGCGAATCGCCAAGACCAACGGGGGACAGGGGCAAAATTTGCCAATAGCTTTGCTTTGACGCCTTTAAAAAGTCAACAAAGCGGTATGCCTCTTTACCAAAGGTGCCGATACCGCCACTTGACGGCAAGCTGAAAATCGGCATTAAAATTCCGCAAGTTCTCAAAATATATGCCTCACTTTTAAAAAATAGTAATAAAATTTTTCCCGCAAAAAAGGGGGATATGCATTTTAATTTGTCTTTTCTTTTTTGGTGCGAAGACGGGCAATTAAAAGTGAAAATTTATTTTTAAGCCATTGCCATAATGCACCTGGTTTTTTTGCTATCCATTGCCAAAATGCTTTTAATTTTTCAAATACGGGTTTAAGCCAAGAAAAATTAAATTTTTGCCCTGTAATTAAACGGTGGAAGATGGGGTTTAAAAGGTTCATAACCAAAACCGCAACCGCAACACCCTCTGTCCAAGGGGTAAAGCTTCTTGTAATAAAGGTGATAACACCGCATCCAACACCGAAAATTACTTTGCCGAGCGGTGTGGTTGGGGTTGTGAAATAATCGGTTGCAACAAAAAGTGCGCCAATAACAAGACCGCCGCCCAAAACAGCAAGTGCAACATTTTGACCTGCTATAAGTGATGCAAGCGCAACAGTTCCAACAAAGCAAATTGGGATAATGGGGCTTACAATTCGCCTTATAATAAGATAAAGCCCACCAATAATTAAAAGAAATACTGAAACCTCACCAATGCATCCTGCTTTAATGCCAAAAAATGCATCCTTAAGGGTTAGGGTAATGTTTACGGTATCAGGCCGGTAAGCCAAATCAAGCGAGGTTGCCGATGCAACAGTATCAACATTAAAGGGTAAAACGAATTTTGTCAGCATTTTGGGGAACACTGCTAAAAGTAAAAAGCGTGTAGTTGCCACAGGGTTTAAAAAGCCCCATTTAGTGCCACCCAAAAGCAGCTTTATAACGGCTACCGCAAACACACTGCCGACCGCTACAAGCCAAAGGGGTGCGGTGCTTGGCAAAACCATACCAAGCAAAAGCCCTGTTGCCACAGCCGAAAGGTCGGTTACGCTTTGCGGTTTTTTGAAAATTATATTCCACAAAAGCTCGGTCAAGACCGCTGCCAAAACACTGACTGCCAAAACGGCGGCTGCCATCCAGCCAAAAACAACACAGCCAAAAATTGCGGCGGGCAGTAAGGCGATAACAATGTCAAGCATAACCTCTTTCACAGGGGGCTTTTCACGCTCATCCACTGCGGTGATTTTTTTATAAAAAGTTGTAAAAATTTCTTTAAGGTTTAACTTCTTTTCTTTTAAAATTTTCTCTTTTTCAGGCATTTTTCATTCTCCCTCAAAGCATAATGTGTTAATATAATACTATATTTAGTGTAATTTTTCAAGTTTTTACCATAGTTTTAAAAAATGCTTTACTTTTTGAAATGTTTGTGTTATAATCTTTTGGCGACCGTATACTACGCTCCTGGCGTCTGCCCGAAAGGGAACACTCATGGCCTTGTGCTTGGTTTACGGAATGAAATTTTAAAAGGAGTGAAAACGAAATGACAAAGGATTTAAAGAATCAGATTATGGCTGATTATGCTGTCCACGAAGGTGACACAGGTTCGCCTGAAGTTCAAATTGCTCTTCTTACCACAAGAATCAACGAACTCAACGCACACCTTAAAACTCACCCCAAGGATAAGCACTCTTACCGCGGTCTTTTAAAGATGGTTGGTCACAGAAGAAACCTTCTTGCTTACCTTCAAAAGAAAGACATCGAAAGATACCGTGCGGTTGTTAAAAAGCTCGGTCTTCGTAAGTAATTTTTGGCACAAAAGGCAGACCGCAAAAATACGGTCTGCCTTGTTGCCGTTTTTACGGCAGGGAGATTTTCGTGATTTAGCGGTAAATAGAGCATCTGAAATTTCGGGTGTTGTATTTATTGCTAACCGAAAATCTCGCAAATAATTTAAAAAGGAGATTTATTATGTTTGAAAACTTTAAGGTTTATGAAACCGAACTTGCAGGCCGCCCCTTAAAAATTGAAACAGGTATGATGGCTGGTCTTGCAAATGCCGCTGTTATGTCATGCTATGGTGACACACGCGTACTTTGTACCGTTACTGCATCGGCAAAGCCCCGCGAAGGTGTGGATTTCTTCCCACTTTCAGTTGATTATGAAGAAAAAATGTATTCTGTTGGCCGTTTCCCCGGTGGCTTCACCCGTCGTGAAGGCAAGGCAACCGATAAGGCAATTTTGGCTTCTCGCTGCATTGACCGCCCTATCCGCCCCTTGTTCCCCAAGGATATGAGAAACGACTGTTCAGTTGTTGCAACCGTTATGTCGGTTGACCCCGACTGCTCACCTGAAATTGCTGCCGCTATCGGTGTTTCTACCGCTATCGCAATTTCGGACATCCCATGGGCAGGTCCTATTTCAAGCGTTAATGTTGGTTTGGTTGATGGTGAAATCGTTATCAACCCCAACCTTGAACAGCGCGCAAAGACCGACCTTAACTTAACCGTTTCTTCAACTGCTGATTTGGTTGCTATGATTGAAGCCGGCGGTAACGAAATCGAAGACGATTTAATGTTCGACTGCATTATGGCAGGTCACGAGGTTAATAAAGAGGTTGTTAAATTCATTAACGGCATCGTTGCTGAAATCGGCAAGCCGAAGTTTGAGTTTGAGTCTAACGACCCGGACCCCGTTTTATTTGCCGAAATGGAAGAATTTTGCATTGAAGATGTTAAGAAAGCACTTGATACCGACGATAAGCTCGTTCGCGACGCTGCTTTACTTCCTATCAGCAATGCTTTACATGAAAAGTATGACGCACAGTTCGAAGGTCAAGAAGGCAAAATCGACGAAATTCTTTACCTCATCCAAAAGCATGTTGTAAGAAGCTGGCTTAAGGACGAAAAGAAGCGTGTTGACGGCCGTGGAATTGATGACATCCGTCCGCTTGATGCAAAGGTTGACTTACTCCCCCGTGTACACGGCTCGGGTATGTTCACCCGTGGTCAAACACAGGTGCTTTCAATCGCTACTTTGGCTCCTGTTTCTGAAGCTCAAAAGCTTGACGGCTTGGATGAAGAGGCTTCAAAGCGTTACATCCACCACTACAACTTCCCATCATACTCAGTTGGTGAAACCAAGCCCTCACGCGGCCCCGGTCGTCGTGAAATCGGTCACGGCGCATTGGCTGAAAAGGCACTTGTGCCGGTTATCCCCAGCGTTGATGAATTCCCCTATGCTATCCGCGTAGTAAGTGAAGTACTTTCTTCAAACGGTTCAACCTCACAGGGCTCAATATGTGGCTCTACCTTGGCTCTTATGGCTGCAGGTGTTCCGATTAAAGCCCCCGTTGCAGGTATTTCTTGCGGTCTTATCACAGGTGATGAAGGCGTTTATGGCGACTTTATGACAATGGTTGACATTCAAGGTCTTGAAGACTTCTACGGCGATATGGACTTTAAGGTTGCAGGTACTCACAAGGGTATCACCGCAATTCAAATGGACTTAAAGGTACACGGCTTAACACCCGCTATCATTAAGGAAGCATTTGCTAAAACCCACAAGGCACGCCTTCATATTTTAGATGAAGTTATGCTTAAATGTATTCCCGAATACCGCACCGAATTATCACCCTATGCTCCCAAGATGCTCACCCTTTCAATCAACCCTGAAAAGATTGGTGATGTTATTGGTAAGCAAGGCAAGGTTATTCAGTCAATTCAAGAACAGTGTGACTGCACCATCAACATTGAAGAAGACGGCCGCGTATTCGTTTCAGGTCTTGATATTGAAAAGGCAAAGCAAGCTGTTTCAATTATTGAGCTTATCGCTAATGACCCCGAAATCGGCGCAATTTACAGCGGTAAGGTAACCCGCCTTATGACCTTTGGCGCATTTGTTGAAATTGCACCCGGTAAGGAAGGCCTTGTTCACATTTCAAAGCTTGATGTTAAGCGCACCGAAAAGGTTGAAGATGTTGTAAATGTTGGCGACCAGGTAATCGTTAAGGTAACCGAAATCGACGACCAAGGCAGAATTAACCTTTCTCGCCGCGACGCATTGGTTGAAATCAACGGCGCAGTTATTGAAGATGACGGCGAAGAAGAAACCGAACGCCGCCCCCGCCGCGACAACAACCGCCGCAGAGGATTTAAAAAGTAAAAACTGAAAGCAATGAAAATTATGAAAAAAATATTGGTGATGCTTATTGTATTTGCTGTTGCTTTGAATTTTATGGCTTGTAGTACGCAAAATTTAGATTATACAAGCGATGTACAATCTAGTGGTGAAAAGACTTCAAAAGTCGAAAATTCCAGTACTGTAGAAAATACAAATTCTGAAACAAATGAGGATGTTGACAAAGCGAACGATAACAAAAGCTCAGAACGTTCTAATTCTTCGAATAATAGTGTTAAGAATAGCAATTCTTCTAATAAACAAAACAGTACAAATGAATCCAATAAACAAAACAATTCATCAACAAAAAACGATGAATCTACGCCGACTCAACCTTCGCAAGCATTTCTTGATGATTGTGGACTTACTCTTGAACAATCTCAGGCAATTGTTGAAGCGGCCAAAACCTGTAAACATTGCGGACAGCCCATTGGCGGTGCGCATCACAGGTATGGTATTGATATTGCTTGTTATGATTGCGGTGAAATGGCCAAGGCAAACACTTGCCATTTTTGCAAATAAAACTATATAAAAATTAAAAGGAACGGCTGTTAGGTCGTTCCTTTTTTTGCTTTTGATTACTTCAATTAATAATATCAAATAGTGTTTCTTCGTAGAGCAATCGGGGTAAATTGTATTTAATTGAATACAATTTATTCTTTAAAAGTTTTCAAAGACTTAAAAACCAAAAATGCGCAAAGAACAGAATTGAAAGGGTGCGGCAAATCACTTGTGGCCACAAGTGCTGTCGCTAAAGGTGTTAAAATTGATTTTTCAAGAACCATTTCAAAACCATTTTCTAAAGCCTTCCTTCGAATCTCAAAGATAACATAATTCTTAATATCCTCTTTTGAAAGTTTTTCTTTCCAAAATCTTTTCAAGAACAAACAATCGCTTAGAATTTCCAAAACAATTAATAATATCCTAATAATGTGAGATAATATGGGTGATATCATCTTAATACCATAACAAATCAAAAACAAAATTATGTCAAACATTTTTATCACCTCCTTTCGTTCAAAATAAAAAAGGTCGCTCTTTTTAAAAAAGAGCGACCTTTGGTAAAAAGATCTATCGTATAATTAAGTGCGTTGCAATTCAACGCTCGATCGTAAAAAGCTCTATGCAGAATTGTGTCCGCATCGTATAGTTTATAAAGTTATTATACAATAGTTTTGAGAGAAAGTCAAGTTTGAAAATGCGTTTGTGCTGCATCAAATTGGGATATATGCTTGATAAAAATAGGCTTTTTGTACTTTTGTAAAAAATCAATCATAGATTTTGTTCCTTTACTTTTCATATCCCAAAAACAAATAGCGATATCACATGTTTTTGCCATTTGCTGATTTCTCTTTATTCCCGCACCTCTACCGTATCGAGCCCAATCAGCAGGGAAGCGTTCGATTTGATAGCAGTTTTCTTTGGCATAGCGTTCACCCAAAGCATCTGCACCGCGAGCACCACCCGATAAAATGACTATATTGCCTTTATTAGACAATTTGTTGATACATATATCTATAAATTGTTTTGCATCATCGTAATTATTATAATTTCTGCAACCCGCTATAACTATTTTCATTATTTAGCATCTCCATTCAGTTTATAGACTTTTATATTATATAATGTAATAGTCTATATGTAAAGAGAAAAAATAAGATACTATCTAATAAAAAAGTAAGTTACGAGGAAGTGTCTTATGATTAAATTAAAAGTGTTGGAATTATTAGAACAAAAGGGTCATACAAAATATTGGCTTTATAAACAATTGGGTATGAGCTATCAAAATTTTAGCAGAATGGTGAATAATCAAACTAAATCCATTCGATATGAGAATATTGAAACCATTTGCTTTTTGCTTGAATGTACTCCCAATGAGCTTTTTGAAATTACTTTCGATAAATAAAATTTGCATAATAAAAAAGCACCCTACGGGGTGCTTTTTTTTGAAGTAAGGAGTAATAGTGAAGAAGTAATAAGTAATGTGTCGGCAAAGCCGACGGATATATATCCGTGCCGAAGGCACACGATATTTATTCTTTTTTATTTTTTCCTTATTCTTTATACTTTAATTTCCGCCATATATTTGGCGGAAATTTGCTTAAAACACAACATATTGTGACGGTAAAAATTTCTTTAAAAAAGTTGAAAAAATCTTGAAAAAATGCTTGATTTTTGGGTTGACTTGTGGTATTATTCATAAGTACGCTGTGATAATATGCGTATAGTGTGACAGTAAGGTGTTGCACAAAACATGCGATGATGCAGGAGGTGGCCCGTCCTGAACGGGGAAATTTCTGCGGAGTATGTCCGATTTTAAACCGGGCGAAAGAACAAGGATGCATTCGGGATAACTTGCGAACCCGACTGCAACGGCGAAGCGATTCGCTGTCCGGAATTGACTGTGACCCCCAGCAATCCGGTTTTATATTGCGCAGTGAAGAAAAACACGGCGCGGTGTAAGTTTTGCCCGCCAACTAATTAAGGAGGCGAAGTTCACATGGCAGTGAAAGAAAAAATTCGAATTCGAATCAAGGGTTACGACCACGCACTTGTAGACCAGTCTGCAGAAAAAATTGTAGAAACCGCTAAACGTACAGGCGCACGCGTTTCAGGTCCGGTACCGCTACCGACTGAAAAGGAAATCGTAACAATCCTTCGTGCTGTTCACAAATATAAGGACAGCCGCGAACAGTTCGAAATGAGAACACACAAGAGACTCATCGACGTAATCAGACCTTCCAACAAAACTGTTGAAGCATTGACTACTCTTGAGCTCCCCGCCGGTGTAGAAATCGAAATCAAGCTCTAATATATATAAGGTAGACGATTTAGGTTTTACACGGACAGGTCAAGTTGGGAAACCAACCAATAACCAAAGGAGGAAATTAAAATGAAAAAAGGTATCGTTGGCAAAAAGCTTGGTATGACACAGCTTTTTGATGCAAACGGAAATGTTGTTCCGGTTACCGTGATTGAAGCAGGCCCCTGCGTTATTTCACAAAAGAAAACAATCGAGAACGACGGTTATGAAGCAGTTCAAATCGGCTATGGCGATTTAAAGGCTTCTAAAGTAAACAAACCCATGAAGGGTCACTTCGCAAAGGGCGATGTTGCTCCGAAGAAGGTTCTTCGCGAGTTCCGTTTTGAAGATGTAAGCGCAATGAACGTTGGCGACATCATCAAGGCAGACATCTTTGCTGAAGGCGACAGCGTAGACGTAAGAGGTACTTCTAAAGGTAAGGGCTATGCCGGCGTAATTAAGCGTTGGAACTTTGGCCGTCTTAAAGAATCTCACGGTACAGGCCCTGTTCACCGTCACGGCGGTTCACTCGGCGTTATCGACCCGGCTCGCGTATTCAAGGGCAAAAAGATGGCAGGACATCTCGGTGCTGAACGTGTAACTGTTCAGAACTTGAGTGTAGTTAAGGTAGACGCAGAAAAGAATATCATCGCTGTTAAGGGCGCAGTTCCCGGTCCCAAGGGCGGAATCGTAGTTCTTTTCGACAGCGTTAAAGCTTAAGGGAAGGAGTGTTGAATAATGCCTAACGTAGCAGTTGTAAATATGGCAGGCGAAAAGGTTGGTAAAATCACTTTAAGCGATGCTATATTCGGAATTGAACCCAACGCAGTTGTAATGCACGCTGCAGTTGTAAACTATCTCGCAAATCAAAGACAGGGCACACAGTCCACTCTCACCCGTACTGAAGTTTCCGGCGGCGGCAAAAAGCCCTGGAGACAAAAGGGAACCGGTCATGCAAGACAAGGTTCTACAAGAGCTCCTCAATGGAGACACGGTGGTATTGTACACGCCCCCAAGCCGAGAGATTATTCTTACTCTCTCAACAAGAAAGTTCGTAGACTTGCTCTTAAATCTGCTTTGTCTGACAAAGCTCTTTCAAACGGCATCATCGTTTTAGATGAATTAAAGGTTGAAGCTTACAAGACAAAGGTTGTTGCTGATTGCTTAAAGGCCATCGGCGCTGGCAAGAAAACTCTTATCGTACTCGAAAACAATGACGCTTTCGCAGTTAAGAGCATTGCTAACATCAAGGGCGCTAAGTCTGCTCAAATCAACACAATCAACACCTATGACATCATCAATGCTGATACATTGGTAATCGTTAAGGGTGCTGTTGCAAAACTTGAGGAGGTATACGCATAATGAAACTTGCACAAGACATTATTATTGCTCCGGTTATCACCGAAAAGAGCATGTCAGGTATTGCTGATAAGAAATATACCTTCAAGGTAGCTAAAGACGCTAACAAGATTGAAATCGCAGATGCTGTTGAACAACTTTTCAAGGTAAAGGTTGCAAAGGTTAACACTATTAGTGTTCGTGGTAAGGAAAAGCGTATGGGCCGTTTCAGTGGCTATACTGCATCCTGGAAGAAGGCAATCGTAACACTTAAAGCAGATTCTAAGCCGATTGAATTCTTTGATGGTCTTATGTAATTAGAAAAAAGTTTTGCTTGGAAAAACGCTACTCTTTAAACTGATATCGTTTTTTCGGCGACAGGCGCGTCGAAAAAACACCTTGTAAGCGAAAAATGCCAAAGGCGTTTTTTAAGGGCGCAGGGGAGATATTAGAGGGGACAGAGTGCAGTCAAAATCTTTGATTTTGCGAACGGAGTCCCATCTAAAGAGCGCAGCGAAATTTCCGGTGATGTATGAAGTTATTTACTAACTTCGCTAAGCCAAAATAGGAGAGTGAAATTAAAATGGCTATTAAACATTACAAGCCGACTACTAACGGTCGCCGTAATATGACAACCATGGATTACTCCGAATTGTCAAAGGTAGCACCTGAAAGAAGTTTGCTTGAGCCTTTAAAGAAAAATGCCGGTAGAAATAGCTACGGCAGAATCACCGTTCGTCATCGCGGCGGCGGAAACAGAAGAAAGTACAGAGTAATAGACTTCAAGAGAAACCGTTTCGATATTCCCGCAACAGTTAAAACTCTTGAATACGACCCCAACCGTTCAGCATTTATTGCACTTGTTGAATATGAAGATGGCGTTAAGTCATACATCATTGCTCCACAAGACCTTAAGGTTGGCGATGTTATCGTAAGCGGTCCCAATGCCGACATTAAGCCCGGCAATGCGCTTCCTCTTGCTAACATCCCTGTTGGTACTTTTATCCACAATATCGAACTTTACCCCGGAAAAGGCGCTCAGCTCGCTCGTTCCGCCGGTAATATGGCACAGCTTATGGCTAAAGAAAACGGCAAGGCACTTCTTCGTTTACCTTCCGGTGAATTAAGAAATGTTCCCGCAAACTGCATGGCAACCGTTGGCGTTGTTTCAAATCCCGAACACGCAAACGTTAACTATGGTAAAGCCGGCCGTAAGCGCCACATGGGTTGGCGTCCTACAGTTCGCGGTTCTGTAATGAACCCCTGCGATCACCCCCACGGTGGTGGTGAAGGTAAGTCACCAATCGGTCGTCCAGGTCCTGTAACACCTTGGGGCAAGCCCGCTCTTGGTTACAAGACTCGTAAGAAGAATAAGCAAAGCAATAAAGATATTGTTAAGCGTCGTAAGTAGTCCACGAAAGGAGATTGAATAATGGGAAGAAGCATTAAAAAAGGCCCTTATGTGCAACCCGTGTTGCTCAAAAGAGTATTAGAAATGAATGAAGCCGGCGAAAAGCGTGTTCTCAAAACATGGAGCCGTTCCTCAACCATATTCCCCGATTTCGTCGGACACACCTTTGCAGTACATGACGGTCGTAAACACGTGCCTGTATATGTAACAGAGGATATGGTTGGTCACAAGCTCGGTGAATTTGCACCGACAAGAACATTCAAAGGCCACGCAGGTTCTAAAACCGGCAAGTAAGCGGCTGAAAGGAGAGTTTAACTATGGAAGCAAGAGCAATATTAAAATATGCTCGTATTTCACCCCGTAAGGTGAAGGTTGTTATGGATTTAATCCGTAATCAAGATGCTGACAAAGCTATGGCTATTCTCAAATTTACTCCTAAGTCCGCTTGCGAGTATTTAGAAAAGCTTTTAGCATCAGCTATTGCAAATGCAGAAAACAATCACAATATGGACGTTAGCCGTCTTTATGTTGCAGAATGCTTTGTTTGCCCCGGACCTACATTGAAGAGAATTCGTCCGAAGGACCACGGTAGAGCACATCGCATCTTAAAGCGCACAAGCCATATGACAATCGTTCTTAAAGAACGTGAAATCTAAGAAGGAGGTTAAGTTATGGGTCAGAAAGTTAATCCACACGGTCTTCGTGTAGGCGTTATCAAAAACTGGGACTCACGTTGGTTTGCCAAAGACAGCACCTTCGGTGACACTTTGGTTGAGGACTACAACCTCCGTAAATACCTCAAGAAAGCACTTTTCACAGCAGGTATTTCTAAAATCGAAATCGAACGTGATGATAAGCGTGTGAGATTACACATCCACTGCGCTAAACCTGGTATGGTTATCGGTCGTAACGGTGCTGAAATCGAAAAGCTCCGCGAGACCTGCCAGAAGAAGCTTGGCAAACCGGTTGTTGTAAACATTGTTGAAATCAAGAATCCGGATGCTGACGCTCAATTAGTTGCTGAAAACATTGCAGCACAGCTTGAAAAACGTATCTCTTTCCGCCGCGCTATGAAGCTTGCCATTGGCAGAGCTATGCGTCTTGGCGTAAAGGGTATCAAAACCCAAGTTTCAGGCCGTCTTGGCGGTGCTGAAATTGCAAGAAGCGAAATGTATCGTGAAGGAACTATCCCGCTTCAAACCCTTCGTGCTGATATCGACTATGGTTTTGCCGAAGCAGATACCACCTATGGTCGTATTGGTGTTAAGGTTTGGATTTACAAGGGTGAAGTTCTTGCCGATAACCGTCGCAAGAAGGAAGGAGGCACCCGCTAATGTTAATGCCTAAGCGTGTTAAATATCGTAGAGTACACCGTGGACGTCTCACAGGTAAGGCTCTCAGAGGTAACACCGTATCTCATGGTGATTTCGGTCTTCAGGCGTTAGAACCTGCGTGGATTACCTCAAACCAAATCGAAGCTGCCCGTATTGCTATGACACGTTACATCAAGCGTGGCGGTAAAGTTTGGATTAAAATTTTCCCTGACAAGCCCATTACCGAAAAGCCTGCTGAAACCCGCATGGGTTCCGGTAAAGGTTCACCGGAATATTGGGTAGCGGTTGTTAAGCCGGGCCGCGTAATGTTCGAAATCGGCGGTGTTAGCGAGGAATTGGCTCGTGAAGCTATGCGTCTCGCTGCTAACAAACTTCCTATTAAGTGCAAGTTTGTAACCAAGGATGAAATGGGTGGTGAGCAATAATGGCAATTAAGGATTTTAAAGAATTAAGCTTATCTGAGCTTAACAAGAAATTGGCAGATTTAAAGGACGAATTGTTCCATCTTCGTTTCCAACTTGCCATCAATCAGCTCGAAAACCCAATGCGTATAAATGCTGTTAAAAAAGATATCGCTCGCGTTAAGACTCTTATCCGCGAAATCGAAATCAAAGACAGCAAAAACGCTTAAATTTAAGGGAGGTAAAGCGAGATGAGCGAAAGAAACCTTCGTAAGACAAGAGTAGGTATTGTTGCCAGCGACAAAATGGATAAAACTGTTGTAGTTGCTATTCAAGACAACGTTAAGCACCCACTCTATAAGAAGATTATCAAAAACACTATCAGACTTAAGGCCCACGATGAAAATAACTCCTGTGGCGTAGGCGACAGAGTTTTAATTATGGAAACCAGACCTCTCTCTAAAGATAAGAGATGGCGCGTGGTTGAAATCATCGAAAAGGCCAAGTAGTCTACAAGGAGGAAAATACAGTGATACAACAACAAAGTTTCCTCAAAGTAGCCGACAACACCGGTGCAAAGGAAATCATGTGCATTCGCGTTCTCGGCGGTTCCGGCAGAAGATATGCCAACATTGGCGACGTTATCGTTGCTTCTGTTAAAAAGGCAGCTCCCGGCGGTACTGTTAAGAAGGGCGACGTTGTTAAAGCCGTTGTAGTTCGTTCTGCAAAGGGTGTACGTCGTGCTGACGGCACATATATCAGATTTGACGAAAATGCTGCAGTTATTATCCGTGAGGATAAAAACCCACGTGGTACCCGTATTTTTGGACCTGTAGCCCGTGAGCTTCGTGAGAAGGATTACACAAAGATTCTTTCTCTTGCTCCGGAAGTACTTTAATGGGAGGTAAGTAGAAATGAGTAAGCTTCACATTAAAACCGGAGATACAGTAGTTCTCCTTACAGGTGACAAGAAAGACCGTCAAAAGACCGGTAAGGTTCTTGAGGTTAGCCCTAAAGAAGGCAAAGTAATCGTTGAAGGCATCAACTTAGTTAAAAAGCATGCTAAACCCCGCAAGGCCGGTGACCCCTCGGGTATCATCGAAACCGAAAGCGCAATTTACGCTTGCAAAGTTCAGGTTGTTTGCCCCAAATGTAATAAACCCACCCGCGTAGGCACTAAAGTTTACGAAGATGGTAAAAAAGACCGTATGTGCAAAAAATGCGGCGAGACTTTTTAAGAGTAGGAGGAATACACAATGTCAAATTTAGCTAATGAATATAAAGCATCGGTTGCTCCGGCGCTTATGAAAAAATTCGGCTATAAGAGCGTTATGCAGATTCCGAAGCTCGATAAAGTCGTAATTAACGTAGCATCTGGCGAAGCAAAGGATAACTCAAAGGTTATCGACGCTATCATCAATGACCTTGGTAAAATTACCGGTCAAAAGGCAGTTGCTTGCCGTGCTCGCAAATCCGTAGCGAACTTTAAGCTTCGTGAAGGTATGCCCATCGGCGCAAAGGTTACACTTCGTGGTGAACGTATGTATGAATTCGTTGAAAGACTTTTCAATGCAGCGCTCCCCCGTGTACGTGACTTCAGAGGTATCAACCCCGACGCTTTCGACGGCCGTGGCAATTATGCAATGGGCGTTAAAGAACAGTTGATTTTCCCTGAAATCGATTATGATAAGATTGACAAAGTACGTGGTATGGATATTATCTTCGTTACCACAGCTAACACAGATGAAGAGGCCCGCGAGTTATTAACTCTTATGGGTGCTCCGTTTGCGAAGTAAGGAGAAGGAAATATGGCTAAAACTGCTATGAAACTCAAACAGGCACGTCCTGCTAAGTTTTCTACAAGAGAGTATAACAGATGTAAAATCTGTGGTCGCCCCCACGCTTATCTTCGCAAATACGGCATTTGTCGTATATGCTTCAGAGAACTCGCTTACAAGGGCGAAATTCCCGGAGTGAAGAAAGCAAGCTGGTAAGGTATAAAGCTATAAGGAGGTTGACGGCATGCAAATTACCGATACAATCGCTGATATGCTTACAAGAATTCGTAACGCTTCATCAGCAAAACACGATTCGGTAGCTATCCCTGCTTCTAATGTAAAAAAGGCAATCGCCCAAATTTTACTTGATGAGGGATACATTACAAGCTATACCGTTGAAGATGACGGTAAGCAAGGCGTAATTCATATTACTTTGAAATACGGCCAAAACAAATCGCAAATCATCACCGGAATTCGCAGAGTTTCGAAGCCCGGTTTGCGTATCTACACAAACGTAGAGGATATGCCCAAGGTTAAAAAGGGCCTCGGCATTGCTATCCTTTCCACCTCTAAGGGTATTATGACAGACAAAGCAGCTCGCAAAGCCAATGTTGGCGGCGAAGTACTTGCTTTCGTTTGGTAAGGAGGTAAATTGGAATGTCGAGAATAGGAAAGAAGCCAATTGCTATTCCTGCCGGTGTTGAGGTAAAAATCAACGGTAATGAGGTTACCGTTAAGGGCCCCAAGGGTACTTTAACAAACACCTTCAATGCTGATATGGCTATCGCTGTAGAAGGCACTGAAATCGTTGTTACTCGTCCCACCGATAAGAAAGAGCATCGTGCTTTACACGGTCTTACCCGTACTCTTATTGCTAACATGGTTGAAGGTGTTTCAGTTGGTTACAAGAAAGAGCTTGAAATTAACGGTGTAGGTTTCCGTGCACAAAAGCAAGGCAAAGATTTAGTTATGAACTTGGGCTATTCACACCAAGTGATTATGCCTGAAATTGATGGTATCACCATCGAAGTGCCTAATAATACATCAATTATTATTAGTGGTACTGATAAGCAAAAGGTAGGTCAGTTTGCGGCTGAAGTTCGCGAAAAACGTCCACCCGAACCCTACAAGGGCAAAGGTATCAAATACGTTGGCGAATATATCCGTCGTAAAGAAGGTAAAGCTGCCAAGGGTAGTAAGAAATAATAAAGGAGTGTATTTAAGATGGTTTCAAAACCTAACAGTAATAAAGCAAGACTCAAGCGTCATGCTCGTGTTCGTGCAAAAATCAGCGGTACTGCCGCTTGCCCCCGTCTTGATGTATTTCGCTCCAACAGCAACATTTACGCCCAGCTTATCGACGACGAAAACGGTGTGACTCTTGTAGCCGCCTCTTCAAACGAGAAGGACTTCGGAATTTCCGGCGGCAATAAAGAGGGAGCACACAAGGTTGGAAAGTTAATTGCTGAACGCGCCGCAGAAAAGGGCATCACCGAGGTTGTTTTTGACCGCGGCGGATACATTTATCACGGCCGTGTCAAGGAGCTTGCCGAAGGTGCCCGCGAGGGCGGCCTTAAGTTCTAATAAGGAGGAA
>CAMFSU010000043.1 GCA_945983355.1 uncultured Clostridia bacterium | reverse complement strand
TGTCTCAGTCCCAATGTGGCCGTTCAACCTCTCAGTCCGGCTACCAATCGTCGACTTGGTGGGCCGTTACCCCACCAACTATCTAATTGGACGCGAGTCCATCTTACAGCGGATTGCTCCTTTGATGTATCCGAGATGCCTCGGTTACATGTTATGCGGTATTAGCAGTCGTTTCCAACTGTTGTCCCCCTCTGTAAGGCAGGTTACTCACGCGTTACTCACCCGTCCGCCACTAAGTAAAACAAGAAAATCCATAAGCAAGCTTACATCAATTCAGCGCTTTACTCCGTTCGACTTGCATGTGTTAGGCACGCCGCCAGCGTTCGTCCTGAGCCAGGATCAAACTCTCTAAAAAATTATATCTTAACACCTTTCGGCATTAACATCTTCTTAGATAAGCTTTAAGCTCATTCAACCGAACAATGCTGACGCATTATTCTGTCCTTCAATACTTTTAAAGTACTTAACTTTTCTCTCAATTTCTCTCGAGAATTGTCGGGTCCTTATTATTGTCGTTGTTTAATTTTCAAGGTCCGTTTTGCGCCCCCTCATTAGAGCGCTCGACTATAATACCACACTAAATACCCCTTTGTCAACACTTTTTTTGACTTTTTTTAAAAAAACTTTTTCTTTTGCGATTTTTCATAAAAAGTGTGCAATTTAATGGTATTTTTTATCATATATTTCCTATTATATGTCGCATTTTAGCAAGTATTCGCTTTTCCGCGCGGGAAACCTGCACCTGACTCATATTTAAAACCTTTGCAACATTGCTTTGTGTCAGTAAATCATAATAACGATATTTTAAAATTAGCTTTTCGTTTTCAGTTAGTTCCTTAACCGCACTTTCAATTAAAACCTTGTTATTTATTTCTTCTTGATGGTCAACAACAGGCAAATCGGTTTCAATTATTTTACTATCATTTTCAACCGTTAGCGACACCGTTGCCTGACTTGCACATATTGCCTCGGTCACCGCTTCGGGCGAAACAGTTAAATATTCACTAATTTCATTAACCGTTGGCTCGCGGTTTAGTTTTTGGCACAGCACTTCGTTTGCTTTTAAAATTTTAAGGTTTAATTCTTTAACACTTCGTGATACCTTAACCGCACCGCCGTCGCGGAAAAGCCGCCGCACCTCGCCCATAATTACCGGCACGGCATAGGTTGAAAAGGCAAAGCCCTTGCTTTCATCAAATGCATCCACCGCTTTTACAAGTCCCATACAACCCGCTTGATACAAATCGTCATATTCGATGCCCCGCCCTGTAAAGCGGCGACAAATTGAATGTACAAGCCCTAAATTGTCTTTTATAAATTCTTCACGCGAAACTGCCGCCTCAACCATTCACGCTAAAACGCTTTGTAATTTTTTTGGTTAAATAAACCGTTGTGCCCTTATTAACCGTTGATTTAACCTTGATGCCGTCCATAAAGCTTTGCATAACCGCAAAGCCAAGTCCCGCACGCTCGCCGCCGACAGTTGTGAAAAGGGGCTCCATTGCCTTACTTATATTTTCAATTCCGCAGCCCTTGTCACGAATTTTAATTTTAAGGGTGTTATCGTCAAAAATTTCACCTGTTATGTAGATATTTCCGTCCTGCTCTTTATAAGCGTGAACTATGCAATTTGTCACCGCTTCGCTTACAGCGGTTTTAATATCGCTTATTTCCTCTAAGGTGGGGTCAAGCTGTAAGGCAAATGCCGAAACGGTTGCCCTTACAAAGCTTTCATTTGCTGAACGGGATAAAACCGTCATTGTAAATTTATTTTTAATCATTATTATAACCTTCCTTCAAGTTTTGCTAATTTTTCAATTCCCGAAAGGCGAAACACCTTATATATATTAGGGGGTGTGCCTGTAATGTGTAAATCTGCACCTGTTTTTTGCAAAATTCGGTAACGCCCCATAACCAGCCCTATGCCCGAGCTGTCCATAAAGGTTATACCCTTAAAGTCAAGCACCACAAGTGTTGGCATATTAAGCTCGATTGCGGCATCTATGCTTTCACGCATATCCTTTGCAGTATGGTGGTCAAGCTCACCCGATAAATAGGCGGTTACAACCTCGCCCGTTACATTGATTTCGACCGACATAATTTCACTCCTAAATTAAAAAATAGGACAAGTCCCTTTATATTTTAAGGGCTTGTCCTTGAAAAAAATGTCGTATTAAGTTAAAGCTTTAAATTTTTTAATTTTTCACGAATTTGAGATGCCAAATAAAGCGAACCAAAAACAAAAATGGCTTCTTCATTTTTTAACATATCAAGTGCCTTGTCATAGTTTTCGGCAACCTTGCAGGTTGTATATTTGCTAATTTTATCACAAAGCTCGGTTGCAGTGATGCTGCGGGGCATATTTTCCACCCTCACCGCCACCGCCTTATATATATAAGGTAGCGCGGTTTTTAAAACGGTGTCAACATCCTTGTCCTTCATCATACCGATTATTGCCGACACCTTGCCGTTATATTGCTTTAAAAACTCAGCCAACGCCTCTGCACCGTCAGGATTATGGGCACCATCCAACACGATAAGCGGTTTTTGACTTATTACTTCAAGTCGGGCAGGAAAATAAGTTTCGCAAAGTGCTTTTTGCACAATTTCATCAGCTATATCAATGCCACAATTTTTAACTGCTTCAATCACAATTAGCGAATTTTCAATTTGATGCTCGCCTATAAGCGAGGTTTGGTATTTTACACCTTTATATATATAGGTGTTGCCTGTAATATCACTTTTCAAAATTTCAAGCTGTGATTTTTGTGGAATAACAGGGTTATAGCTGCCCAAAATATTCATTGCACCTTTTGGTTGGTTAAAGCTTGTTATAACGGGTGCATTTTTAATGATACCGCACTTTTCGGCGGTGATTTGCTCTATCGTGTCGCCCAAAACAGCGGTATGGTCCAGCCCGATTTTTGTAATAACAGATACCATTACATTTGTTAAAGCATTGGTTGCATCAAGCCGACCGCCAAGACCTGTTTCAATTACGGCAATTTCGCACTTTTTGTCAGAAAAATATAAAAATGCGGTAGTGGTTATAAATTCAAATTCGGTAAGCTTTACGCCTGTATCCATAACCTTTTGAGAATAAAAGACAAGCTCTTCTTCGGTTATAAAGTTGCCGTTTATTTGAATTCTTTCACGAAAATCAACCACAAAGGGCGAAATAAAAAGCGCCGTTTTATAGCCCGCATTTTCAAAAACCTTTGAGGTCATTGCCGACACCGAGCCCTTGCCGTTTGTACCTGCAATATGCACAGCTTTAAAATGGTTTTGTGGGTTGCCAAGTATTTTTAAAACGGTTTTTATGCGGTCAAGGGTTGGCGGCAAAGAAAAATTACCCAAAGCGTGAATATAATTTAAAATTTCAAAATATTTCATATAACACCAAAACCTTACAAGTATTATATTTTAAAAGTGGTGCATTATATTATTGTAGCCAATAAAAACTGATACCGTAAAACAAAAAACGCAAAGAAACAGAGCATAAAATATACCCAGAGTGCACTGATGATGATTTTTGTTTTAAAAAGACACATATTGTGACTTTAAGTAACAGTAGGGTCTGAAAAAGCTGTGACAACAAGCCCTTTTCAGCGTTTTAACACTTGTCATAAACAGGGTAACTGTGATGAGTAAAAATCTTGTTGTACTTAATGCTTTGCTGACTTAAATTTGCTACAACCGTAACGATTCGTTACACCGAAAGTGACCGCTTCATAGGAAGCGGTCACACTTTGAAAGATACATAAATTTACATTTGCGACTCAATATCCTTAATAGAGCCGTTGATCATTTCGATTTTGTCAAGTGCCTTTTGAAGACCCGCTTTTTGTTGTTCAACCAAAGCGGCAGGCGCCTTTGCCATAAAGCCGGGGTTATTAAGCTTTCTTTCAAAGAAATCCTTATCATCTTGGGCTTTTTTAAGGTCTTTTTTAAGGCGTTCAAGCTCGGCAGTGAAATCAACAAGCTCCTTCATAGGCATATAAACGGTTGCATTGTCGGTTATAACACGAACTGCACCGTCAGAATCAAAGTTATCGCCAACCTCGACTTCACTTGCATAAGCCAAACGACAAATGTAAGCGGTGCCGCTTAAGAATACATCCTTATCGGCAGAAGTAATACAAACCTTTGCTTTTTTGCTGGGCGGAACATTCATTTCAGCGCGGCGGTTACGAACTGCCTTAATAACAGCCATAATCTTTTCAAAGTCAGCTTCTTCTGCCTTAAAGGCAAGGTCGGCGCTAAACTTAGGCCATTCGCAAATCATAAGTGCTTCACCGCTGTGAGGCATTGATTGCCAAATTTCTTCAGTGATGAAAGGTATAAAGGGATGCAAAAGCTTTAAGGTATTGGTAAATACGTAAACCAATACGCTACGAGCGGTATTCTTTGCGGCTTCATCCTCACCGTTAAGACGTGCTTTACAAATTTCAATATACCAGTCACAGAAAACGTCCCAAACAAAGTCGTAAAGCTTTTGAATAGCAAGGCCCAATTCATATTTATCAAGATTTTCGGTAACATCAGCAACAAGTGAATTATATTTTGATAAAATCCACTTATCTTCAAGTGCTAAATTATTTAAATCAAGCGGAATTAACTCGTCACTTTCAAGATTCATCAAAATAAATCTTGCGGCGTTCCAAATCTTATTTGCAAAGTTACGGCTTGCCTCAACGCGTTCGGGAATGTAACGCATATCATTTCCCGGACTGTTACCGGTTGCAAGCGAGAAGCGGAGCGCGTCAGCGCCGTAAGTATCGATAACTTCAAGTGGGTCCACACCATTGCCAAGAGATTTTGACATTTTTCTACCCTGCGAGTCACGAACAAGACCGTGAATAAGAACGGTGTCAAAAGGTACTTCGCCTGTATATTCAAGCGCAGAGAAAATCATACGTGATACCCAGAAGCCGATGATATCGTATCCCGTAACAAGTGTATTTGTGGGATAATAGTGCTTAAGGTCGGCTGTTTCCTCGGGCCAACCAAGAGTTGAGAAGGGCCAAAGTGCTGATGAGAACCAAGTATCAAGAGTATCCTCATCCTGAATAAGATGTGTACTGCCGCACTTGGGACAAACGGTTGCCTCAGTCTTTGAAACGATAGTTTCGCCGCAGTCCTGACAGTACCAAGCAGGAATTCTGTGTCCCCACCAAAGCTGACGTGAAATACACCAGTCCTTGATGTTCTCCATCCAATGATAATATGTCTTGTCAAAGCGTTCGGGAACGAATTTGACTTCACCCTTTTTAACACATTCGATCGCAGG
>CAMFSU010000042.1 GCA_945983355.1 uncultured Clostridia bacterium | reverse complement strand
ATCAAGGCACACTCCGATAAGAAAGATACACTTCTTTTCTTGGGCGTTGATGCTAAATTTATGGCATGTGAACAAGCATTTAAGGCCATTAAAGTACTCGATAAAGCAGGTGTGGATTTCTCAGTTCTCGAAAATGAACCTGCTTCAGGTGTTCAGCTTGATTTTCTTATTGGTGCGGCTAATGAAACAAAAGCTCAGATGGAAGCTTGCGCTAAAGCTTTAGGCGACTTCAAAACTGTTGTTGTTTATGACCCCAACGATGCAAAAGCAATTAAGCAGCTTTACAAAGAGTATGGTATTGAGGTAAATGCTGATGTTGTTACATATACTTCTTTCGTTGCAGGTCTTTTAAGAGATGGCAAGTTGGAGGCGAAGAACACAGGTAAGGCGGTTGTATTCCAAGACCCATATCAGTTATCACGCGATTTGGAAGAAACCGAAGAAGCCCGCGAAATTATTATGTCCTACGCAGTTCTCGGCGAAATGCTTCTTAATAGAGGCGAAACTGTTTGGGCAGGTAATATTCTTATGGCTCAATATATGCCCGAAGTTATAAAACTTGTAGCTAAAAGAAGAATTTTTAATGCTACAAGTGTAGGTGCTAATGCTATCGTTACTGCAAGTGTAAGTGAGTATGTTTCACTTAAAGCAGTGTCAGAGGATGTTGAAATCATTTCATTGGAAGATTTAATTTTAGGTTAAGAGGTATAAAAATGTTAGTAAACTTAAAAACAGTTCTCGATATGGCGGAGAAGGGCGGATATTGTATTCCTGCATTTAACGTTTACAATATGGAATCCGCAATGGGTGTTGTTAAAGCGGCAGAAGAAATGAACGCTCCCATTATTATGCAGGTTTATCCCCGTTTAATGAAAGAGGAAACCGGTTATTATTTAGCACCTGTAATTCTTGCGGCAGCTAAAAGAGCAACCGTTCCCGTTTGCTTCCACCTTGACCATGGTCCAAGTGAACTTGAAACAACCCGTTCACTTCGCTATGGTGCGACAGGTATTATGCTTGATGGCTCAACACTTACTTTTGAAGAAAACATCGCTATAACTAAGCGTGTGGTTGATATTTGCGGCTTTGCCGACATTCAGGTTGAGGGTGAGCTTGGTCACGTTGGCACAACTAATGATGCTGAAGTGGATGAATTCACCACCCCTGAAGATGCAAAGCGCTTTGTTGAAGAAACAGGCGTGGCTTGTCTTGCGGTTGCTGTTGGTACGGCACACGGTCGCTATTCAAAACCGCCGAAGCTTGATATTGAACGCATTAAGGCAATTCGCGAAGCCACCAACAATACCGCACTTGTTTTACACGGCGGTTCGGGCGTGCCTGATGAAGAGGTTAAAAAAGCAGTTGTAGCAGGCATACGTAAAATGAACTTTGCGACCGATATATGCTATACCTTCCTTGACACCTGCCTTGATGAGCTTCAAAAACCCGACCGTGCTATCGCAATTGACACTTTCATGAAAAAGCCTATCGAAGCAGTTAAGGAATTCTGTATAGAAAAGATTAAGCTTGTCAGCGCAGAAAATAAAGCGTAAGTTTCAGTTAAATTATAAACAATTTTATTTAAAACCTTTTATGGAGATTGATTATGGCAAAGATAGTAGGTATAGGTGCAAATGTATTTGACACCCTTTACAATATCCCTACATACCCAACCGAAGATACTAAAATGAGAGCAACCGCCAGTAAAACTGCTGGCGGTGGCCCTGTTGCCACAGGTCTTGTTGCGGCACAAAAATTAGGTGAAGAAACAGCATATATCGGTGTTTTGTCGGACGACAATGGCGGCAAGTTTTTAAAAGAAGATTTTATAAAATACGGTGTTAATACCGATTTAATTGAAGTTAAATCGGGTTACCGTTCTTTTGCATCGGTTTTATGGCTTTGTGCCGATTCAGCAACCCGCACCTGTGTTTTTGATAAGGGCGATTTACCACCGCTTGAACTTAATGACTTGCAGAAAAAAGCGATTAAGGAAGCCGAACTTTTAATGGTTGACGGTAACGAAATGGAGGCAGCTGTTGAGGCGGCTAAGATAGCAAGAGATAACGGCACAAAGGTGCTTTACGATTGCGGCGGGTTATATGACGGGGTTGAAAAGCTTTTAGCACTTACTGATATTATGATTCCGTCAGAAGAATTTTCTCTCGGTCATACCGGCTGTGAAACCGCAGAAGAAGCTGCTATTAAACTATATGAAACCTATAGTCCCGAGGTTGTTGTTATCACACAGGGTAAAAAGGGCGGTATTATTTATGACGGTGACAGAATCACCGCTTATCCCATTTATCCTGCAAAGGTTGTTGATTCTAACGGCTCGGGTGATGTGTTCCACGGTGCATTTGCGGCGGCGGTCTGCAAGGGCTATGACTATCTTAAATGCTGCCATTTTTCAAGTGCAGTTTCGGGACTAAAATGTACGGGTGTAGGTGCCAGAGAGAGTGTGCCCGATTTTGAAACCACAAAGAAATACTTAAAGGAGAATGGTTATGAACTTTAAGAAATCGTATAAATCTGCAAACGGATATACCCCTATTTGCAAGATAGGCGAATGCTCACTCAAAAAGCTTGAGTTTGGTATAATCGAATTAGAAGCAGGACAATCTTTACCTTTTAATACTCAGGATAAAGAATTTGCATTTATTATGCTTGAAGGTCACTGTAATGTTAAGGTGAACGATGAAGTTTACGAAAATGTTGGTAATAGAGCTAATGTTTTTGAAAATCGCAAGGCAGAAAGCTTTTATATGGGACGCGAGCAGGATTTAGTAATCGAGGCTATCGACCATATTAAGATTGCGGTTTGCGGTACTCCTGTTGCTGAAAAAACTGCTCCTCAGGTACTTCGTGAGGATCATGTTGTTTTGAAGCTTTTGGGTGAAGTACCTTTCCAAAGAGAAACTAGCTTTATTATCGACGGTAACTCTAATGCAAAAATACTTACTATTGGTGAGTGTTATTGCACTGAAGGTAACTGGGCAGGCTTCCCACCGCACAAGCATGACGAGGATAATATGCCTACCGAATGTATTGCTGAAGAAATTTATTACTTCCTTTTCGACCCCAAACAGGGCTTCGCGGTTCAGTGTCTTTATACTGCTGATGGTGAAATTGATGAGGCATATCGTGTTAAAAACGACGAATTGGTTGAATTCCCTGTCGGTTATCATACCACTGTTGCGACTCCTGGTTATCAGACATATTTCTTATGGCTTATGGCAGGCGATTATCAGGGCTTTAACAGAAGCTCAGACCCTGACCACGCGTGGATTGAAAAACGATAAAATTAATAATAGAGATATGCTCAAAAGGGCATATCTCTATTGTGCTACTTGAAGTGCGCAAGAAATTTATATTATTAAGAATTTTAGGTGTATACCATGAAAGCAATTATTAATGGCAAAATTATTTTAAAGGACCGCGTTGTAGATGGCTACGCACTGCTTTATTCAAATGTTATTGAAGGCATAGTTTCACGAGAGAATCTCCCAAACGATGTAGAGATTATTGATGCCAAAGGCGGTTATGTTTCGCCTGGACTTATTGATATACATATTCACGGCTATCTTGGCAAGGACGTATGTGATGCCGAAGAAGAAAGTATCAGAACTATCTCAAACGGTCTTATAAAAAACGGCGTTACGGGGTACCTGCCTACTACTATGACGGTAGATATGAAGGTTATTAAAAAAGCGCTTGAGGTTTGCCGTGCGCTCAAGGAAGAAAGTAAACACTGGAACGGCAGTGAAATTTTAGGCTGTCATGCTGAGGGACCCTTTATTAGCAAAAGCAAAAAAGGCGCTCAGGATGCTAACTATATTCTAAAACCCGACGCTGCTTTTGTTAAGGAATATTCTGATATTATTAAAACTATAACACTAGCACCCGAAACTGATGAAAACGATTTTGCGGCTATTCGTGAAATTTGCCGCGATACAGATGTTGTTGTTTCAATGGGACACACCTCTGCCGACTACGATACCGCAATGAAGAGCGTAAATGCGGGTATTAAACACGTAACACACCTATTTAATGCTATGACACCCATTGCTCATCGCGCCCCCGGTGTTGTAACTGCGGCACTTAATTCGGATGTCAGTGTTGAACTTATTGTTGACACCTTCCATGTGGATAAATGTTTTTACGATTTATTGTGGAAAGTAAAACAAAGTAAGCTTTGCTTTATTACAGACTGCCTACCTGCTGGTGGGTTGCCCTATGGTGAATATACTTTAGGCGGTGCTACAATTATTTATAGAGATATTGTTTGCCGACTTCAAGACGGAACAGTTGCAGGAAGTGTTTTGCACCTTAATCACGGTGTATGGAATGTTTATAAAAATTCTAATATACCCCTTCACGAGTGTGTCAACTGCGCATCTTTGAATCCCGCCATGGCCATTGGTGTTGCGGACCATAAAGGCTCACTTGAAGTGGGGAAGGATGCCGATATTGTTATAACCGACCAAAATTTTGAAGTTTTAAAAACTATAATCAGAGGTGAGAAAAAATATGAAGCTTAAGGTTAACGCTAAACTTGACCCGAAATTTCAACCCCTTTCACTTGTTTGCCGTGAAATGCGCGAAAAAACCAAGAACGATGGACAGGATGTTATTATAGCTGTTGAAAGAAATAAGGGTTATACTACTACTTATAAAACCCGTATTTATAGGGATAATACAGGTCGTGATGAAGAAAATTTCCGTTTTGTTGAAAGAATTGCAAAATCACTTTTATGGATTGCTGGAGGTTATAAAATTATAATTGCGGGTAGCGATGTTGTGGGCACCAAAATTAAAGAAGCATATACCTATGGTGGACTTCGCGATTTTGATGTTAAGTTTATGGAAAGAGTATATGAACAAAAATTTGAGGTTGTCGTTTGCTCTTTGGCTGATGCTCCCAAAGATAAATCAGCAGCTGCACCTATTGGCCGTCATTTTGATGGATGTCGTATTGGTTTTGATGCAGGCGGAAGTGATAGAAAGGTTAGTGCAGTTATCGACGGAGAAAGCGTTTATTCCGAAGAGGTTGTGTGGTTCCCAAAAATTAATTCTAACCCCAATTATCATTACGAAGGAATAAAGCAGGCAATGAAAACCGCCGCCTCACATTTACCTCGTGTCGATGCTATCGGTGTATCAAGTGCTGGTGTATATATTGATAATCGTATAATGGTTGCATCTCTTTTCTTAAAGGTAAGCGATGAAGATTTCGATTCTAAGGTTAAAAACATGTATATTGATGTTGCAAAAGAAATCGGTGAAAATATTCCGATTGAAGTTGCAAACGATGGTGACGTAACCGCACTTGCAGGCGCTATAGACCTTAATGATAATGCTGTTCTTGGTATTGCTATGGGTACAAGCGAAGCGGGCGGATATGTTGACAAGGACGGTAATATCACAGGTTGGCTAAACGAGCTTGCTTTCGTTCCTTGCGATTTTTGTAAAGAGGCAATGGTTGATGAGTGGTCTGGTGACTATGGTTGCGGCGTTAAATATTTCTCGCAAGATGCAGTTATCAAACTTGCTCCCAATGCGGGCATTGAACTTGAAGAAAACCTTTCTCCCGCCGAAAAATTGAAGGTCGTTCAAGGGCTTATGAAGGATGGTGACGAGCGTGCTGCCGCTATTTATGATACTATCGGTGCTTATTTTGGATACGCAATTGCATACTATGCTGAATTTTATGAGATTAAGCACGTTCTCATTATGGGACGCGTCACCTCGGGAGAGGGCGGAATAATTCTTCTCAAACGTGCACAGGAAGTTCTACGTACCGAATTCCCCGAACTTGCCAAACAGATTAAACTTCATATTCCTGATGAAAAATCTCGCCGTGTAGGACAGTCTGTTGCCGCAGCAAGTTTGTGTTATAATAAAGGATTAGCCTGATGATTACAATTAAAAATGAATATTTAACTGCATCATTTAAAGAGGTAGGCGCAGAGCTTAAAAGTCTTGTTTATGATGGGACTGAATATATTTGGGAGGGTAAAGCTGAAATTTGGCAAG
>CAMFSU010000041.1 GCA_945983355.1 uncultured Clostridia bacterium | reverse complement strand
ACCTTGATTAAAAGTCAAGTGCTCTACCGTCTGAGCTAATGAATCATTTGGACAGCTTTAATATTATAACAAGCAAAAAAGCGATTGTCAACAACAAATTTAAAATTTTCCAAAAAAATTAAAGTATATTATTGCTGCAAGACCTATTTCTAACAAAACTATTGCCGGAATACCAAACATAAACTTATTCTTTCTTGTTTTGTGATGTATTATACGCATTGTAATATACATTGAAATACCACCGCCGAAAATTGCAAAAATCAGCAAAGCTTTTTCGCTTATTCGCCACATATTATGCCTTGCTAAATACTTATCAAGTATAGTTCCAAAAACCGAAATAATGCTCACTATAAACAAATATATAATAAAATATTTCACTTTTTCACTTCCATATAAAATATTTGTGAAATATTATACAATTTCCCCGCCATTTTGTCAATTTTTATTATTACTTTATACATATTGACAAAGTTGGATTTGATTGGTATAATTTGCAAATAGTTGGATTTTATTGTAATCGCTTGGGGTGAACTTTATGTTGGCAAACCAAAGACAAAGCAAAATTTACGAACTTATAAAGCAAAACGGCGCAGTCGATGTTTCGGCGTTAGTAAAGCTTTTTGATGTTTCGGTCGAAACTGTACGCAAGGATTTGCTTTTTATGGAAAATTCCGGACTGCTTAAAAGGGTGCACGGCGGTGCAGTCAAGCAGAGCGAAATGAAAAACTTTGAAAATTTAAGCAAAAGAAATGAAGAAAATGCTGACCTTAAAAAAGAACTTTCAAAAAAAGCAATGCAATTTATAGATGAAGATGACTATATTGCAGTTGATGGCGGCAGCACCGCAATATTTTTTGTGGAAGAACTAAAAAAATCTTTCAAAAAGCTTACAGTTGTAACCCACAGCAAATATGTTTTCGATGTTCTTTCGAATTGTGAAGGTTTTAATGTAATTTTATGCGGTGGTCATTATTTTAAAGAAGAAAATTGCTTTTATGGTCAATTTGTAATTAACACACTAAAACAACTGCATGTTAAAAAAGCATTTATATTTGGTTCTGCCATTTCTTTGAAACATGGCATTTTTGATTTTCAAAAAGATTTATTAGATGTACAAACGGGCTATCTTGAATGTGCTGACGAAATTTTTATTTTGGCCGACAGCAGCAAATTTGAAAAAACAGGTCTTTTAAAATTCAGCGATATGCGTGAAGACTTCACATATATTACTGACAGCAATATATCAACCGATTTAAAAAATATGTATTTACAAAACAAAATAAAGGTGGTTTCTTAAATTATGAAAACATATAACAGAAACGCTTTAATATTACTTTTCAGCGTTACCTATTTTGTAAGTTATTTAACAAGAATAAATTACGGCGCGGTTATTTCGGAAATGGAATCTGCTACAGGTTTTACCAAACAGCTTTTAAGTATGGCTGTTACCGGCAGCTTTATAACCTATGGCGCTGGTCAAGTTATAACCGGTATTTTAGGTGATAAAATATCTCCAAAAAAATTAGTTCGTTTAGGTCTTATAACTACTGTTGCAATGAACTTTATATTACCGTTTTGTAGTTTTTCACCTTGGGTTATGACGGCTGTTTGGAGCGTTAACGGCTTTGCACAAGCTTTTATGTGGCCACCAATTGTAAAGCTTTTACTTTCTTTTTTTGCTAAAGCAAGATATACAAAAGCTGTTTTACGTGTTACTTGGGGAAGCAGTATTGCAACGATAGTGACCTACCTCTTTGCACCGTTTATTATTATACTTTTTGGTTGGAAGGGTGTATTTTTCTTTAGCGCTTCCTGCGGTGTTATTATGATAGTTTTATGGCAAGCCTTCTGCCCTGATATACGGCCCGTAAAGAAAACGGTTGCGCAAACTACCCAACAAAGCAATCTAAAGGTTTTTGCCCCAATTTTCTTTATAGTTTGTATGGCAGTAGTTATATGCGGTATGCTTAGGGATGGCGTTGCCACATGGACACCCTCGCTTATTTCCGAAAGCTTTAACTTGGGTAATAAGGTTGGCATTTTGTCAGGCGCCGTATTGCCGATTTTTAGCATGCTTTGCTATGAAATTGCTTTGACTTTATACCGCAAAAAATTTACAAACCCCGTTGCTTGTGGCGGCATAATTTTTATAATTGGTGTTGCAAGCGCTCTTGTTTTATGGGTTTCTTTGGGCAGAATACCGCTAATTTCGGTTATAGCTATTTCCTTGCTTAACGGTGCAATGCACGGTGCAAACCTAATGTTTACAAGCATTGTTCCATCGTTTTATACCAACACCGGCAAGGTTTCAACCGTTTCGGGTGTTTTAAATTCGTTTGTTTATATCGGTTCTGCAATTTCTACTTACGGCATTGCACTTTTGACCGACAATTTTGGTTGGACTGTAACCGTAATTGTATGGATTGGCTTAGCAGTTGCTGCTTCGGCAATAGCCCTTACCTCTGCAAATGCCTGGAAAAAGAAGCTGCCACAATAAATATTAACGGAGACTTTTATAAATGTATAAAAGTCTCCGTTTTTTATACCGCTTTTTCTATTTGTTTTTTAAGCTTGTTTATAATTCGTTTTTCTAACCGCGAAATATATGACTGCGAAATGCCGAGCGTGTCGGCCACTTCTTTTTGTGTAAATTCCTCATACCCGTTCATACCAAAGCGCATTTCCATAATTTGCTTTTCGCGTGGAGGCAAGCATTTAACAAAGCCGTTTAAAATTGAGCGCTCATCCTCCTGCTCTACCCCACGCCCGATTTCATCATAATCACTACCCAAAACATCAGAAAGTAAAAGCTCATTTCCATCCCAGTCAATGTTTAGCGGCTCATCTATTGAAATTTCATTTTTTTGCGAGGCATTTTTGCGAAGATACATTAAAATTTCGTTTTCAATACAACGCGAGGCATAGGTTGCAAGCTTTATGTTTTTGTCAGCACGAAAGGTGTTTACCGCCTTTATAAGACCTATTGTACCTATTGAAATTAAATCTTCAATATTAGTGTTTGTGCCGTCAAACTTGCGGGCGATATACACCACCAACCGCAAATTGTGAACTATTAAAATATCCTTTGCTTTTTTGTCGTCGCGGCTTAATAAAATTGCCTCCTCATCGGCATTTAAGGGCGGTGGCAAGGTTTGTGAGCCGTTTATATAAAAGGTCGGCTTAATAAAACCGATTTTAAGCAAAAATAAGTAAAAATATGTTTTTATCATAAATATCACCTAATTTAAAATTTTGGGGTTTATTATGGCATCGTTGCCGTCGGGCAAAGGGGTTTTTGCTATTGCTAAAATAGGACGGTTTAGCTTTATACTTCGGTTTTTATAACTCACCTCTGCCCTGTCGCATCTAAGTCCCTCTAAAACATCGGCACCCGACACCGTTGCACAGGGCAGCATCCTGTAGCGGCTTTTGGTTTTTAAATTTATTTGAAAGTCTTCGCACTCGAAAAGCTTTATGGCAACGCTTTTGTCAACAATGATTATTTCACCCATTGAAAAAGCATCCTCAATAGAATTTCCCGTATCCACAATCGCCGTTACCGTAACGCTTTTATCATTTGCAAAAAGCGTTATATCGCACCGCTCGGCAAATGTGGCATTTTTTGAAAAAATGCGAAATAAAACGCTAAAAATTATATAACCCGCAACCGTAAAGCCAATAAGTGCAATTAAAGAAATATCAAAATAAACAACCGAATTATTTATAACCATACCCTTTGGTGAAAAGGTTAGCCAAATGGCATACATTAAACCGCCAAAGCCCACCGTTACACCAAAGAGAAGTAACACACCCTTTAAATACGCTTTAACACCTTTAAAGCCAAAAGCGATAATTGTCATAAGCATTGAAACCGCAATTTTAAACAGCGCTTCAACCCAAAAATTTGTTTGGGGCAAAAATATGTAAAGGGATGACAGCGCCCCCACAAATGCCGCCCCCACAAGTGAGAGCGTTTTAGGCGTTTTCCTTAAAATTTTGCTGACCGCAAGCAGCAAAAAATAATTTATTATAAGGTTTAAAAAAATTAAAACATCGGCATAAACAATCAACTAAAATCACCACTAAAAATATTATATCTTTTAGCGTTTGAAAAAATTGTCGATTAAAAAAGCATAAAAAAATAAACCCTGCTATGCCGCGTAGGATTGGCGAATGGAACTGTAAGCACGTTTCCTTCCCTATTGTGCTTGGTGTTTCAAAACCTGTACATACTGAAGAACAATTAAATGAGTTCGAGAAAAACAGTAAGGAAAAGTACGATTTAACCCAAGAACAGCGAAAAATGGAAAACAAATTGCGTAAGCTCAAAAATGAGCGGTTAATTGCCTCTGCTGCCGGTGATGAGCTTGAAGCCAAACGCATACAGCGCAAAATCAACGCCCAACAAGCCGCCTACCGTAATTTTTCCAAAGAACACGACCTTTACTATGACCGCAAACGTGCGACTGTTGAAGGTTATCGGAGAATTAGTATTCAAGACTTGCAAGATTTAGAAAATCGTGATATACTAAAGAAAAGAATTGAAAAAGGCGAAATAACTCTCGAAATCAATCCCGAGAAACAAAATCCCCACTTGCTTAAATACAGAAAAGAAAGCGAAAATAAAAGTTATTTTATAATAAGCATTGAAGAATTACAAACACTTTTAAATTTGCATCATACAACTGGGCGTGTTATTATATCTAAATCGGGACAGATTAAGGAAATCATATTTATTGACAAGATTATTGGTTTTGATGTTGATAAAAACGGAAATATTGTTGAAACAAACGGATTTAAAGTCCATTATTCAAAAGGAAGAACACATTTAGTCCCTTATAGAAAGAGGTTGGAAGAAAATGGAACTATCTGATTATGCAGGTAAAAAAGTCAAAATAATTGATATTGATAATATACCGCATCAAGGATTTATTTTTGGATATACCAAAGCAGAAGATAATGATGAAAATGAAGCAAGCATTGATATATTTCCAACTAAAACCGCTATTAGCGGTGTGGAATTGTTTGAATCGGAAATAAAATCAATAGAGATTATAAAATAATTTAACCGCTCTCTTCGGAGGGCGGTTTTTTATGTCCAAAAATATTTTTAAAATTTTTATAAATGGGGGGTTAGAAATCTAACCCTCTTTTATTTTACAATATGCTTGTAAATTCCATTTTGGCGAAAATCCAAACAAAAAACATTTCAGGAGTGAACAAAAAATGAAAGATATTTTTGAAATCTTAAAAGACCTCGGTATCACAGTACCCGAAGACCAGCACAAAGACCTTCGGCGCTCGTTAAACGAAAATTATATCGTTATTGACGAGCATAAAAACAAGCTTGAAAAGGTCAATGGTCAATTAGCAACTGCCAACGAAACCATAACCGACCTTAAAACACAGCTTGAAGATGCAAGCAAGGTTGATGTTAAAGCGTTGCAGGACAAAATCAAAGAGTTTGAGGATGCCGAAGCTGACAGAGTTCAGAAAGAAAATGCCATATATAATAATAGCACCTTTCACAAGAAAGGTGCTATTGTAGGTTGAGTATATTTAATTTTTATTCACCCTCAGGGAAGTTGAAGTCTTTTCCCGGGGTGGTGGGGGTTTGTGGCAAGCTGTTTATACTGCTCTTATAGCTTGACTCACCTACATTTGCCCTTAAGGTAGCTTTAAGTGTGCCTGTTTGTCCCTTTTCGGTAATATAGGTAATTGTTATTTTATCACCTGCACGGCTTTGCTCAATTAAATCAAGAACCATAGCATCGTCGGTAATATCAACACCGTTAATTTGGGTAATGGTGTCCCCTTTATTAAGCTTGCCGTAAAGGTCGCTGTCCTCTGAAACGGAATCAACATAAAGACCGATATGCTTATATTTGCCAAGTGAAACCGAAATAGAATCGGCCGCAATATAGGTTATACCAAGCTTTGCGCGGCTTACAACCTTGCCGTTTTTGATAAGCTCCTCCACAATATATTTCATTGTGGTAGTGGGTATTGCATAGCCAACGGCCTCTTGCCCGTCTGACACAAGCTTTGCCGAGGTTATGCCAACAATTTGACCGTACATATTAACAAGCGCACCGCCCGAAGAGCCGGGGTTTATGGGGCTATCGGTTTGGATAAGTCGCGCCGAATAGTTAGAGGTTATTTGCACGCGGCGGTTAACTGCCGACACAATACCCTTTGTTATGCTTGATTTATCGGTCGGCTCGTTAGGTCGGCCAATAGCCACAACATTTTCACCGTAATTTAATTGGTCAGAGTTACCAAAGGTTGCAGGGTCGAAGCCCTTTGCATCAATTTTCAAAACTGCAAGGTCGCTTATAACATCGCCTGCTACATATTTTGCGTCATACTCCTTACCGTCTTGGGTGTAAACCTTAAATTTAGGTGCGGCAATGTTTGAGTAAATATGGTCGTTTGTAACGATATAACCGTCCTTTGAATAAACAACACCGCTTGCCGCTGACATTGCTTCGTTTTCATTATAAACAATAATACCAACAATGCTGTTGCTGACAGTGGCATAAACCTCTGCTGCGGTCATTTCGTCACTTTTATTTGGCTTTGCCGAAAGGTTAACGCTTTCGTTTTTCTTAAAAACATTTTGGTTTTTGCCAACAAAATAACCTGTTACACAAGCGGCTGAAAGCAAAATTGAAAGCGCAGTCAAAGCGGCAAAGATTTTAAGCCCCAAAAACGATTTTTTGTTATCCTCTTCGGGTTTAATTTCATCCACAATAACAGGGTTATAGGGCGGAATATATTCACTATCCTCTTCCACAACCTCTTCTACACTTTCGGGCTGTGGCTGTGCCTCTTGTATATTATCTTCATTATTGATTTCGGGTATAGTTTCCTCTTCAATAATTTCGTTTTCTTTGTTTTCAAAGTTTTCCATTTAATGCTCTCCTTTTGGAAGTATAACCTTAAAGGCGGTAAATTCGCCCTGCTTGCTTGTAACCGAAACCTGACCATTATGTGCCGATACTATCGTTTTAACCAAATAAAGCCCAAGTCCCAAGCTGTTTTTAATGTCCGAACGGGATTTATCACCCTTATAAAAACGTTCAAACACAAACGGCAATTCACTTTCGGGTATGCCATCCCCCGTATTTTTAATTATAAAAGCCAAATTATCGTTGTCAATTGTAACTGAAAACGAAATTTCGCCATTTTCGTTTGTGAATTTAATAGCGTTGTCCACCAAATTATATAAAACCTGATGAATTAAATCCTTATCGCCAAAAATTTGGGCATCACAAAGGCAGTCAAGCCCTTTAATCTCAAGCCCTGCTTTTTCGATTCGTTGCTCTTGCCCTAAAACAATGCCGCAAAGCATTTCATTGAAGCTAAAGCGTTCATATTTTAGCTCAACCTCGCCCGCTTCAAGCTTTGCAATATCAAGCATACCGCTTACAAGACGGGAAAGTCGTTTAACCTCGCTTGAAACAATGGACAAATAATAATCCCTGCGGTCTTCGGGAATTGTACCGTCTAAAATGCCGTCAATAAAGCCCGAAATTGTAGTCATTGGTGTACGAAGCTCGTGCGAGACACTGCCCACAAAGCTGCGGCGCATTGTTTCCAAACGGGCAAGTGAGTTGGTCATCATATTAAAAGAAACCGCCAAATCCCCTATTTCATCATCGCTTGTAACGGGAATACGCCTTGAAAAGTCGCCCTTTACAATTGCCTTTGCCGCTTCGGACATACTTTTAAGTGGCTTTGCCATACGATAAGTAATGACAAAAAACAGCAAAAACATTAAAGCAGTAGGTACCGCTGCCGACATCATAAACAGCTTTGTCATTTTAGACATAAGGTTTTCAACCTGTGCTATCGGTGCGGTTGCTATAACATAATAAGTGTTATCAAGCTTTATTTCGTTTGCCGCGATACATTGCGGGTAGGCATACATATCAATTTTACCCACAAAGGCACGCTTACCGTTCATTGCGCGGGCTATAACATCCTTTGGCATTATATATGACGAATGTAAGCACTTTACATTTTCCTGCCATTCATCACAGGCGCACACCACAACCGCGCCATATTCATCGGTTATAAAAATATCGGCATCAATAACACTTGACAGTGTGCGTGAAATAGACAAGAAATCACCATTTAAAGCATCATCGGTTTTATTCTCCGCCACCTCTGCCACCGTTTGTGAAACCTGCTCACAGCTTTTTCTTAAAGTATTATAGGTATCCTTTGCCATATAGTTATTAAGCACAACCGACAAAATCATAAAAATTGAAAAAAAGCTGACAAAAATCACCAATGCAACAGCCAATAAGTATTTTTTAATAAGCTTGTGCTTCATAAATTACTTAACCTCAAACTTATATCCAACGCCCCAAACGGTTTTAAGGGACCATTCGTCTGACACATTTTCAAGCTTTTCACGAATTCTTTTAACGTGAACATCAACTGTTCTTGAATCGCCATAATAATCAAAGCCCCAAACCTCATCAAGCAGCTGGTCACGGGTGTAAACGCGGTTGGGGTTGCTTGCCAAATGGTAAATAAGCTCTAATTCCTTGGGCGGTGTGTCAATAAACTTACCATTTACCATTAGTTCGTAATTTGTAAGGTTTATCACAAGCTTGTCATATTTTACTTCTTCGGTTTGGTTTTTATCACCTGTACCGCTTCGGCGAAGCACCGCCTTAACACGCGCCATAACCTCTTTCGCATCAAAGGGCTTTGTTATATAATCATCTGCGCCAAGCTCTAACCCCAAAATTTTGTCAAAGGTTTCGCCCTTGGCGGTAAGCATAATTATCGGCACATCAGACTCTTTTCTAATTTGGCGGCAAACCTGCCAACCGTCAAATTTAGGCAGCATTATATCAAGCAAAATTAAATTTGGTTCATAGCTTTTTGCCAAATCAAGCGCCTGTTGACCGTCGTATGCAGCACGGGTTTCATACCCCTCTTTTTCAAGGTAAAGGCGCAAAAGCTCACATATATTTTGGTCGTCATCAACAACTAAAATTTTTTCACTCATAATAAACCCTTCTTTCCATACGATTTTACCACAAATCCTTCAATATTTTATTAAAAAAATATGAATTTTTAAAAAAAGGACTGCCCCGAAAAACGAGACAGTCCCCTGCGTGATTGAAATTATTCAGCAGATTCTTCTTTCATCTTTGCAAAACATTCACTGCAATATACAGGACGGTCATCGCGTGGAAGGAAGGGAACCTTAGCCACACCACCGCAAGCAGCACACACAGCTTCGTGCATTTCTCTTGGAGCCTTTCCTGCATTTTTACGCTTGTCACGGCAGGGTTTGCAGCGCTGCGGTTCGTTTACAAAGCCTTTGGATTCGTAAAACTCCTGTTCTCTTGCTGTGAATACGAATTCCTCTCCGCAATCTTTGCAAACTAGTGTTTTGTCTTCAAACATTTCTTTTACCTCACTTGGTGTTCTTATTATTGCCCGGGACGGAATTACACCGACATCTTTGATTACAACGTTCTTTTGTTTTAAACTACCTAGGCATATATAATAACGGCTCGGCCATTATTTTTTAAGCTTTTTGCGAATACGCGAAAGGGCGTTATCCACCGATTTTTCGCTGATAGATAAATTATTCGCAATGTCGGAATATGAAGCACCTGTTAAAAACAGCTGTAAAATATCATATTCCATTTTTGAAAGTTCAAGCTTGATGGTTTCCTTAAAAAAATCATAATCCTCTTTTTCGATTATAATTTTTTCAGGGGTTTCAAAGCTGCTTATATCGGTTTCTTCAAGTGAAGAAATCATATCATCTGGTATAACACTTTTTGCGCCGTTTTTACGGGCAAAGCTTATAACCGAGCGTTTAATACAAAGTGAGGCAAAAGTCTTAAAAGAAGACTTTTCACAGTCATAATTTTTAATTGCGGAATAAAGCGAAATACTTGCCTCTTGAACTGCATCATCAATGTTTTGCTGTGGTAAATACGCCTTTGCAGTTGAAACAATTAACGGCATATAACGGTCGATTATTTCAGGTAAAAATTGATATTCACCCTTTTTTATAAATTCAACAACCGCCTCATCTGAGAAAATTCGGTTATTTTCGACAATAGTTTTCCTCATTTATTCACCGTTTTTTTGCTTTCTTACCAACAACTTATATAATACATTAAGTTTTAAATATTGTCAAGCAATATTTTATTTTATTAGGTTTTGACTATAATTAAGGTTGATTTTTTGTAAAAATTGATATATTATAGTCTTAATTGAGGTGTTTTTATGACAAGAAGACAAAAAGCCATTTTAAAAAGGCGCATTTTTTTAAGCTTTTGTTCGGTAGTGCTTATTGCCGCTATCGTTTTACTTTCATTTGTTATTGGCTCGGTTATTAAGGGCAATAACGGCGATACTTCTAACAGCAGTACCGAAAGCAAGCCCGAGCCCATAATACCTGACAGCTATGCAACCGTTGTGAGCATCGGCGACATTATGTGTCATTCAACACAGTATAACGGCGCAAAAACTGCCGATGGATATGACTTTTCACACTTTTTTAAAGAGCTTTCCCCCTACTTTAAATCGGCTGACTTGGCTGTAGGTAATTTAGAGCTTACCTTTGGCGGTAAAGAATCGGGCGCGTGGCGCGGTTTTCCAACCTTTAACACCCCTGATGAGTTGGCAAACGCTATTAAAGACAGCGGAATCGGTCTTTTAATGACCGCAAACAACCACACCTATGACACCGGTTTTTTCGGTATGAAGCGCACCCTTGATGTTGTAAGAAATTTAGGCATAGAAACCAACGGCAGCCGCAAATCGTTGGACGAGCCCCGCTATATAGTAAAAGACTTAAACGGCATAAAGGTTGGTATGGTAAGCTTTACCTATGAAACAACCTCGGCCACCCAAACCCGAAAATATCTTAACGGGCTTCTCCTCAGCGAAGAGGCCGCTCCCCTTGTTAATAGCTTTTCTCACGGCAAGATAGATGCTTTTTATGCTGATGCACAGGAAATCATCAACTCTATGAAAAACGACGGTGCCGATTATATCACCTTTTATATGCATTGGGGCGATGAATACCGCCGCACACAAAACACCTGGCAAAAGACTATTGCACAAAAGCTTTCAAATATGGGCGTTAATATGATTATCGGCAGTCATCCGCATGTGGTAGAGCCGATGGAAATGGTTTATTCCGAAGATGGACAAACCGAAACCGTTTGTGTTTATTCGGTGGGTAATGCCGTTTCAAACCAACGCCGTTCTCTTATGCAGACAAACGCACCAAAGGGCCATACCGAAGACGGCTTAATGGTGACATATAAGCTTAAAAAGGATGGTAAAACAGGTGCTGTTTCACTTGTCGATTTTGAGGCAATTCCCACTTGGGTTGACCGCTATCTTGAAGGTGGAAAGCATAAATACACCATCTATCCAATGGAAGATTTGGAAGACGCAAAAACCAAATATTCACACATTGCAAACAAACTGGATGAATCTTATAAACGCACAAAAGAAATTATGGGCGACGGACTTACCGAATGCCAAACCGTAATCGGCTGTGAGGTAACCTTCCCTAAACCCGAACAAAACGAACAACCCGAACAAACAGAAACCGTGGCTAATTAGCCACGGTTTTTTTAGTTGGTATTTTGTTGTAAACTTCTTTTGCAGCACTATGAACCTTCTTTGCAAGTTCATTTTTTTCCATTGTTGTGTCACTAATTTTGCGATAAGCAATTTTCAAACCTTCAGGCAGAGTTTCATATTCCTCAGTGCCGCCACATTTTGAATAAAATTCTTCACTCAAAAGTTTAGTTTCGCTTTCAAAAACACCATTTTCGGTTATTGTATTGATGTATTTTTCGGCTTTTTCATCAACTATATAAAGAATTGCTTTGGGTTCGGTCGCAATCATTGCTTGAACCTTTTGCAAAACTGCCTGTGCATATTGGCGGTTACCGCTTTTTTGATTAAAGCTGCAGTTTACAACCTGCACAGCCACCTTGCCGTTTCCATCAATGTCGGTAGCGTATTGTTCGATATATTTTTCAACTTTTTCAATTTGTGAATCTAAAACCGGTGAGTGAGCAAAAAACACAACAACCATATCCTGCTTCTCACGGTTCGCACATTGGGCTATCAAAACCGTCATAACGGCAACTAAAAACACCGATATAATTGTGTGCCATTTAAAATGATACCAATAATTTTGTATCTTTTCTTTAAAGGTTATGGGCACAATTTCTTCACTTTTGCTTTCAGCAGAGATTTCACCCTTTTGCATTTGTTTAAGCTTTATAAACTCGTTTCTCGCACGACGTTGTTCGTCAATTATTTTATTGGACATTTACAGCCACCCTTTTAAAATTATACAAGCATTTTATCACAAGCATATAATTTTTTCAAGACTTTAAGGGAAATATATTTAAGGTGATAAAATGAAAAACAAAAAAATTTTAACTGCCGTTGGCGGCATTTTCATTGGTTTTATAAACGGACTTTTAGGTGCGGGCGGCGGTATGCTGGCTGTTCCCCTGTTAAAAAAATTTGGTCTTTCGCAACGCGCTGCCCACGAAAATGCCATTGCGGTTATTTTGCCGATAACCATACTTTCGGCGGTAATTTATATTTTTAAAGATTATGTCAGTATTTCGGACTCTTACTCCTACCTGCCAACAGGACTTTTAGGTGCGGTTATTGCAACCTATTTAATGAAAAAAATATCAAACCTGTGGCTTAAACGCATTTTTGCGGCATTTATGATTTATGCAGGCATTCGCCTGCTTTTAAAATGAATATTGCCGCCCTTTTAGCAGGGCTTTTTTCAGGTATTATCGGCGGTATGGGTATGGGCGGCGGTGCAGTTTTAATTATTTATCTGTCGCTTTTTACCGACACCCCTCAGCTTAAAGCACAGGGTATAAATTTGCTGTTTTTTATACCCATTGGTCTTTTGGCTTTAATTATTTATGCCTTTAAAAAACAAATCAAATGGAAAACCGTTATCCCCTTGGCGCTTTACGGTCTTTTAGGTGCAGTAGCGGGGGTGCTGCTTGCCGATGTTTTAGGCAATACCTACACCGCAAAAGCGTTTGGCGGCTTGCTTTTAATAATGGGGCTTAAAGAAATTTTTGGCGGAAGTAGAAAAACAGTTGAAAACAAGCGTAAAAAATGATATACTGAAAAAAGAATAAATGTTCGGGAGAGTTTTTATGTCAAAACAACCTCTTAATGAAAGACAAAGCTTAGTATATAACTGCATTGTAAGGCAGCTGTCCGAGGGGTTACCCCCTACTGTTCGTGAAATTTGCCGTGAAACAGGCATTACCTCAACCTCAACCGTTCACGCTATTTTAGGCGTTTTGGAGGATGAGGGTTACATAGTGCGCGATGCTAAATATTCCCGCGCGATTAAGCTTTCTAATGACTATAACTCGGCTATGGTGCCCCTTGTTGGCAGAATTACCGCAGGTAAGCCAATTTTAGCGGTTGAAGAAATTGAAGATTATATCCCCTATACTTCAAAGGATGCTGACGGCCTTTTCGCCTTAAAAGTGATTGGTTACAGTATGAAGGATGTCGGTATTTTAGACGGTGATATCATCGTTGCCGACAAAAATTCACCCTGCCGCAGCGGTGACATTGTTGTTGGTATGGATGGCGAAGAAGCCACCGTAAAACGCCTTTTAATTAAGGATAAAAAGATTATCTTTATGCCCGAAAATCCCGATTTTGCACCAATTTATCCCGAAAATCCAACTGTGCTTGGTAAGGTTATCGGCAGTTATAGAAAATATTAAGGTGAATTATGAAATTTATTGAACTTTTTACAGACGGTGCATGTTCTGGCAATCCGGGTCCAGGTGGTTGGGGTGCAGTGCTTCGATATAATGGTGTTGAAAAAGAGCTTTCGGGTGGCGAAATTAACACCACCAACAACCGAATGGAATTAACCGCCGTTATTATGGGGCTTTCTGCCCTTAAAGAGCCGTGCGCGGTGCGCCTTGTGACCGATTCGAAATATGTTGCCGACGGTGTGACAAAGGGCTGGGCTGAAAGCTGGCAAAAAAACAACTGGCGCAAGGCCGACAAAAAGCCCGCATTAAACCCTGATTTGTGGGAACAGCTTTTAAACCTTTTAAAAGTTCACAAGGTTACTATTGAGTGGGTTAAGGGCCACGCAGGCCACCCCGAAAATGAACGATGCGACAAATTGGCAGTTGATTTTTATAAGTCTTTACAGGAGTAATTTTTTATATGAACATAGCTTTTTACACGCTTGGCTGTAAGGTTAACCAATACGAAACCGAAGTTATGCGTGAAGCATTTGAAAGTAAGGGACATACCGTTGTAAGTGACGGTATGCCTTTTGATGTAATAATAATAAATTCTTGCACCGTCACCGCTGAAAGTGACCGCAAAACCCGTCAAGCAGTGCACCGTTTTAAACGCCAAAACCCCAATGCAGTTATTGTGCTTACGGGCTGTATGGCACAGGCATTCAGTGAGGATGCACGGGCACTAACAGACGCCGATATAGTTATCGGCAACACTGATGTTTCAAAAATATATGAAAAAGTGTGTAAATATAATAATAACCGTATTTTTGAGGTTATTCCCCACCCCCGTGACGAAGTTTTTAACACTCCGTCAATAGAAAACTTTGCCGAACGCACCCGTGCTTATATGAAAATTCAGGACGGCTGCGACCGCTTTTGCACCTATTGTATTATCCCCACTGCACGCGGTTGGCTTCGTTCAAAGCCACTTGCCGATATTAAAGCCGAGGCCGAAAAATTAAGCCGCAATAACTACAGTGAAATTGTGCTTGTGGGTATAAATTTAACCTCCTTCGGTAAGGACAAAAACAACGAATTTAACATTTGTGATGCAGTTGAAGCCGTCGCAAAGGTTGAGGGTATAAAGCGTATTCGTTTGGGGTCGTTAGAGCCCGACCATATAACTGATGAAATGCTTGCGCGACTTAAATCGGTTAGCAAATTTTGCCCACAATTCCACTTGTCCTTACAAAGCGGTTGTGATGAAACCTTAAAGCGAATGAATCGCCATTACGACACCGCCTTTTACCGCGATTTAGTAAACCGCATACGCCTTGTCTTCCCCGACAGTGCAATAACCACCGACATTATGGTTGGCTTTGCGGGTGAAACTGAGGAAGAATTTCAAAAAAGCATAAACTTTGCAAAAGAAATTGGCTTTGCAAAGGCGCACGTTTTTGCTTATTCAAGGCGAAGCGGCACGATGGCTTACAATATGCCAAACCAAATCACCCGTGCCGAAAAATCACGCCGCAGCCACCTTATGATTGAGGCCACCGCCGAAACCGAGAGTGAATTTATAAAATCACACATCGGCAAAACGGTAGAGGTGCTTTTTGAAACAATGGAAAAGGGCTATGCTGTTGGATATACCAAAAATTACCTTTACGTAAAGGTTAAAAGCGACACCGCCCACACAGGCGAGCTTTTAAACGTTAAAATCACCTCGGCTGAAAAAGAATTTGCCTTGGGTGAAATAGTATAGAACAAAACCCGCGACATTGGATTATGTCGCGGGTTTTGTTGTTTATTTTCAGATAAAAAATATTTAAAATTAGATAAATAAATTAAGTTGTTTATGTATAGTATAAATGCTATACTGTATTTAAAGGATGGTGCAATTATGGAACATATCACAGTTGGAAAAAAGTATAATCAAGGCAAGATTGCCCTTGTGGAATGTATTAATAATGCCCCACTTGATAGCATTGATATTAAAGATAAATACTTTTTGCTTATAATACTTTCAAAAGGTAGGTTGGAATTTGAGATAAACGAGCAAAAAATAACCGCTACCGCACCCGCATTTTTATGCTTTGACGAAACCGAAAATCCTGTTCTTATTTCAAAATCAAAAGCGCACTATACCTGTATTTATTTTCACCCTACTTTTTTAAACGTTAATATGACCTTTGAGCTTCTTCGTTCCAACAGTTATAACGATATCGCCTCAACCCACGATATGTTTTTGCTAAAACCATTTATTAATAAAGAGTACGTAATACCAATTATTGACACAGGTGTAGAAAAAATTGAAACCTCAGCCGAATATATGGCAAAGGAATTAACCGAACAACGCGACTGGTATTGGTCTTGTCGAGGACGTTCATATTTTATGGAGATTATTATTGACTTGGAGCGTATGTACGGTCTTATTGGCTATGGCTTAACCCATCAAAAATCAGATAATGCCCCAATTATTAAAAACCCGAAACTTCGAGATGCGGTGCTTTATATAGAAAGCTATTATGGAGATAGTATAACCTTGTCCGATATATCAGCTAATGCCGGTATAAACCACACAACACTCACCGCTCTTATGAAAGAAGAACTTGGTTGTACGGCAATCGAATATTTGATGCAGTACCGAATTACCATTGCGAAAAAGCAACTCGCTTTTACCGATGTTCCTATTAAGGATATTGCTAATATGGTAGGGTTCAAAACGGTACAACACTTCAACCGAATTTTTAAAGAAATAACAGGCACAACCCCTGCCGAATTTCGTAAATCGGCTGTGCAGAAACGGAAGGAGGAATTATAAATGCCTATACACCTTGACGGACGCCGTAAGGAACTGGAATCTAATTGGCAGGAAAACCTTCATAAAAATGGCGATGACCCTCACAAAAGCCTGGAGATAAGTATAAAAGCATTAGAAGAATATCCTTGCGATAAATCCTTTCTCTTTCGTGCGGCAATAGCTGAAGAATGGTTGGCAGATGCAGAGACGGATGATATATCTAAAAATAAGCATCTTCAAAAAGCTATGAATTATGCTCAGCGACTACTCAAAGAAAATCCTAATGAAGAAACAGTGAAAGAATTAATAGTTAGAATTTATTCAAAACTTGGATTAGAAGATATGGCTATTGAGCAGGCCTATAAATGTCAAAATGTAGATTTAGCATTAAAATTTTGTCTAAAGGGTGACTCACTCCGCCGTCATAAACAGGGAATCATTAGCAAAAAACTTCTTGATTTACTTTATGAAATGTCACAAGAAGATTTTAATATGCTTGATGTTTGCGAGCAAATTGTTAATCTAATTATTCCCGACGGAAACTACCAATATTTTTATCACGTTTTAGAGGGCGTTTATTTAAAGCGTGCAGGTATTTATCTTCAAAAGGGCGATGAAAAAACCGCAATTGATACATTGAAAAGATTATTTGAAATCACAAAATCAACTGCAGATATAAGCAGAAACCAAAAGCATTTTACAGCACCATTGTTTGATTTGTTAGAAGATAATACACCGCGCTTTTGTGAACTAACAGGTTACGTTGAATTGTTTTTAATTTCTATAGAAAGAGAGTTTGCGAGTTTAGAAAACAACGAAGAATTTGCAAAAATTATAGATGATGCAAACGCTTATGTTGCCCAATGCGGTAAATCATCTGTGCAAAAACGAAAGGATGAAATTAAGTGAAGAAGATAATATCATTAATTATTTTTGCTGTTTTTTATGTTTTAAGCTTCACTACTTGTAATTTCCCATATCCCGAATATGCACCAAATCCTATTTTGAGCTTCGTATTTTCTTTGCTTACTATTATATCATTTCTTTTCGTTACTGCAGTCTATGCCAAAAGTAAAAAGTTTTTGATAATAGTTTCAATATATTTTGCTTGCGTTTTTGCAGTTACTACTGTAGCAATAATTCTTGATGGCTTCAATTTTTCTATTTTAACTTTGCTTTTTTCATTAATTACTTTATCGTTTGGTATAGCCGTTCAGCATTTTGAGTTTGCGATAATGGATTTGTTTGAAATTTTTAATATACATATATCTAACAACTACGATTTTTTTATAATTTTTGCTATCATAACAGTGCTGTTCTATACAACTTTTTTTATTTCTAAAAAGTGCAGAAAGGAAGAAATTAAATGAAAAAATACCGTTGTCCACATTGTGGCGAATACTCCTTTAATTTCTTTCACAAAACCATTCGTGAAGATGGCAGGGTTGGTAGGTTCTTTAGAGACAATTTATATTTTGTTTGTGGTAAGTGTGGAAAACCTATCGAGCATAAAGCAAGCAAATCTACGAAAAAGATTTGTTCTTTACTGATACCGTTAGCATTGATTTTTCTTGTACTATTTATGGTTTTGGCAATATTAAAACAATTCAATATTATGCTTTTGGTTTACACAATTGTTGTTTTGTTGTCTTTTTCAATATCATTTGTTGGTTATAAATATGATGTAATTATCAGAGAGCAAGGCAGTTATGACCCCGGCAAAGACGTATATGTTGATGCGCATATACAAATACATCAACATCTTAATAGCGTTGTATTTAAATTAATGCCTATTGAAAGCGAATTGCACAAGGCAACAGTTCAACGAGAGTATATTGTTGAACTAACTGATTATGAATTACACAAAGACAACTGCAAAATAAGGCTTATTAAGCCGATAGATACAATAATCCCCGCGGGAATACATTTTAATATAATTGATAACGATAAAATTATAGGCGAAGGTAGCACACACCGAGTTTCGTAAAACATCGGTGCAAAAGAGGAAAGATGAAATAAAATGAAAAAACTTATATCAATAATCTTAATTTTAACCCTTTTTACATACCTTTACGGCTGCCAAAAGCCGCAAACCGATAAAAACAAAGCACATATCGGTGAGATAAATTATATAATTACCGAACGCCCCGAAACACAAGCACGCACAAAGATTGCGGTTTATGATGGAAAAGTATATTGTATGTGGGTTGATGTTGAACATAACAACGAAGGCAGAACATCTGAAACGTATGCTTTAGATGTGTTTGAAAACGGCGGTTGGAAAAACGTATCTAAACGAGATAACGATTTTAATGACAGTCCATACTTTGAAAAAAGTTTTAAATTTCCACTCAACGAAAAGATTGGAAACAAAACCGTTTATACAAATTCTGTTGGCGATTTTTATATCTATGATGATATTAACAAAGAAACCTATGATTTAAAAATAAACTTAAAGGAATGGCGAATGTTTGCAACCGATAATGAAAATGTATTCGCCGTTTTATCTGCATATGCAAACAAAGACTCAAACGCAGAAATCAGAATATACAACATTTCTTGATTTTGAAATAAAAACATTAGGTGATAAAATGAAAAAACTTATTTCCATAATCTTAATTTTAACCCTTTTTACATACCTTTGCGGTTGCCAAAAGCCGCAGACCGATAACAAAAACAGTCAACCGTCGGATACTGCAACCCAACCCAAAAGCACTTTGCCCAATGTTGTATATTCAGTCGGTGATGACGTTGTATATAAGGATATTCTCCCTTTAAAAAACGGTGACTTTGCGGCGGTAGGTGTTAAATATACCTACTACCAAAGCTTATCAGTTTTGCGTATATGCGACAGTAACGGAAAAATTAAAAAAGAGCATTTATTCAGCGACGGCAACGGTTATGATAAAATTGCCGCCTGCACCGACGGCGGTTATATTGCAGCTTCGTATAATCCGCCATACCTTACCAAAATAAGCAGTGATTTTCGTGTTGAATGGGTTAAAGAATACTATAACGTCGCTTGCGAAGGTATAGTACAGGATGTTGCGCAAATCGGTGTTGAATATGCCGTTTTATTTGCGGGAACACCCTACCCGACAACACAGCTTAAAATTGCATTTTTAAATAGGAATGGCAAGCTTACAAAAACAATTGACCTTATGAAAAATACCGACATTTCGGACGGTGATATAATTCCCGATGATAAAGACGGCTTTTATTTGGTTTTAACCTGTAACGAAAATTTGGCTGATAAATTTGATTTGGTGCAAAGCGAATATAACCCCCTTAAAGCCACCGAAGTTATAATAATGCATTTTGATAAAGATAAAAAGCTAACCTTTGCTAAAACAATCGGCGGTGGCGGTAACGACTGGGTTGAGGAAAGCACTGTTGATGAAGATGGCAATTTTTATATTGCAATTGGCACCGACTGGCAAAGCGCTGACGACTTTTGGGATATGAGCGTTGACACTTTTGCACCATTCAGGCGTATGCTTGTAAAGTTAGATAAAAACGGAAATTTAATTTATAAGCTTCCCCTTTCAAACAAGGGTATGGCGGTTGATCAGGTTTTCGGAATACATATAAAAGATGGTAAGACTTATGTTGTCGGTATGGCGGACTACTTTGACGGTTATCAGTCAAAATATCCTTGCGAGCAAATTTCCAAGGATGAAAAGGGTGACCGCGTATTTTCGGTATACACTGTATGTGTTGACAAAAACGGCAACGACCTTAACCGCAATATCTTCCGTTGTGATATCAACAACACACCCTGTGATTCAGAAATGCTTTCAAACGGCAATTTAGTGATAGCGGGTAGGGTTTCGTGCGTTGAAAACCCTTTCAATTTAAACCTTCCGACCGATTTTGACACTGCCGCTGCATTTTATATTTACAAATAAAGTTTCAAAGGCAGGGTTTCCCCTGCCTTTTTTGTTTGGTTTTTTATTATCTGTAAAGAAAAAAACTTGACAGATGGGCGTTTTTGTGTTATACTCGTTAAAGTTGAGAAAATTGTGGGGTGTATTATGTCTAAAAATTTATATATTTCCGCACTTCTTGACGTTTACGGTGACTTTTTGGGCGAAAAACCCAAGGCATTTTTGGAATATTATTATAACGATGATTTGTCCCTTTCGGAAATTGCCGAAAATGAGGGCATCACCCGTCAAGGCGCACACGACCAAATTAAACGCGCCGAAGCAAAACTTTTAGAATGGGAAGAAAAATGCCACTATTGTGAAAAGTTTTTAAAACTTAAAGAGCTTTCACAAAATGACAAAAATTTCACCGAAATTCAAGATATTATCAATAATCTTTAAGGAGTGTGGTTATGGCTTTTGACAATTTATCTGACAAACTGGCCGGTGTGTTTAAGCGCCTACGCTCTAAGGGTAAGCTAAACGAAAGCGATGTTAAAACCGCAATGCGTGAAGTGCGCCTCGCTTTACTTGAAGCCGATGTTAACTATAAGGTTGCAAAGGATTTTACTAACACCGTTACCGAAAAATGCATTGGTGCTAATGTTATGGAATCGCTTACAGCACCCCAAATGGTTATTAAAATTGTTCGCGACGAATTAACCGCCCTTATGGGAAGCGAGCAAGCCCGTCTTAAAACCTCTAATAAGCTGCCCACCGTTATTATGATGTGCGGTTTGCAGGGTTCGGGTAAAACCACCCACTCGGCAAAGCTTGCAAAGCACTTAAAGGCACAGGGCCACCGCCCAATGCTTGTTGCTTGTGACATTTACCGCCCTGCCGCTATTGAGCAGTTAAAGGTTGTGGGTAAAGCGGTTGACACACCCGTTTTTGAAATGGGCACACAAAACCCCGTTAAAACCGTTCAAAAAGCACTTTCACACGCAAGAGATTATGGCTATGACTATATGATTTTGGACACAGCCGGTCGTCTTCACATTGATGAAGAGCTTATGAACGAGCTTAAAAATATTACCGAAGCTATTGAAGTTCATAACATTCTTTTGGTTATCGACTCGATGGTGGGTCAGGATGCCGTTAACATTGCCAAGGCGTTTAACGATTTACTAGAAATTGACGGTGTTATCTTAACCAAGCTTGACGGTGACACCCGTGGCGGTGCTGCACTTTCGGTTAAAGCGGTTACAGGCAAACCAATTATGTTTGCGGGCGTTGGGGAAAAGTTAGACCAATTAGATGAATTCCACCCCGACCGTATGGCTTCACGAATTTTAGGTATGGGCGATGTTTTGTCCCTTATAGAAAAGGTTGAAACCGAAATTGACGAGGCCAAAGCAGAGGAAACCGCACGAAAGCTGCAAGAAAACAAGTTTGATATGAACGACCTGCTTGACCAGTTCCAACAAATTAAAAAAATGGGTTCACTTAAAAGTATTATTTCAATGCTTCCGGGTATGGAGCGACAGGTCAGAGATGTTGACATTGATGACCGCCAGCTTTTAAGAATTGAGGCAATAATCACCTCAATGACCAAAAAGGAACGCGCAAAGCCCGACATTTTAAATGCTTCCCGCCGTAAGCGTATTGCTGCGGGCGCAGGCGTAAAGGTTGAAGATGTTAACCGCCTTATGAAGCAGTACGAACAAATGAAAAAAATGTTCAAACAAATGAATTCAAAGGGCGCCAAAAACAAAATGATGCGCAATTTCGGCGGTATGCCACCCGGAAATCCTTTCGGTTTTTAAGAGAAATCTTTTAAATAAATCATAAATTATCACATTATGGAGGTGTATTTAAATGGCAGTAAAAATCAGACTTCGTCGTATGGGTGCTAAGCGTGCTCCTTTCTACCGCGTTGTTGTTGCTGATTCAAGATTCCCCCGTGACGGTCGTTTCATCGAAGAAATCGGTACCTATGACCCCACCAAGAATCCCGCAGCAGTAAACATTGACAGCGACAAGGCAAAGAAATGGATTGCTAACGGTGCTCAACCTACCGATACCGTAAAGGCATTACTTAAAAAGAACGGCGTTCTTTAATTCGTAAACTTTGTGTGAGGTAAGTTATGGAAAAGTTATTAGTATCTATCGCGTCAGGTCTTGTTCAAAATCCTGACGAGGTAAAGGTAACAGTCGATGAGCCCAATGAAAACGGTGTTACCGTGCTTCATTTAACGGTTGCTGAGGGCGATATGGGCCGCGTTATCGGTAAGCAAGGCAGAATTGCCAAAGCTATCCGCACAGTAATGCGTGCCGCTGCTAACAAAGCCGATATGAATATTGCGGTTGAAATCGACTAAGGCTGACAAAAGTCAGCCCCAACGCGTACTACTACCCCCACATTGTTGGGGGTATTTATATACATACTAATTATTTAGGTGAAAAAATGAAGAATAAATATCTTGAAACAGGTAAAATTGTCGGCACACACGGTGTTAAGGGTATGGCGCGTGTGCAGTTATGGGCCGACTCGCAGGATTTTCTTTCAAAATTCAAAAGGGTTTATACCGACAAAAACGGTGAAAACAAGCTTGAAATTTTAAAGGCACAGGCACACAAAAATGTTTGCCTTGTGGCTTTTAAGGGCATTAACACCATTGAAGAAATTGAAAAATACCGTGGCACAGTGCTTTATATCGACCGAAATGATATTAAACTTCCAAAGGGTCACTATTTTATTGCTGACCTTATCGGTTGCAATGTTTTTGATGCCGACACAAACGAAGCACTTGGCGTTATTACCGAGGTTTCAGAAACGGGCGCTAACGATGTTTGGCATATTTTAAAGGACGGTAAAGAATACCTTGTGCCTGCCATCCCCCCTGTTATTGTTAAGGTTGATACCGAAAATGATACGGTTATTATCCGCCCACTGAAAGGAATTTTTGATGATGAGGATTGATATTTTAACCCTTTTCCCCGAAATGTGTAACACCGTTATGAACGAAAGCATTATCGGCCGCGCACAAAAGGCGGGCAAGGTGGAAATTGTCTGCACAAATATCCGCGACTTTGCGGGGAACAAGCACAACAAGGTTGATGATACCTCCTATGGTGGCGGTATGGGTATGATAATGGCGGCAAACCCCATTTACGAATGTTATAAATCACTTTATAACGAAGACGAGCCAAAACCACACCTTGTTTACCTTTCGCCAAAGGGTACTAAATTTAATCAAGCAAAAGCTGTTGAGTTTTCAAAGCTTGACCGTTTGGTTTTACTTTGCGGCCATTATGAAGGTATTGACCAGCGTGTCATTGATGAAATTGTTGATGAAGAAATTTCTATCGGCGACTTTGTACTCACAGGGGGCGAATTACCCGCTTTAACTGTGGCAGATGCCGTTTGCAGAATGTTGCCGGGTGTTTTATCCGAAGATATTTGCTTTGAGGAAGAAAGCCATTTTGACGGGCTTTTAGAATATCCCCAATATACAAAGCCAGCGGTTTGGCACGACCGCGAGGTACCCGAGGTTTTGCTTTCGGGAAACCACGCAAAAATTAACGAGTGGCGCAGGGTGCAATCGCTTGAAATCACAATGGAAAAACGCCCCGATATGCTAAAATTGGAAAATCTTTCCGAAAAAGATAAAAAAATACTTGAAAAATACCACAAAAACAATATATAGTATTGTTATTTTGCACAAAAACCAACCTGTTGAATATACGATTGTTGGATAAATATTAGAACTTATTCACAAAATATTGACTGCAACATTAAATGTGGTATAATAACTTTGTAAGAAAAAAATATTTTTTGTTGCATTGTGGCAACAGTAATTTAAGGAGATATTATAATGTGCGTTAAAGATGTAGTTATTCAAAATCAAGTTGGTTTACACGCTCGCCCTGCAACATTTTTCATTCAAAAGGCAAACGAATTCAAGTCTTCAATTTGGGTTGAAAAGGACGACCGCAAGGTTAATGCCAAAAGTCTTTTAGGTGTTCTTTCTCTCGGTATTGTGGGCGGCACAACCATTAAGATTATTGTTGACGGCTCTGACGAAAAGGATGCTTTAAACGGTTTGGTTGCTTTGGTTGAATCCGGCTTTGCTGACTAATTTTTATAACATTAAAACGGGTTGCACTGTTTTTCAAAAAAATGGCGCAACCCTTAATTTTTCTATTGACAAATTAAAATTTAATGGTATAATATTATTTGCGTGAAAAACGCATAAATACATATTTATCCGGGTGTGGCGCAGCTGGTAGCGTGCTTGACTGGGGGTCAAGAGGCCGCAGGTTCAAGTCCTGTCACTCGGACCAAAAAGCAGTTTCAACCATTTGGTTGGGACTGCTTTTTCTTTTAAAGTTTGTGTGACAGGACTTGAACCTTAAGAAGGCACGAACCGTTAAGAAAAACAGTATGGTATACTGTTTTTTAGGTGAGTGGTGCGCAGGCGGGTACCGAATACGAAGTATTGGGTCGCCAAGCACGAAAGATTTGCAAAGCAAAGCTTTGTCCTGTCACTCGGACCAAAAATCCCAACGAGACTTTTGTTTCGTTGGGATTTTTCTTTTCAGTAATAGATTTTGAACCTGCGGCCGATTGACACCCAAGGGGGTCAGGCATTGAGAACGAGCGCTCACGGCGTGAGATACAGCGAGTTCGAAATGGCACAGCGGTCAAAAGTTGCCCGCGCTCCAAGTGGATAGCAACTTTTGGGCACCGCAAGAGGTAGCCGCAGTTTCAAGGTCTCGGCTGCCGCCTCGGTCGGTGCTTCTGTGCTTCGTACAGAGGTGTCCAACGGACACCCGCACCCTGTCACTCGGACCAAAAATCCCAACGAGACTTTTGTTTCGTTGGGATTTTTTTAGTGATAAATTTTAAAAAAGCTAAGCATTTAACCCCCCACAGCAGTGGAGGATTTTTAATTATTCAACTAATTCGCCTACACTTGAAAGAATAAATTTAGGCCTATAAGGAAATTTATCAATATCTTCCTTTGCAGTAACACCCGATAACACCAAAACTGTGTCTACGTTAGATTCTATACCTGCAATTATATCAGTATCCATACGGTCGCCAATAAATGCAATTTCTTCACTATGGCAATTGATTTTACGCAGGCCGTGGCGAAGCATTAAGGGGTTAGGTTTGCCAACGAAATATGCCTTTTTACCTGTGGCAATTTCAATTGGTGCTATTAAAGAACCTGTCGCCGGCATTATGCCGCGTTCGGTTGGACCAGTTGTATCAGGGTTTGTACCAATAAGTTTTGCGCCATTATTAACTAATTCAATAGCTTTTTCAATTTTTTCAAAACTGTAAGTACGAGTTTCACCCACAACAACATAATCAGGGTTAACATCATTCATATAAATATGTTGGTCATATAATGCCTTGGTTAAAGCCGCCTCCCCTATAACATAAGCAGTACAATTTGGGTTTTGGCTGTGTAAAAATGCCGCAGTGGCCATTGCACTGGTATAAAAATGGTCAGGTGAAACCGAAAGCCCCATTCTTTCTAATTTCATACTAAGCTCATGCGGGGTGCGTTCGGGACTGTTTGTTAAAAACACAAACTTTTTATCATTTTCTTGCATCCAATTAACAAAGTCAACTACGCCATCTAAAATTTTGTTGCCGTGATATATAACACCGTCCATATCGCAAATAAAGCCGGTTTTTTGTAAAATTTCTTGCATAAATTATTCTCCCAACTACAAAAATATTTTACCCAAAATGCTAAAAAATGTCAATAAAAAATCAATTATAAATTAAATTTTAATTCACTTTAATTCCCTTGTATGCAGGCCCGAACAGGAAATTGGCCGCCCATCCGCAAATAAATGAGATGTGTCACCAATGCCGACAAAAATTCCGTGCGCAATTAGTCGGTCGGCAATGTGTTGCTCCATATAAAGTGTTGTGACTGATGATGGCGGCAAGAAAACCGAATTCCACACAGCGACAAGCGGCATATTTCAAGGCAACTTCATATTTTTATAAAAATCGGTATCATACCGGTGGTTTGGCATTGCGGGGAATTCACGCAACCAGTAAAGCACAACAGGTGTTATGCCAAGTGCTCCGGCGGTAGGCTTTGCGGTAAGCTGTGCCCTGCCAAGCGGCGAAACATAAATATCGGTTATGTTTTCATTTTTAAGCTTATTGGCAAGTAAATCGGCTTCCCTTTATCCCCTTTCAGTTAAAGAATCAGTAGGATAGTATGGATCGCCGTGGCGAATTATAAGAATCTTCATATATATTATCAACTTTATTTAAGATTAAATTTATTATAGCATATCTTTTAATATTTTGGTACTGTTTTATTTAATCTTTATTATTCTAACGGGTTTATTACATTCCTTCGCATATTCTATCATTGATTTTGTGCCCTTACTAAGTCCGTCCCAAAAACATATTACAAAGTCACTAACCTCCGCCATTTGCTTATTGCGCCTTGGCCCTGCGCTTTTTCCAAATGTTTTCCAATCGGCAAGGTATTTTTCAACCGCAAAGCCGTTTTTCTTTGCATATTGCTCACCAATAGCATCCGCACCACTTGCCCCGCCTGAAACAATAATAATTTTATTTTTCTTACAAATATTTGAAAGATAGAAATCAATATAGCGTTTTGCCTCATCATAATTATTGTAATTCCTACACCCCGCTATCACAACACGCTTAATTGGTAATTTCTTATTAAATATATATACCTCAATAAAAAAAGCACACCCCGGAGAGTGTGCCGAAAAAGTGTCCCCTCAGTCGTTGCTACACGAATATCTCCACACGGAAATTAGAGGAAAACACCTTTTACCAAGGTATTATCCCCGTGTAGAGAGTATTTAATTCGTGTAGCACAATTATAATATCATAAATGTATTGAAATTGCAAGAAAAAAGGACTTGAAGATTTAATCTTCAAGTCCTTTTAATTACGCATTACGCATTATTTATTAAGCGCTTCGTTAACTGCAACTGCGCAAGCAACAGTCATACCAACCATGGGGTTGTTACCAGCACCGATAAGACCCATCATTTCAACGTGAGCAGGAACGGAAGAAGAACCTGCAAACTGAGCGTCAGAGTGCATACGACCCATAGTATCGGTCATACCGTAAGAAGCGGGGCCTGCAGCCATATTGTCGGGGTGGAGTGTACGACCTGTACCGCCGCCCGATGCAACTGAGAAGTACTTTTTACCTTGTTCGATACATTCTTTCTTATAAGTACCTGCAACGGGATGTTGGAAGCGGGTTGGGTTGGTTGAGTTACCAGTGATAGAAACGTCAACACCTTCCTTGTGCATGATAGCAACGCCTTCGCGAACATCGTCAGCACCGTAGCAACGAACCTTTGAACGTTCACCGTTTGAGAAAGCAGTTTCTTCAACGATGGTAAGCTCACCTGTGTAATAGTCAAACTTGGTTTGAACATAGGTAAAGCCGTTAATTCTTGAAATAATCTTAGCAGCGTCTTTACCAAGACCGTTAAGAACAACTCTTAAAGGTTCTTTTCTTGCTTTGTTTGCGCTGCGTGCAAGACCGATAGCGCCTTCAGCAGCAGCAAATGATTCGTGACCTGCAAGGAAAGCAAAGCACTTGGTTTCATCTCTTAAAAGCATTGCGCCGAGATTACCGTGGCCGATACCAACCTTACGGTCGTCAGCAACTGAACCGGGGATGCAGAAAGACTGAAGACCAACACCGATTTTTTCGGCGGCTTCAGCAGCAGACTTAACTTCGTCCTTAATAGCGATAGCACAACCTACAACATAAGCCCAAGCAGCGTTTTCAAAGCAGATAGGTTGAATACCCTTAACAATGTTATAAGCGTCAACGCCGGCTTTGTCACAGATTTCCTTTGCCTCTTCAATGGAGGAAATGCCATGCTTTGCAAGTTCAGCGTTAATTTGATTTATTCTTCTGTCATAACTTTCAAATAATGCCATTATTGTTTCCTCCTTATTCTTCTCTTGGGTCGATGAGACGAGCAGCATCATCAACACGGCCGTACTGACCGCTTGCCTTTGCTAATGCTTCGTTAGCATCCATACCCTTTTTAATCATTTCCATCATCTTGCCAAGGTGAACAAACTTATAGCCGATGATAGCGTCGTTTTCGTCAATAGCGATTTTGGTGATATAACCCTCAGCCAATTCGAGATAGCGTGGGCCCTTTGCCTTTGTAGCAAAGGTTGTACCAACCTGTGAACGAAGACCCTTACCCAAGTCTTCAAGGCCTGCACCAATGGGAAGACCGCCTTCAGAGAAAGCAGTTTGTGTACGACCATAAACGATTTGTAAGAACAATTCGCGCATTGCGGTGTTGATAGCGTCACAAACAAGGTCAGTATTAAGTGCTTCAAGGATGGTTTTACCAACCAAAATTTCAGAAGCCATAGCAGCCGAGTGAGTCATACCCGAGCAACCAAGTGTTTCAACCAAAGCTTCTTCAATGATACCCTCTTTAACATTAAGGGTTAATTTACAGGTTCCCTGTTGAGGAGCGCACCAGCCCACACCGTGAGTAAGGCCTGATACATCTTTAACCTCTTTAACTTGAACCCATTTGCCCTCCTCCGGAATGGGAGCAGGACCGTGATATGTGCCTTTTGCTAAAGGACACATATTTTCTACTTCATGTGAATAGTTCATATATGTACTCCTTTCGGTTATATAACAATATTATATCAAAAACGACATTAAAAAACAATAGTCATTGTGATAGTTTTTTAACAAATTTGTGCCAAAATACTGTTAAAATAATCAGTAGCGGCAGCTTGTTCAGCCAACATTAAATTTTCCTTTTGCTCGAAGTTAACCTCGCTTTTGCAAATTGCCAAAATTTCGGCCTTTAAAATTTCACATCTGCCAAATATTAAATTAACAAGCTCTTTGCAGTTTTCGGGGTTTCTATCAGTTATAACGGCACTTATTTTGGTTGCCTCGATAACCGCCTTGCCGATAATTTTCGAGCCCATTTCCATTTCAGCCGACAATAGATTTTCTTGCATAAAAACACCTCTCACTATAAAAGCCACCGAAAAGGTGGCCTTTATTTTTTAGAAAAATCCCATTGGGTCCTTCCAAGTATCTACCCACTTGCCATTAGCATTTTTTGTGGACCTAATCATACCAAAGTGTAAGTGTGGACCGGTTGAACGACCTGTAGAGCCAAGATAACCGATTATTTGTCCTTTCTTAACGCGGGCACCGTTAGAAACGGTAACACTGCCCATATGTGCATAATATGCTTTTATTTTTACATTCGGGTCACCCTTGTAAGCACCATGGTCGATAGCTACATAGTTGCCGTAACCACTGCCACAACAGGTTTTAAGGGGCTTTTTACCATAGTTATGCTTGCAGGATTTAACGCAAATGTAAACCTCGCCGTCAGCTATTGCATAAACCGGTATACCGTATTGACCGTTAGAAATATCGACACCGTTATGCATTCTTCCCCAACGGCTGCCAAAGTATGATGAAATACGTCTTGTGGTAGTGGGCCACAAGAATTTACCGTCGTTTGCAATATTACCTGCCGCACTGCCGTATAAAATTTGGTTGAGGTCGGCCTCCATTTGTTGAAGCTCGCGGTCAACGGCATTTTTGTCAGACTGGGTTGCGCTTTGTTCCTTATTTATAGAATTGATAACCTTTTGAATTTCGTTAGCATCGGCTTGAAGCTTTTCTTGGTCCTTGGCAATTTCGGCCTTTATGGCTGATTGCTCCTCCAAAAGCTTGTTGTTTTCTTCGATTTTTTTGTTAAGGCGCTGAATTTCAGCCGCAATATCCTCCATCATTTTTTTATCCTTTGCGGAAATGGAGGCAGTAAGGCGAGCAAGCTGCAAAAATTCAGAAAAGCTTTTTGCGCCCAAAAGAATTTGCAAATTGCTGCCGGTATTACTCATTTGAACGGCGCGAAGACGCCTTTTAAATTTTTCTTTATCAGCTTCAATTTGCTTATTATTTGCTTCGATAGCTGCTTTGTTATCATCAATTTGTTTATTGATAGCAGCAATTTGTTGGTTGCAGGCATTTATCCTGTTATTAACAACCTCCATTTTGCTTTCAATTTTATCTTTAAGCTTTTTTTGTTCGTTTTTATCCTTTTTAAGCTGATTAATTTCGGCTTGAAGCTTTGATGATTCCTTTTCAAGCGCATCAATTTCCTTTTGAATTTCAGAAGCCGATTTAGCGCTTACAGGAGTTGAAGACATCACAGCAGTACCGCTGATTACAACAACTATTAAAACAAGCGATAAAAGTTTGAAAAGTTTTTGTTTCATTTAAATCTCCTAAAAGGTTTAAGTTATATTGCCGCAAATTCGCTGCCCTCGTGCTTTAAGTATTTGCCAATCATAATTGCACTGCCTATAACGCCTGCAAATACACCAATTGCCGCAAACATAAGGAAGAGGATAAATGCCATATCGCCGTATTTCACAACAGTGCCAAGCGATTTAACAATGGTTTCGGTTGCGATGCGGTAGCAGAAGTAAAGTAAAACCTCTGAAATAACGGCGGAAATTAAGCCGATTATCATACCCTCAACCACAAAGGGAATTCTTACAAAAGCGTCGGTTGCGCCGACCGCCTTCATAATACTGATTTCAAGCTTACGGCTGTACATTGTAATACGAATTGTGTTTGAAACAATTACAAGGGAGATGATAACCAAAATTGCAATAATCCAAAAGCCCGCAACGCCGATACCCTTTTTCAAAGCATTTATGGTGTTTGCCATTTCACTTTGTGAGGTGATTGAAGCAACACCCTCAAGCTTCTCAATTTGCCTTATTGTTTCATCAAACTTTGCCATATCACGCATTGTAACCTTTGCCGCACAGGACATTGGGTTTTCTTCATCAAGAAAAGCAAAGTCATCCTTCATATCATCGGGTATTAAATGCTTGGCATCTTCAAGCCCCTTTTCACTTGAAACATATACGGCATTTAAAACATTATCAAGCTTCTCAATTTCAGCACACAGTGCCTTTGCTTCTTTTTCATCGTGAATGATATAGTCAGTTTCTTTAATACCGTTTTTATCACCCGCTGGGGTTTGGGTGGTATTTTCGGCGCCGCTTTCGGCAGTGCTTTGGGTAGCGCTTGCTGTATCATCCTTTTCATCGTTTTCATAAAGCGCCCAATTATAGTCCTTCATAGAAACGATAACGACATTCTGCTCCTCCAAATTGCCGATAGCAAGATTGACATTTTCAGAAATTAACACTGCAAGACCCATAATGGTCATACAAGCCACCAAAACGCCAACCGATGCCAATGTCATAAGGCGGTTTGCCCAGGTATTTCGCACACCCTCGAAGGCGAGATATTTAATACTTGAAAGTTTCATTAAATATCACCTCCAACATTGTCTGCCACAATTTTGCCGCTATCAAGCATAATTACACGGTGCTGAAAATCGCGCACAAGGTTGTGGTCGTGGGTTACCATTAAAATGGTTGTACCCTTTCGGTTAATTTCGGTTAAAAGCGAAACGATTTCATAAGACATATTGGGGTCAACATTGCCTGTGGGCTCGTCCGCAATGATAAGGTCAGGTGAATTTACAAGTGCGCGGGCAAGACCGACACGCTGCTGCTCACCGCCCGAAAGCTGATTAGGCATTGAGCGTGCCTTGTGACCAAGGCCAACCTTTGCAAGTGCTTTTGAAACCTCTTTACGAATGTCCCTGCCATCAGCACCGACAACACGCATTGCAAATGCAACATTGTCGAATACATTCATTGTAGGGATAAGGCGAAAGTCCTGAAAAACAATGCCCATTGTTCTGCGAAGCATTGGAACATCCTTTCGCTTCATTTTTGTAAGGTCAAAGCCGTTAACGGTAATTTTGCCTGTGTTTGCCTTTTCTTCACGCATTATAAGCTTCATAAAGGTACTTTTCCCTGCACCCGAAGAGCCAACCACAAATACAAACTCGCCGTTGTTTATTTTAATATTAACATCATCGAGCGCGTGGGTGCCGGTTTGGTAGGTTTTAGACACGCCGCGAAACTCAATAATCGGCTTAACATTTTGTTCAGTAAACTGCTGAAAGTTTTCCATTTAAAAATTCCTTTTAAAAAAATTAGTATTTAATTGGGTTGCTCTTTAAATATTTGTTAACCATTAAAGCGATTTTAAAGATAATTGCGTGGTCAAATTCTCTTAAATCAAGACCGGTAATCTTCTTAATCTTTTCAAGGCGATAAACCAAGGTGTTGCGGTGAACAAACAATTTTCTTGAGGTTTCTGAAACATTGAGGTTGTTTTCAAAGAAACGCTGAATTGTGAAAAGTGTTTCACCGTCAAGACTTTCAATAGAGCCACGCTTAAATATTTCCCTTAAAAATGTTTCACACAGGGTTGTGGGAAGCTGATAAATAATGCGAGCAATACCAAGATTGTCATACGAAACGATAGTTTTTTCGGTATCGAACACCTTGCCAACCTCTAAAGCGGCCTGTGCTTCTTTGAAGGAACGAGCCAAATCTTTAAGGTTAGAAACGGTTGTACCTATGCCGATAACAACCCGTGTATAAAACTCGCCCGAAAGGGTGTCAACAATTGTTGCTGCCATTTTTTCAATGGTTTTCGGTTCAATTCCCTGTGCGGTTTCTTTAACCAAGGCGATGTCGGTTTCGTTAATGCTGATGACAAAATCCTTTGCCTTGTCGGGGAAAAGATTTTGAATTACATCATAAATTGAAACATCGTTTGCTTCAACAGCTCGGATGATTATAACGGTGCGGGAAACATCGTTGTTAAAATAAAGCTCACGTGCTTTTATGTAAATATCACCGGGCAAGATATTGTCCAAAATAATGTTTTTGATAAAGTTACCACGGTCATATTTTTCGTCATAATAGAATTTAACATTTGCAAAAGCAACTGCCAAAATTGAAGCGTATTTGCCTGCTAAAACATCATCACCCTCAACAAATACAGAATAGCTGATGCCTTGATTTGCGCCAAGAGTTTTGTATGTATATCCATTTTCGGTACAAAGCTCGTTTGTAAGATTAAAAGCAGGGATAGTTTCCCCTATCTTTGACAAATCGCTTGAAGCGGTAACTGTGAAATTTTCATCAATAACACCAAAGGGTCTGTCAATACAATCCTTCATTTGATGAATTACACCTTGAAAAAGACGATTAGCCATTTAAAGAACACATCCTTAATAATAATTATAATTATACAAATTTATTGTACACAAAATCGCCCTGTTTTGCAAGATAAAATTGCAAAAAAGTTACAAAAAAATTACAAAATGAAAATGTTTATTAAAAAATCCTGAAAAATATGGTAAAATTCAAAAAAATGATTGGAGAAATTACCATTTTGTCAAAAAATAAAACTGTTGGCACACTGTGTGCTCTGCTTGCAAATTTAATCTTTGGTTTTAGCTTTATTTTTTCTAAAACCGCATTGCAAATTGCCCACCCGCTGGTTATTTTAAGCGTTCGCTTTACGGTGGCTTTTCTAACCTTAAATTTGCTTTTACTCACCAAAAAATTCAAAATAAATTTAAAGGGCAAACCAAAAACAAAGCTTATTATCATGAGCATTGCACAGCCCCTGCTTCATTTCATTTTCGAGCTTTACGGCCTGTCGCTTGTGTCCTCTGCCCTATCGGGCGTTATAATTGCGCTTGTGCCAGTTGCGGTTATGCTTTTGGCAGCAGTGTTTTTAAAGGAAAAATCCACCCTTTTGCAAAAGCTTTGCACCATACTTTCAATCGCTGCAATTTTGGTAATAAGCATCATTTCAAACAATGGCAAAAAAAGCTATTTTTTAGGCATAATTTTGCTTGTTTTAGCGGTTTTGTCGGCAGCAGTTTTCAACATTTTAAGCCGCAGCGAATCGAAAAAATTTACCGCCTTTGAACGCACTTATATTATGTTTTTATGCGGTGTAATCGGCTTTAATTTAATTGCTGTTTTTGTCTTGAAAGGGCAATATTTTACCGAAGTTGTATCGGCTTTTCAAAGTGTGAATTTTATAATTTCCATCATTTATTTAGCGGTAATTTCTTCGGTTTTGGCCTTTCTTTTATACAACTTTTCAACCTCAAAAATACCCGCTGTGCAGTCATCCTCTTTCTCTAATATAATCACCGTTGTAACAGTAATTGCAGGTGTTTTAATTTTGAAAGAAAGCTTTAATATTTGGCAGTTTTTACTTTGCGGTATTATTATTTTAGGTGTGTTTGGCGTCAACACTTTTACACCAAATAAGGAGTAATTTTATGTATAAATATGACTTGCATGTTCATTCTTCGCCATCGAGCGCATGTGGGAAAAACAGTGCATCTGAAATGGTAAAAAGGTATAAAGAACTTGGTTTTTCGGGCCTTGTTTTAACCAACCATTTTTATCACGGCTCATCAGGTGTTGACCGTTCACTCCCGTGGAAAGAGTGGGTTAAAGAATATTCTAAGGATTATTACACTGCTCTTGAAACCGCAAAAGAGCTTGATTTTGACCTGCTTTTCGGTGTTGAACAGCCCTATGCCCCCGGCAAAGAATGTCTGGCTTATGGCCTTTCGCCCGAATTTTTAATGGAAAACCCACAGCTAAAAGAACGAGACATTGCTCTTTGGTCGAAGGCGGTGCGTGAAAACGGTGGCTTTATAGCTTATGCCCACCCTTTTAGAAACCGATTTTATATACCAAACCCTTACGAAATGCCTGACTTAAGCTTTGTTGACGGTATTGAATGCTACAACCACGGCAACACCATTGAGGATGATGAGCGTGCCATAAACACCTTCAAAGATAGCGGAAAAATTATTATTGCGGGCGGTGACAAGCACCAAATAAATTTTAATGCAACCTTTGGTATTATGACAAATGAAAGAATTAAAACCATAGACCAGCTTGTAACCGTGCTTAAAAATAATGATTTTAAGCTTTATTTGGGAGAATAACAAAACAACCCACACAAAAATAGTGTGGGTTGCTAAATTCTACTATATAATAAACAAAATGAAATATCTTGCTTTCACTCGCTGTAAGGTGAATTTCATTGAAAAAACCACGTTCGTAAGAACGTGGTTTTTTCTTGGTGACCCGTACGAGATTCGAACTCGT
>CAMFSU010000040.1 GCA_945983355.1 uncultured Clostridia bacterium | reverse complement strand
TACCAACTGCTCCACTCCGCGATATTTAAGTTTTACTTGTTACTATTATTATACACAAAAAGGTGTAATAATGCAACCCTTTTTTAAGAAAAATTTAATCTTTTTAAAAAACTTTAAGACCTTCGGGAAAAGCCCGAAGGTCTTTTCAGCTTTTTGCGTTTTAGTACACACATTATCGGCGCCTATGCAAAGCTGTTGCCCTGCAAATGACAATGTGAGGACTAAAATCAGGATATTACTTTAACTCGATAATTGCCATCTCAGCAGCGTCGCCACGACGGGGACCTGTTTTGATGATTCTGCAATAACCACCGTTTACGTCCATATACTTAGGAGCGATTTCGTCAAATAACTTTTTAACAACATCTTCCTTAGTAATGAAAGCCAAAGCTTGACGCTTATTGTGGAGATTATTTTCTTTAGCGAGTGTAATATACTTTTCTGTCATAGAACGAACTTCCTTAGCGCGAGTAACGGTAGTTTCGATTCTGCCGTTTTCAAGCAAGAAGGTTACCATTGCGCGAAGCATAGCGGTTCTATGGTCACTGGTTCTTCCGAGTTTACGGGTACCTGGCATATTAGTTCACTCCTTAAAATTGGAATTATTCGTCGTCTTTTTTGAGAGTAAAGCCAAAGGAATTAAGCTTTGCAATAACCTCTTCAAGTGATTTACGACCTAAGTTTCTAACCTTCATCATATCTTCTTCAGACTTGTTGATAAGGTCTTCAACAGTATTGATACCTGCACGCTTTAAGCAGTTGAAGCTGCGAACAGATAAATCCAATTCGTCGATTGTTAAATCGAGAACCTTTTCCTTTTCATTGTTGTTCTTTTCAGCCATAATACTGTCAGTTTCGCTAACCCCTTCAGTAAGGTCAAGGAAAATTTCAAGGTGTTCCATAAGAACCTTTGCTGACATTGAAACAGCTTCGTTAGCTCTGATTGAACCGTCGGTCCATACTTCAAGTGTTAACTTGCCTTTATCGGTAACATTACCAACGCGGGTGTTATCAACCGAGAAGTTTGCCTTTAAAACGGGTGTATAAATAGAGTCAACGGGAATAAAACCAACAATAGTTTGTGCGGGTTTATTTTGGTCAGCCGGTACATAACCACGGCCCTTGTCAATGGTAAGCTCCATATTAAGCTTTGCACCCTCGTCAAGAGTTGCGATATACATATCGGGATTCAAAATTTCAACCTCAGAATCGGCTTTAATAGAATCAGCAGTTACAACGCATGGGCCTTCGGCTTCGATGTAAACCTTCTTGGGTTCATCGCAGTGAAGCTTTGCGATAATGCCTTTGATGTTAAGAATAATTTCAGTAACATCTTCCTTAACGCCGGGAATGGTAGAAAATTCATGAACAACACCGTCAATTTTAATGCCTGTTACAGCAGCACCCGGTAAAATTGAAAGAAGAACTCTTCTCATGCTGTTGCCGAGTGTTGTGGCATAGCCGCGTTCTAACGGTTCCATAACAAATTTGCCATATTTGCCGTCAGCGGTAATTAAGGCGGTATCAATTCTGGGCTTTTCAATCTCTATCATTTAAAAGCTCCGTTTCTCCGTACTGTGAATTTTAAATAAGATATTGTGCTGTACGGTAACACATATCCATAGACAACTATTATCTTGAATAGAATTCTACGATGAGTTGTTCTTCAACAGGTGCATCAATTTGGTCTCTGTTAGGAAGACTGATGATTTTTGCACTTAACTCATCACGATTTACGTCAATCCAAGTGGGAACAGGTCTAGCGCTGTTAGCTTCAACAACTGCCTTGATTTTATCAAGACCGCGAGCTTTTTCACAAACTGTGATTACATCGCCTGCTTTAAGCAAGTAAGAAGCAATGTCAACACGATGACCGTTTACTTCGAAATGACCGTGACCAACAAGCTGTCTTGCTTCTGCACGAGAAGAAGCAAAGCCCACTCTGTAAACCACGTTATCAAGACGGCTTTCAAGAATTTTTAAAAGGTTGTCACCGGTAATGCCGGTTTTTCTTTCGGCAATTTCAAAATAATGGTGGAACTGATTTTCCTGAACACCATAGAAACGTCTTGCAGTTTGTTTTGCACGAAGCTGCAAACCGTATTCAGATGACTTCTTTCTACCTTGTCCGTGTTGGCCGGGAGCATAAGCTCTGATACCAACTGAACATTTATCAGAATAGCAGCGTTCGCCCTTTAAGAATAATTTCTTACCTTCACGGCGGCAAAGTCTGCATACTGCACCGGTATATCTTGCCATCTATAACACCTCCATAAATTTTATGCAAATTTTATTTGCACAGCATTTTTTAATTGATTATACACGTCTTCTCTTGGGAGGACGGCAACCATTGTGTGGAATCGGAGTAACATCTTTAATCATGCTTACTTCGAGACCTGCTGTCTGCAATGCGCGGATAGCAGCTTCACGGCCAGCACCTGGGCCTTTAACATATACTTCAACGGTCTTTAAGCCGTGTTCCATAGCAGCCTTAGCTGCAGTTTCAGCAGCAGATTGTGCTGCGAAAGGTGTAGACTTTCTTGAACCGCGGAAACCTAATTCACCGGCAGATGCCCAAGAAAGAGCATTACCTTGTGTGTCGGTGATGGTTACGATAGTATTGTTGAAGGTAGACTGGATATGAGCGGCACCACGTTCGATATTTTTCTTTTCGCGGCGACGGCGAGTAGCAGTCGCTTTTTTAGCAGTAGCCATATTATCTTCCTCCTACTTATTTCTTCTTGTTAGCGATGGTCTTCTTGGGACCCTTACGTGTACGTGCGTTTGTCTTTGAACGTTGACCTCTTACAGGTAAGTTCTTGCGATGACGCAAACCACGGTAGCTACCAATTTCGATAAGTCTTTTGATATCGAAAGCGATGGTACGACGACGGTCACCTTCTACTTGAAGGTTGTGGTCGATGTATTCACGAAGCTTTGAGATATCGTCTTCAGTTAAGTCCTTAACTCTGGTATCGGGGTTGATGCCGGTATCAGCAAGGATTTTTTTCGATGTAGTAAGACCGATGCCGAAAATGTAAGTGAGTCCGATTTCAACTCGCTTATTGTTCGGAAGGTCAACACCAGCAATACGTGCCATTTATCAAAGCACCTCCATATTTTTTACTCGCGCGCAATTAACCCTGACGCTGTTTGTGCTTCGGGTTTTCGCAGATAACCATTACCTTGCCCTTGCGCTTGATAATTTTGCATTTTTCGCAAATCTTTTTAACAGAAGGTCTGACTTTCATTCGATTTTGCCTCCTTTAAATTCTTGACTGTTATTTGCTTCGCCAGGTTATACGTCCCTTTGACAGGTCGTACGGAGACATCTCAACAGTCACCTTGTCTCCCGGCAGTATGCGTATGAAATTCATGCGCAGCTTTCCGGATATATGAGCAAGAATCACATGTCCCCCCTGAATTTCTACCTTAAACATTGCGTTAGGCATTGCTTCAACAACTACGCCTTCAAGCTCTATCATGTCTTCCTTAGACATCTCAGTTCCTCCCTTTCGATGCTGAATCCCTGTAAACGGCAAGCGCGCGTCTCAGTGATTTATTACTGCTGTAACTGTTTTCGTCAAGGTATGTGTTTGTAAGCGCCACATGCTTGATGTTTTTGCGCTTCGGTCTTTCAAGCGGTCTTTCCTTGCCGTCACAGACGTAAAGATAATTGTTATCCGCTTTTATTACCGCCATAAAATATCCTTTATCCCGTCCCGATTTTGAACATACTATACGTCCTATCATAACAATCCTCAAATCAAAGTCATGATTTTCGGTCCGTCGGCGGTTATCACAACCGTGTGCTCAAAGTGAGCCGATAAAGAACCGTCCTTTGTTAAAACAGTCCAGCCGTCCGGTAATACCTTCACATCCGCGCCGCCGGCGTTAACCATCGGCTCGATTGCAAGTGTCATTCCGGGAAGCAGACGAATTCCTCTGCCCGGTGTGCCGAAATTCGGAACCTCCGGAGCTTCGTGCAGATGAGTGCCCACGCCG
>CAMFSU010000039.1 GCA_945983355.1 uncultured Clostridia bacterium | reverse complement strand
CTACAAAAAGTGTGATACTAATATCACATTAAAAACGTAAAAGAGGAGATTTATATATGAAAGCAACAGGTATTGTTAGAAGAATAGAGGAATGCGTTATAATAGGGCAAACCGACTGAAACCCGCATAAACACTAGGGTTTTCGCTGATTTTTGTCCAACTCAATTTGCACAAAATCCGGTCAAAATCGGTTTTCGGCGGTTTTAGAAAGGAGCAGAATAACATTCTAAATATGCGTCAGAAATCCACTGATCTGAGCAGCAAAAACTAAATATTCAAACTGTCACAAGACAAAGCCGAATGAGCGTTTAAACTCATTCGGCTTTTTATCATTCTTTATCTCCATGCAGTATCCACTCAGCATCATAGCCGAACTCCATTGCAATTACTTTTGCAAGCATCGGAGAAAGTGTAGTGATTTTATTACTCTCGCCGGTTAGCGTGTATACATAGTTTTCGGAAACTCCAACCCGTTTTGCAAACTCGCGCTTGGAGATCTTCTGTTCGTCAATAATTTGATTTAACCTATTTGCCAGTGACATTGTTTGCCTCCTCAAACGCCGCTTGTACGGATTTAATATGCTTATGTATTTCAAGCAGCTCCTTACGGGATGCTACACCCAGTTTCCCGTAAAGATTTCGGTTGTGATATTTCAAGGTGGTTTCCTTGATGTTCATATTCGCCATAATCTCCTTGGTGGTAACTCTGGCAATATACGCATCATAGATTTCCCGTTCTGTTGGTGTCAGCGTTTTCAGTCCCATCATAAAGACTTCGATGCGCTCAGGGGAGGCGGCTTCATCCACTACCGGCTTTTCAAGCATCACATCAGGTGTGGATGCATCAGCATCGGAATAGCCCTGTACCGACTCGACCTGCTTGATGATCTTCTTCATACGCTGGTATTCGTTCATTACAAGGTGGATACCGAGCAAGAACAGTTCACTGATGATATAGGAAATAGACAGCATTTCAAAATCAATGCTCGTCATCTGCTCGATGAACCAAACACCGATATTAACAAATACCGCAATCGCAAGGATAACAGCGCGTGCTGTGGTATCGATGGTCTTCTTGACCTGCGCACGGATAATGACCGTAACCATAGCGGCGAAGTAGCCGAGCAGATAAACAAGATATAGCGGATGCAACGGCCCGTAAACCTTCACAAGCGTAGATACTCCGTTCACTACTGCAAAGGAAACCTCTTTATAGTAGATTGGCAGTATTCCCGGACTTGCGGCAATAAGGAACACGATAATGGATAACGCTCCCAAAGCACCGTGCAACCATTTTGGATATTTAGTGCCGGAAACATCTAAGATAATCATCAGCATAGCGAGTGGTAAAAATACCGAGCCAAGATATGCTAAACGGTTTGCCCACAGAGCCATATTTAAGCAGGTGGACATTGCCAGGAAGGAATATCCGATATTTACCACAAGCACAGATGAAAACAATAATACAAACCATACTTTATTCTTACGGACTAATAGGCAACAGCCAATTAGTAGCAATAAGGAAAGTACTGCAACTGTCGAGTAAATGATCGTCAGGCTTGCACTTTTTGCTCCGACAGCATTGCAACCCGATAAACTCAATATTAAAAACAGCAAGAGCGGTGTACTTGCAAATAACTTCTTCATTTCGCTCTCCTCCGACCGTGTTTTTTCAAAAAAGGCGGTCTATCTCAAAAATTCCTATACTTTTTTGAAAAAGCGCCCTTTCCCATACTTTTAGTATGGGGACAAACGGTATAGAAACAAATATAATTATAATATAATCAGTGTAAGTATATTTCTTATGCTGAAAAAATTACTTTTTATATTATATCACAAAGTGTTGAAATTTTCAATGGCGAACAAATGGGCTTCAGAAGCCAATCAAGACAATTTGTTGGTATATTGAAAGGAGAACGAATTTATGAAAAAATTTTTATCTTTGGTTTTAACAGCAATTATGCTTTTATGCCTAATGCCAACCACCTCGGTTTTTGCGGCATCCGTTACTATGGTTGATGCGGTGAATATCGAGCTTCCCGTAGCCGAAGAGAAGCCTGATTTCTCGGCTGATCTCCCCAACTGGTCAAACGCACACAAGATCACTGATGTCGAGTGGGTTGAATATGATGAAGGCTGGGAATGGGAAAAGGATATGTCCGCTAATGACACCTTCAAAGAAGGATATTGGTATGTTGTATATGTTCATTTTGAAACAACATCCGGAAACAATTTTTCCGAAACAATTAATCCTCACATAAATAATGAAACGGCTAAAGTATCGGGCCCCGCTGTTCAAGCAAACAGAACTAAAGTTTCTATTTATAAGGCGTATCAGGCCACCAAAGCACCAACCGCTATAAGCAAGGTTGACCTTAATGTTGTAAAACCCGTTGTAGGCAAAACGCCCACCTTTGCAAAGGTTGATACAACGCAGTATTTTAGTGAAAAGTATGGCACAGTTTCAAACTGTTCAAACGGCGTTACCTGGACAAATCAGAGTAATAACATAAACATCACTGTAAATAATCCTTTCAAAGAAGGCTCTAAATATACGGTAACTTATTATCTTACCGCCAAGGATGGCTATAAATTTACCACCGCTACGAAGTGCAGTATTAACGGTGCCGCAGCTACGTTAGAGTTAATCGACAAATACCATGCTAAAGTATCTCTTAAAAACATTGTCCCTGGTGACGGAAAAAAGGAAGTTTCTTCTGTTTCTATTTACGTAACCGCACCTAAGGAAGGCGAAAAGCCCAATTATACAAAAATTGACGGAACCGAGTATTACACTGATAACGGAATTAACGGAACTTCTACAAAAATTTATAAAAACGGAATTGCTTGGTATAAGTCTGCATCATCTTACATAAGCCCCGGAACCACCGAAACCTTTAAGGGCGGCAGTGAATACACCGTAAAGCTTTCTCTTATTCCCAAGGATGGATATAAATTTGCTAAAAACGTATCGGCAAAGCTTAACGGCAAAACTGCAACAGTAGAAACCTTTGACGATGGTAGCATCAATGTTTCGCTAAAACTTACCGCTCTCAGTAGCGAACATAAGCACACAAATTCTGATTGGAAAACCGATAAGGATAACCACTGGAAGGTATGTACTGATACTGCTTGCGGTATGATTACCGTAGCTAAAGAGGCACATAAGGATCAAAACAAGGATAATAAGTGCGATATTTGTAGTTATGCCATCCCTAAGGCAAATGATACTACAGCAAGTGTTACCGAAACAACCAAGCCTACAGAAAGCAAACCCACAATCTCCAATCCTGATAACGACACGTCCTCTGACGCCGATATGACCGATAACGAATCTCAGGAAACTGATGTAAATACCGAACAGGAAAAGGAAAATAGCGACAAGAATAGCGGTATACTTATTTGGATAATTCTCGGAGCAGTAGTTGTACTTGCGGCAGGTGGAACTGTTACATTTATTGTTATTAAAAAGAAAAAAGCCGAATAATTAAAGCTTTGTATCTATAAAACAAATTTCAAAAGAAAACGAAAGCGAGTTTTCAAATATGAAAAATGAAAGGAAAATACGAATACTAAGCTTTCTGCTGTGCTTCGTGATGCTGGTTGGTATTCAGTCAATGACAGTATTTGCCGTAGAAAACGAAATTACGTCTGCCAACATTACAATTACCAAACCTGTAGGGGGCGAACTTCCCGACCTTTCGCCCGTTTCATCGGATCATAAAAAGTATTATGCCGATGTAGACTATTGGGGATGGATGGCTTATGGCACCGTTACTCCTTCAAGCGGTGCTGAGTTCAAGACTCACGAACGCTATGAACTTCGAGTAATTTTCCGGCCAAAAACAGGATACACCTTTGCAGAGGACTGTGTATTTACCATTAACGGCGAAGCGACAGGTTGCTATAGCAAAGATGGAAACGAGTTTCGTTATACCTATATGTATGCGGCTGACCCTAACTGTCCCACATATACTGTAACATTTAATAAAAATGACGGAAGCAATACAACGAAATCTGTTTCCAATGTTTTTGACAACTATAAATTGCCGTCTTGTATGTTCTCCGCCCCCGCAGGAAAGTATTTCAGTGGTTGGACCGTTGGCGGCTACCCGAAAGACCCTGACGATACGATTAACGTGATTGGCAATACCACCGTATATGCAAGTTGGCGAGATATTCCCTCACAGGGCTACACCGTGACCTTTGATGCAAATGGTGGCTTAGGAACAATGCAAAAGATAAATAATCGTTACGGTGAGTTTACCATACCAGAATGTAGTTTTACAGCACCTTCGGGAAAGCGTTTCGCGGGTTGGAGTATTTGGCCCGGTAACTACGGAATTGAACCCTCAGGCAGAAAAATAATTGTATGGAAGGATACTACCTTAACGGCAATATGGGAAGCTATACCACAGGGCGCTAACGTTATTAAATCCGTAAATTATGATATAACCGTTCCAACCGCAGGCACAGACTCCCAAGCGGGCGTTGTATCTACTACAAGTAAATATTCTGTTTCGCTCGGCTGGTCCACCAATAAAGATGGGGACAGTTTGAACGACTTCAACAACAAGAAATTTGAGGCGGGGAAAACCTATTATGCAGATATTTACTTGGTTTCAAAAGACCCGTATACCTTTGCAGAAGGCACATCGGTTTATGTAAACGGTAAGAAATATACTGCTGTTTGGACTATGGGCTCCTCCTACAAGAAATACGTTTCCGTGTACGATATTCCCTTCACGGTACCGAGTCAGGAGGTTTCCCATACCCACACGTCATCCGCTTGGCGTATAAATCAGGCATATCATTACAAGGTATGTACAACATGCGGCGAACTACTGGAACAGGAGGACCACAAAGGTGGCATTGCCACCTGCAGCCAAAAAGGTAAATGCACCGTTTGTGGTTATGCCTACATAGATGAAAACGAGAATCATAATCCCGATATGTCAAAATGGACGGCTTGCGGTAATTTGTACCACGCCCATCTGTGTAAAGATTGTGGCGCCCATGCGGTTGCCGAGGACCATAAACCCGGTCCTGCTGCTACAGATAACAAACCTCAAAAATGTACGGTTTGCGGCTATATTATTGTGCCCGCAAAAAATCATAAACATAAATTAACCAAGGTTGTTAAGGTTGATGCCACCTGCACTAAACCCGGCAGCATAGAATATTACACCTGTGACGGTTGTTCTGATTTCTTTGGTGACAAAGAAGGTGAAACCAAGATTACCAATACTGTAATTGCACCTCTTGGACACAAGATTTCTGATAATTGGAATTATGACGAGAACAACCATTGGCGTATTTGTTCCGTATGTAATGAAATTCTCGCTGAAACACAGATGGCACACGAAATAGAAAATGAAAAGTGCACCACATGTGGATATGACGGCACTACCATAAAAATAGAAACAAATACTGATATTGATGCCGATACAAACAATAATAATACCGATAACACCGATTCATCTTTGAATAATGACAGTGACGGCAATAATTTGTCGTGGTTATGGATTGTACTTGCGATTGTTATAGTTGCAGGTGGCGGCTTTGCATTCTATTGGTTTGTGTTCAAAAAAAATTCAAAAGTATAAAATAGGGATGCTGAAGAAGCGCCAACGGTTGTAATTACATATTAACACAGATGAAAAGATAATACATGAATTAAAAGGCATCTCTGCATGAGGTGCCTTTTAAATTTAAAAACATTTGGAAAATCTGCTCATAATTTCTACAAAAAGAGTGATACTAATATCACACTAAAATTGTAAATTAAGGAGAAATGTTACACGCTTTGCGTGGCAAGGTTCTCGGGACCCATTCAAAATCTTTGATTTTGCAAATGGGTAAGGTTCTTATATATGAAAGCAACAGGTATTGTTAGAAGAATATAGGCTCGTGTTATAATAACACAAAAGTGCGATAAAGCCTTATAAACACTGGGTTTTCGCTGGTTTGCCCCATTGAACGCATTGGTGTTAAAAATGAGTTTTCGGCGGTTTTTATACATAGCAAAAGCGGGGTGAATTTCACCTCGCTTTTTAACTAATCGCGTTTATGATTTCCTGCGCGTAGCGCACGCCTTCCATAGCGTCCTTGGCGTACTTGTCAGCGCCGATTTTGTCGGCGTATTCCTGCGTGAGCACAGCGCCGCCCACAATAATTTTGCACCAGGGTGCCTTGAGCCGAAGCTGTTTTATGGTTTCCTGCATCTGGGCAACTGTGGTGGTCATAAGAGCGCTTAAGCCCACCACGGGAGCGTGAAGCTCGACAACCTTGTCGGCAATCACCTGCGGCGGTACGTCTTTGCCTAAGTCCACAACGTTAAAACCGTAGTTTTCGAGCAGTAGCTTGACAATGTTTTTTCCAATGTCGTGAACGTCCCCGCGGACGGTGGCAATAACAAAGGTGTTTTGAGACGCTGAGCCTTTCTTGCCCGACGACGCGGCCTTAATAACCTCAAAGGCGGCTTTTGCCGCCTCTGCACTCATAAGCAGTTGGGGCAGGTAAACCCTTTTTTTCTCAAATCCCTTTCCAACAATATTAAGAGCGGGAATGATCTCGCTGTTTATTACCTCGAGCGGCGAAGTGTGCGAAAGGAGGGTGGCGGTGATTTCCGCCGCCTTTTCTTTAAAGCCCTTTATAATCGCGTATTGACAGTCCGAATACGACTGATCTGAGACGCTTTGAGGAGCATTTGCGGCCTTTGCCTCGGTTACAAACGAGCCTGCCGTGCCTATATACTCACTGCAGTTTGAGTCCAGACCTTTGAGCACGTTGTAGGTGTAATACACCTTCATCATATCCGCCGAATAGGGGTTCATAATGGCGGCGGACAGCCCGTTTTCGAGGGCTAGCGCAAAGAAGGTTCCGTTTATAGCATCGCGGTTAGGCAGACCAAACGAAACGTTGGAAACGCCCAAGGAGGTGTGGCAACCAAGGCGCTCCTTTATGGCCTTTAGCGAGGAGAGGGTAACCTTTGCGGCGTTGTTGTCAGCGCTTATAGTGAGTGCCAAAGGGTCAAAGATAACGTCTTTTTTGTCAATGCCGTATTCCGCGGCAGTTTTAAGTATTTTTTCGGCAATTTTAAATCTGCCCTCGGCAGTTTCGGGAATTCCGTTGTTGTCAAGGGTGAGTGCAACCACAAGGCCGCCGTACTTTTTCACAAGCGGGAAAACGGATCGCATACTTTCATCCTTGCCGTTTACCGAATTTATCATAGCCTTGCCGTTGTAGCGGCGCAGAGCGGCCTGCATTGCCGCAATGTTGGAACTGTCGATCTGGAGCGGGAGGTCTATAATTGCCTGAAGCTCGCAAACGGCCGTTTTGAGCATGGCTATTTCGTCAATGTCGGGCATACCAACGTTTACGTCAAGCACCTGCGCGCCCTTTTGCTGCTGATTTACGCCCTCGGATAAAATATAATCGATGTCGTTTTCCAAAAGAGCCTGCTTAAAACGCTTTTTGCCGGTGGGATTTATCCTCTCGCCTATAAGAATCGGCTTTTTGCCAAACTCCACAGCGTGCGAGTAGGAAGAAATCACGGTGAGGTTTTTCGGCTCTATTTTCACAGGGGAAAGCGGAGCAATCTTGTCGCAAAGCGACTTTATGTATTCGGGTGTGGTGCCGCAGCAGCCGCCCACTACGCGAACTCCAGCTTTTACAAGCTCTGCGATTTGGGAGGAAAACTCGTCTATGGTTATGTCAAAAACCGTTTTGCCGTTTTCTGACCTCGGCAGACCCGCGTTTGGCTTTAGTATTACAGGCACCGATGCCTTTTCAAGCAGCCTTCTTACCACGCCGCCAAGCTGACGTGGACCCAACGAGCAGTTTGCACCCAGGGCGTCAACTCCCATACCCTCAAGCAGGGCAACCATCGCCTCGGGGGACGCGCCGGTCATAAGCTTGCCGTCCTCGCCGTAGGCGTTTGATACAATTATCGGCAGATCGCTGTTTTCCTTGGCGGCCAGAAGCGCCGCCTTGGTTTCGTAGCTGTCGTTCATTGTTTCTATTATGATAAGGTCAACGCCGTACTTAACGCCGAGCTTTACCGTCTTGGCAAAAACCTCAAGCGCGTCCTCAAAATCAAGGTCTCCAAGCGGCTTTAACAGCTTTCCGCTCGGACCGATGTCAAGAGCCACAAACCTTTCCTTTTTTGAGGTAGACTGCGCTTTTGCGGCCTTGGCGTTAGAGATAGCGGCGCTTATTATGTCCTCGAGCTCGTTGGGCTCGAATTTAAGCGAATTTGCACCAAAGGTGTTGGTGCAGACAACGTTGCTGCCTGCGTCAAAGTAAGCCCTGTGTATATCGATTATCTCTTCGGCGTGGGATAAATTCCAGCGCTCGGGGTATTCTCCGAGCTTTAGCCCGCGCGCCTGAAGCAGTGTTCCCATACCGCCGTCAAGGCAGACTATGTTGTTCCTCAAAAAATCTCTAAAATTCATACTATACCTCTGAAAGTGTATTTTCGTTTAACCCAACAAATGCCGTAACCGACTTTGAAGGCGACATCAACAAGCTATCGTTAAGAGTAATCCCTGCGCTCCTTTCGCAGTCAAGAGCCGAAAAAACGATTTTTTGGCTTTCGAGCGAGAGGTCTCCGTATCCGGGGCTGAAGCGTGGGCGGACAGAGGCGCACTCGCCTGCAATATCGGCGCAAAAAGCGTCGCAAAGCGCTTCGGCTCTTTCAGAGCCGATGGCTTGAAGTATCAGCGCCCTTGCCGGAGAGAGCCGTGAATATTTTGCAATAAGTCGGTCAAGTTCTATGCCGACTGTTGCCGCAAAAACGATAGCCTTTTTACAACCTTTAAGATTTTGCGACAGGTCTTTCGATTCAAGTCGAAAAAGACCAAAATCGCAAACCTCGCCGTTTAGTTTAACTTCAAGTTCGCGGTAGCAGATCTTATATTTAAGGAGAGGGCGTGCCTCTCCTATACATTCTCTTACGAGAGCGAGGGTCAGTTCGCTCTTGTCGCCGCCTGCGTATCGTAAAATTTCCTTTTTGCAAAAAGGCGGCTCGCTGTAGGTTTTAGTTAAAATCATAAGCCTATTTACCTATAATGTCGCAGAGGTTGTCCTGTATTTTCCTTGCGATGTCGGGCTTGTTCATCGAATAAACGTGAACGTTTGTTATGCCGTTTGCGTACAGGTCGATGATTTGGTCGGTGGCGTAGGCGATGCCCGCCTGCTTCATAGCCGCACTATCGCCGCCGAATTTGTCTACGAGACACTTGAATCTTTGCGGCATAAACGAGCCCGAAAGCTTTATGGCACGCTCGAGCTGATTTGCGTTGGTGATGGGCATAATTCCCGGAATTACGGGAACGGTTATGCCTGCCTCGCGTATTTTATAAAGGAAATTGTAAAGCAGATTGTTGTCAAAAAACATCTGGGTGGTTAAAAAATCACAGCCGGCATCAACCTTTTCTTTGAGAAACTTGATGTCCTCTTTTTGGTTTTCGCTTTCGGGGTGAATTTCGGGGTAGCAGGCTCCGCCAACGCAAAAGTCTGCGTCCACGGCTTTGATCTCTCTCACAAGCTCGATGGCGTGCTTGTAATCCTGCAAGCTGTTTTCGGAAACAAGGTCTCCGCGCAGGGCCATGATGTTCTGAATTCCGGCGTTTTTAATGTCGTTAATTCGGGAGCGGACGGTTTCTTTAGTGGAGGAAACGCAGGTAAGATGCGCAAGCGACGGCACGCCGTAGTCCTGCTTAATTTGTTTTGCAATTTCGAGGGTATACTTGCTTGTTCCGCCGCCTGCGCCGTATGTAACGCTCATAAAAGCAGGGCGCAACTTTGCTATTTCCTCAACGGCCGCGCGCACGCTTTCAAAATTGTAATCGGTTTTTGGAGGAAAAACCTCAAAAGAAATTGACAGGGTATTTTTTTTGAGAAGATCGGCGATTTTCATTTCCCCACTCCTTTCAGAATCGTTTCTATTATATCACAAAGTATTTAAAAAGTAAATTGCCGCAGTATAAATCTCCTTGTTTTACAGATACTAACAGTACAAATTTGTAAAGCAAGGAGTTTTTATATATGAAAGCAACAGGAATTGTGAGAAGAATAGAGGAATGTGTTATAATAACACAAAAGTGCGATAAAGCCTTATAAACACTGGGGTTTCGGGCGATTTTTGAAGAAAAATTTTTGACAAAAACAGCACATTATGACCTATACATAGCAAAAGCGAGGTGATTTTTCACCTCGCTTTTTAGCCTCCATTATCACAAGAGAACCATCCCCTTGTGTTCCCTATATTCCTTGCAGAAGAGGCTACTGTTTTTACCTTATTTCCGCTTCTATTTCCATATCAAGCATTCGGCTTCTTTCCTGTTCCGCCGCAGGCTTCGCATTTTCCTGATCCACGACATCCCTGACAAGGGACGATTCCGGTTCCGCCACAGTTGCCATGCGGTATATGACCGTTGCCGCCGCATTGGTCGCAAACCTTCGGACCATTCTCATCGCCGCCGGCATATCCTTCGCCCCCACATTTTGTGCAGGTTTCATAGCCGGAATTGCATTCTTCACATATTGCGGTTCCGCGCCCATCACATCTGGCGCATATTCCCGAACCTTGACATACAGAACAGCCTTCATTCGGATCCCGTGGTGCATGATATTCATGGTCATCGTCCGGGTTCTCATTGTTATTGTCTTCGTTGGGCGCAGGAGGATTGTCTTCCGAACCCGGATTATTCCCCTGTTCGGGAATTTCGAGTTCTTCCGAAAACTCCACGTTTTCTTCGACTGTTATCACCGGATTAACGGAAATGCCACAGTCCTTGGCTATTTCAGTAACCTTTTCCTTCGCCTCTGTCAACAGTTCGTTTGCTTCTGCTTCTGTCCGGAATGCACTGACCATTGTGACAGTTACATCTCCGCCATCCTCCAAAAAACCTTCTTCATAGGAAGCGTGAACAATGTCATTCAATGCCTCAAACAGATCGCGGCCTTCTATAGCAGCGCGCTCATCGACTTTTTGTGCATCTGCATTTAATGCTTGATACGCAACAACCCTATGTTCAGCCAAATACAGAATGAACTCAGGATTAATGCTGATCCGCAGGGCATAATCGTATGTATCCGGAGCATCGGAAAGCAGCTCATCTGTGCTGATTTCTGAAGTTTCTTCAGTTTCAGACACTTTTTCACCTTCGTATGGCTTTTCGGAAGTGTTCGTTCCACATGCCGAGATTGAAAAAACAAGTGCAACTGCGAGCAATATAGCCAATATTCTTTTCATTGTATTTTCCTCCGTATCTTGGTTTGTCTTATTCAATATTGCGGCTGCTTTGTCGAGAATCACCGCTGTCTTACATATGCCTGATTTTCGAGGCTGCCATTTACGTTGCATCGAAGTATCCTAATACTACATCTTAATTTTAAGAAATACGCTAAATAAACACAATACACTTTCCACAAATGTCATTGACAACTTTGGAAAATACTCGATTACTAATTGGACGATGTGCTATACTTAAAATGGATAATTGTCAAGGAGGGATGAATTATGACTTTTAGCGAACAGTTAAATGAATATATATCTAAATTGGGATGCACGGCAAAAGATCTGATGGATGCATCCGGTTTATCTGCTTCTGTTTTGAGCAGATATCGTGCAGGAAGCCGTGTGCCGGAAATTGATTCGGAGCAATTTTTGCAGCTTGTTCGGGGGATCGTATCCATCGCAGTCCAGAAAGGATATCCGAGCCTAACGGAAGAAACCGTCTCAAAAACATTTGTGCAATGTCTTGCGGATCAAACCTTCCCTTACGACACTTTTCAACAGAATTTTGATGCATTGCTGACAACACTTTCAGTCAATGTATCTGATCTCTCAAGTTTTTTGAAATTTGATAGCTCATATATTTCCCGCATTCGCAACGGGCAAAGAAGGCCGGCCGACCCGCAATCATTTTCGCTTGGTGTTTCAAAATTTGTTGTCAGTCATTGTTCTGCAGCTGACAAAGAACTGATTGCTGGATTGATTGGCTGCGATATAACAGAAATCAGTGATGATTCTGTTTGTATGGATAAAATTGTTTGCTGGCTCGCCAATGGACAGGTGGTCCAAAAAGAAGTAGTTTTACCGTTTTTAACAAAGCTGGATGAATTTGATCTTAATGATTTTATCCGCAGCATCCATTTTGACGAGCTGAAGGTTCCTTCCGTGCCATTTCAATTACCGGCATCCAGAAATTATTATGGAATTGAGGAAATGCGCAAAGGAACATTGGACTTTTTCAAAGCAACGGTTTTATCCAAGTCGAAAGAAGATTTGATCGCCAATGATGATACGCCTATGGCGGACAAGGCGGCCGGTACGGATTTTATGAAAAAATTCATATTCGCCGTTGCTATGACGCTGAAAAAAGGTTTGCATATCCATTTCATCCATAATATCAATCGTCCATTTGAAGAAATGATGATGGGTCTTGAGGGCTGGATCCCCATGTATATGACAGGACAGATCTCCCCGTATTATCTCAAAGGTGTTCACAACAAGCTTTTCGGGCATTTTCTTTATTCAAGCGGAGCGGCAGCATTATCCGGTGAGTGCATCATGGATCATCACCAAAACGGCAAGATGTATCTCACAAACAACAAGACCGAGCTTGCCTATTACAGACAAAGAGCACTCGATCTCCTGTCAAATGCATCTCCTCTTATGGATATTTACCGGGTTGAATCTGAGAGTGCTTTCAGCGCATTTGTAAAAAAAGACTGCATGACTTTCGGCAAAAGAAGATCCATTCTTTCCGCATTGCCCATCCACACGCTTTCCGAAGAACTGCTTATGCAGATTCTGGGACATAATTCTGTTGATGAGGCAGATAAGAATCGTATTCTTGCTTATGCGGCAGAGCAACGGCAGCTATACAAAACTGTTTTGGAAGAAGGCAGCATGACCGATGAGATTCCTGTCATCAGCGAATCGGAATTTAAGGAGCATCCTATGTTGCTGCCTCTTTCGGAGATCTTCTACGAAAAGGACATTTCGTATACCTACGAAGAGTATTTACTGCATATGGATCAAACCCTTCGCTACAGTCAGGAACAAGAAAACTATATCATCAAGCAAAACAGCAACTATCCGTTTAGAAATATACAAATTCGTATTCTTGAAGGGAAATGGGTGGTCATATCTAAAAACAAAGCACCGGCAATTCACTTTGTCATTCACAATCCACAGCTCCGGAATGCTTTGGAAAATATGACCATTCCGATTTCCGAAGAAAATATAGAAGAATAAATAGTAGCAAGCAGAAGGCACTTCAATTAGTTTGAGGTGCCTTTTGTTTATTAAAATTTAAAAACAATTGGAAATTCTACTCATAATTTCTACAAAAAGTGTGATACTAACAAAGAACAAAAACAACAACTCGAGCCAAGTCCTCTAACCCCTTATGTCCAACTGGGACAAACGAAAAAAGAGGTAAAATTGGCTTAGGCGAGGTGTAATTTGAGTAAACCAACAAATCCCGAAAACCTGCATAAATGCTGGGTTTTTGGCACATTTTTAGAGTAGAGAAAAAGAGTAAAATATATGAAAGCAACAGGTATTGTTAGAAGAATAGAGGAATGTGTTATAATAGGACAAAAGTGCGACAAAGCCTTATGAATACTGGGCTTTTAGGCGATTTTTAAAGAAAAATTTTTGACAAAAAATAGCATATTTTGTTCTATACATAGCAAAAAGCGGAGTGGAATTCACTCCGCTTTTGCTATTCTTGCATATTATATATTGAGAATTATTGAAAAATATGATACAATAAATAATAAGAAGTCTAAGGAAGTGAAACAATGAATTCAAAAAGATTCAACAAAATAACAGCTTTAATTATAATTGTTCTTTTACTATCGTTTGGTGGGTGCTTAATTTACTCCAAATTCAATACGGAATTTAGTTTTATAAACACATTAAGCGCACTATCTTCTTTTTTTGTGGCCGTTCTTACCGCAATGTATGTATATACAACTTCAAATCAAATGGATATTATGAAAATGCAATTAAAGCAGATGCAGCAAGAGCAGCAGTTGAGAGAACAACCTATATTAGAAATATCTTCTAGTGAATTTAAAATTGAAAGGCCTCGTTTTTACTATACACCTCCAACCAACGAATATTCTTATTTATCTAGATATTTTTATTTTTTAAAAATTCATAATAACAGTACATACCCAGCCATTTTTATCGACATAAGCGCGGAATTGATTGTAACAGAAAATGGAAAAGAATTAGTACTTGGTGCTACATCTGAAAGAATTAATACTTTAGCAGCAAATAATGTTAGCGAAACTTTTAGTGTAATGTTTACGGGTGATCAGCCGTTTAAACTAATGACGGCATTGCGAGGATATTCTACATTAGATCTTCCAAGGATAAAAGTTACTATATGTTACAAAAGTTTGTCTGGTGCAAACCTTTTATTGGAACATACATACTGGCTTGATGTTTCTTCATGCGAAGAAGAAAATATTCAGATATTGAAGAATTGGCATTCAAATTTGACGTCGGTTTTCACTGCTGAAAAGGAACAACTTGATAGGTTAAAGAATTCATTAAACCAAAAAGAAAATGATAAACTTTTTGATTTAATGAAAGAAAGTTTTGATCAACGGCTTATGGGGGAGGAGTTCTTACTTATTGATATGATTGAAATACCAGAAGAATTTTCATTAAAGGCAATTTCTAAAGATGAGTTTGATTCAATAGTTGGTAAACATGGATATGGGCATTATATAGGCAATCACGTGAAAAAAGTTGAGTGCAAAAACAAAACCATCTAAAAATTAATTGTTTGGTTATTTATGCAAGAGCGGAGTGGAAATCCACTCCGCTTAACTTTTACTCATAACTCAACCCACGGTTGCGTTTAGATAAACTGATATGTTATACTAATTGTAAGAAAAATCATTTATAATAAACATACGGAAGCTTTCGAGTGAATTTTAAGGAGTGAAAGAGTATGACATTGAAAATTGGCGAAAAAATAAAAGAGTTGCGAAAAGCACAAGATATAACTCAAGATAAATTAGCTGATTATCTTAAAATTTCTTATCAAGCAGTTAGCAAGTGGGAAAATGGCTTGGCTTTACCCGATATAACGCTACTGCCTAAGTTGGCAAACTTTTTCGGCGTAAGTGCGGATGAGTTGCTTGATTTGAACGCAAGTGAAAACGAGGTAGAACTAAAGAAATATGAAGAACAATATCAAGAACTTAATCGCAAGGGGAAAGTTTTAGAGAAAATTGAATTATCGCGCAAGGTGCTTGATTTATATCCAAGAAATTATCAATGGATGTTAAATTTAGCCTATGGTTTAGTGTCTTATGGTGCTACAAGTGAACAACAAAAATATAGAGAAGAGCACAAGTTTGTTGAGGAAGCTATATCCTTATGTGAAAGAATATTAGAAGATTGTACGGTTGATAGTATCAGGCATAGTGCTATACAAATACTTTGCTACGAATATCCCAAAATGAACAAAAAAGACGCGGCTATTAAGCTCGCAGAAGATATGCCGAATATGTTAATTTGTAAAGAAATGCTTTTAAGTCATATCTATTCTGGGACGGAACGATTAAAACAAGAACAAAACAATTTAAGATTTATGCTCCACTTTTGTTGTAGTATACTTTATTTAATGGCTTGTGATAAGGAACTACGGCAAGGACTAACCGTTGCCCAACGAATTAAAATGCTTGATACTGCAATTAACCTCAACAAAACAATGCTTTATGATGATGAAAATGAGAATTTATACAACAACCAACTATCATTATATTATTTAATGATAGCAAAGCTTTATTGTCAAAAAAATGAAAGTGATATGGTTATTAAAAATTTGTTGCTATCGGAAAAATGCGCAGTAAACTATGACAGGGCTTCTAATTTAGGAGAGCAAAATTACAATTCTATTTATTTTAGCAAACTAACTTGGAATCCTCAAAACATAAGTACTAATTGTGATAAAACTCTACAAGAACAATTATTTTTCAATCTTGACGATTCGTGTTTTGACCAAATCAAAGATAATGATGAATTTATAAAACTTAAAAACCGCTTAAAAGATTCTAATCTTAAAAAGTAAATATAAGCAGTATAAAACTCCTTTGTTGACAGATAATAGAAATATCGCTACAAAAGTTCCCAAAGTGAATCAAAATCAAAAAAGGAACTTTAGGTTTTCAATTATCTAAACAAAGGAGTTAATATATTATGAAAGCAACAGGTATTGTGAGAAGAATTGACGATTTGGGCAGGGTTGTTATCCCCAAAGAAATTCGCCGCACAATGCGGATCCGTGAGGGAGACCCGTTAGAGATTTTTACTGATGCGGGGGGCGAGGTTGTTTTTAAAAAATATTCGCCGATAGGCGAGCTTTCAAATTATGCTTTTCAGTGCGCTGAAGCGCTTGCGACAGCAACGCGCCTTTCGGTTGCGGTGTGCGACCGTGACCACTGCATTGCGGCGGCGGGCATTTCTAAAAAAGAGGTGCTTGAGCGCAGGGTTACCCCCGTTTTAGAGGGGGTTATGGATGAACGCCGTACTGTTGTTTTTGAGGATGAAAACCAGCTGGCGCTTGAGGGTGTAAACCGCAAAATGTGTGTTGCGGCGCCTATTATCATTTCGGGCGATGTAAGCGGTGCGGTTGTTATGCTTGCAAGTGATGTAAGCGACAAGCCGACTGAATCAGACGAAAAATTAGTGCGTGTTGCAGCGGCCTTTTTAAGTAAACAGCTTGAAGAATAAAAAACACACCCCAGGCCTTAAAGTATGGCTTGGGGTGTGTTTTTGGCACAGGGATATGTGCCGGTTAAAAGGGGTTTGGGAGATGTATATGGTAAAATCTTAGCTTAGCAAATTTTCAGTTGCTCACATTCGTGGCTTTCTGTTGTGTTTTTTGTGATTCGCACCTTATATTCTATATACTTATCGTTTTCAAACTTTCGTGTTTTGGCATTAAGTCCCGCATTTTGCAGGGTGTCAACCAACTTTGAAAGACTGTTATAAAACAACCGAACATCGCTGATGGCATATTTTCTAATGGGTTTTATTTGCTCTATCGGTGCTTCTTCGGGCAGAGGTGGGTTTAAAATGCTTTCAATATATTCTTCGGTTTCCTTTAAGGTTAGTCCGTTTGCGATTATGTAATCAAGTGCGGTGTCACGCTGTTCACCGTCCAACCGGATAAGCGCACGGGCGTGGCGTTCGGTAAGGCGGGCGGTTAAAATGCGGGATTTTTGCTCGTTTGAAAGTCGCAAAAGCCGCAGCTTATTTGAAAGGGTTGACTGCGCAATGCCAAGTCGGGATGCGACCTCGAGCTGTGACATTTGGTAAAGGGTAATCAGTCGTTCAATTGCCTCGGCCTCTTCAAAAAAGGTTAAATCCTGCCGTTGCAAATTTTCCATAATAGAATAAATTGCGGCAGTTTTATCGTCGGTGTTATGTAACACACAGGGTATGCGGCGAAGCCCTGCCGTTTTTGCGGCTTTAAAACGGCGTTCACCCGCAATAATTTCATATTTCCCGTTTAGTGCCCGTCGCACCGCCAAGGGCTGAATAATACCGCTTGAAGAAATGCTGTCTGTTAGCAGCTTTAGCTCGTATTCATCAAAGGTTTTTCGGGGTTGGTTTTTCGATGGTATGATATCATCAACCTTGAGCATTAAAAGCTTTTTGTCCCACAGTGTTTGCATTAAAACGCCTCCCTTGATTTTCAGTATACAAAAAGTCGGCAATTTGTAAAGAAAAACACATCGTGCAAATTCGTCACGAAAAAACAAAAAACAGCCCGTTTACAAGGGCTGTTTTGAAATATTTCCGCTATTTCTGGGGTATTTTGGCGGTGTTTGCGATATTTTTTTGAACACAACAAAGCTTCTTGGGTCATTATTTGGCAGGGTTTCGCATATAATTTGCGGTTTTGCCATATTTAAAAGCTTTATCGCATTGCTTGAAGCGGCAACCTCCGCCTCGGCGGCGGGCCCCTTCATTGCAACAAACAAGCCGTTTGGTTTTACAAATGGTGTGCAGTATTCCATCAAAACAGGCAAATTTGCAACTGCACGGGCACAGGCAATGTCATATCTTTCACGGTATTTTTGGTTTTTGCCGCCCTCTTCAGCACGGCTGTGAATTGCCTCGATATCCAAAAGACCGCACTTGTCAATAACATCCTTTAAAAAGTTAATGCGCTTGTTTAAGCTGTCAAGCAGAGTTACTTTAAGGTCGGGGCGGACAATTTTTAAAACAAGCCCCGGAAAGCCCGCACCTGTGCCGACATCAATAATTTTAGCGCCCTGTGGCACATTAACATTTTTAAAAAACAAAATGCAGTCATAAAAATGCTTTATTAAAACATCTTCCGGCTCGGTTATAGCGGTAAGGTTTATCTTCTCGTTCCATTCAATAAGTAAATTGCCGTAAAGGTTTAGCTTTTTAATTTTGTCATCATCTAATGTGATGTCAAAATCACTGCAAAGGGGAACAATTTTTTCAATGTTAAAGTTAATCATTTTCTTCTCCTAAAAAAGCTTCTAAACGGTAAATGGGAAAGCCCTGACTTGAAAAGCGTGCTTCATATTCGGTAACGATATTACCTTCAAAACCGCTGTTGTGCAGGTCAAAGCTTACGTTTTTAAGCTGAAAGCCCGACTGTGAAAATTCTTCAATAGAAAATTCAAAAAAGTGCATATTATCGGTTTTTTGGTGAATTTCGCCGCCCTGCTTTAAAAGCTGTTTGTAAATTTTTAAAAATCTTCTATGTGTTAAGCGGTGTGCAGCATACGCCTTTTTGGGAAACGGGCAAGAAAAGTTAAGAAAAATGCGGTCGATACTGTTTGGTGCAATAAAGCGTGGCAAATATTCCGCGCTGCCACCAATGAAATATAAATTTTCAATATTTTCCTTATTGGCGTTTTCACAAGCCCCCACAATAACATTTGCGGTTTTTTCCACCGCAATTAAATTTATTTCGGGGTGACTTTTTGCAAATTCACAGGCGAATTTACCCTTGCCGCAGCCGATTTCAAGATAAATTGGGTTGTCATTTTTAAAAATGTTCTTAAAGTTTATATATTCCTTTTCCATTACCGCTGTGTTAAAGTTGCGGTCATCAATATTTATTGTGAAAAGGTTATTAGATACTGCTTCTAACCTTTCGTTTAAATATTTCTTTTTTCTCATCCTCATAAAATCACCAAGTTAGAGTATAATACAAAACCCCGTTTTTTTCAAGTAAAACGGGGTTAAAGTTAAGCCAATTCCTTTATCATATCAAAAAATTCGCCGTCACTAAGCAAATGCACATTTTCAAAAAGAGTTATGTTCATATCCTTGGCCCTTCTTCTGAAATAAGCCGCAGAAATTTCATCCTTGCCGTGATTTGTTGAAATAAGTACCTTTTTTGCGTATTTACCGCCAAAACGGTTGGCAACGGCATCTAATTTATAAAGCTCTGCCTCTTCAATGTCGCCGCCCTTGCAGGAAATGAAAACAGGAACAAGATTTTTCATTAAAACGCAATCAATTTCGTTTTTGGTGTCGCCCGTTTTGTTACTACCGGCTTTTCCGTCCCAGTCGATAATAACGCTTCGCTTTAAATCGGTATAATAGGGCGCACCGTTTGGGGCTTTAATATCCTTGGCGGTTTTAAAAACCTTCATTTCTAAAATATTGCCCGATTTTCCCAAAAGTTCTTTTGCGGTGCCGCTGCTGAAAGCAAAGCTAATTTTATTGTTTTGGGTGGCCCAAAAATCAATAATACCGTTATTTTTCAAAAACTGTAAAAATTCGGTAAGCCAACCAAAAGCGCGGTCATCCGGCTCTGCGGATTTAAATTCGTTTATATCAATGTTAATGAACAGGTCACGCCCGTCGCGGTCAAGCTTCATTGCCCGCTGCAACAGCTTTACGTTGGTGTTATAATGCTTGTCCGCTTTAAAAACCGACCACAAATCGTCAATAATCGGTGCGGTTTTTGGGTTTAAAATAATCTCATCGGCGGGGATCTCAACCACCATACCGCCGTGAAGGGCGATTTGCTCGCCAACCGACAAAAATGCCGAGGTTGAAGCAATGCTTTTTTCACTGTTTTTCCACAATAAAACCTTATCGTTTTTTATATCAAAGCGCTGAACAGTTATGCTTTTTTCATCCCTAAACCGTTCTAAAACAACACCCATTGCAGTAAGCATTAAATCCTCACCGCCGGTCAAATCAAAGGTGATGTCATTTTCGGTTTTAATAATATCGCTTAAAATATTTATAAGGTTATATAAATCATTTGTGTCGGTGTAAATGAATTTCACCTTTGTACTTGGTGATTTTGATTTTATAAAACGGGTATAGATATCATCGCTTTTACTGTCGTTTTCACCTATAAAAATAATTTTGTCGGGCCTAAGGGTTAAAGCGCTTGCAATATTCTCTGTGGGACAGCGATATAAAAATTCAACTGTTGTCAAAATTTTCACTTCCTTGCTTTAATTTTTGTTAAAGCCGGTAAACACAACCTCGGCAACCTTTGTGCCGATTTCGTCTGTAATGTGGACAGTGTAATAGCAGGTGGCTCTTCCAAATTTAACACATTCGGCTTTTGCAATAAGTAGGTTGCCCTTTGCAACACCTAAAAACGAAATTGTAGATGAAAGTGACACCGTGCGCATTACCTCGTGATTAGTTGCAACCGCAAAGGCAAAATCCGCCAGCATAAAGGGTACACCGCCCATAACACCGCCTGCGGCGTTTTGGTGGCGGGGTGAAATTTCCAAGCTGCAAACCGAAAAGTCTTCGCCAACCTCGTCAATTACGGCGCCGTTTTCGGTAGCAAAACGGTCATTTTTAAAAATTTCTCTTATTTCTTCAATATTTTTCAACTTAAACACCTCTTAATAATTGTTCCCAATAATTAGGTTTAAATTAAAACATAAAAGAAAACTGCAACAAACTGCAAAACGCTGCCCGCCACAACAAAAAGGTGGAAAACCGAGTGAATATATTTGGTTTTCTTAACTGCGGCAACGGCAAAAAATACAGCGCCAACGGTGTAAGCAATACCGCCCGCTAAAAGCCACCAAAAGCCCGCAAGAGCCATTGATTTAAGCAATGCCTTTATAACAAGCAGTACACACCAGCCAACCGCAATATAGCAAACATTTGAAAAAATGCTGTATTTTTTAAGGTCGATAGCATTAAAGGTTACACCCAAAACTGCCATTACCCACACAAAGCCAAAAAGCCCCCAACCGAAATATGGGTTATACTCCCTTAAAGAGCAAAGGGCAATGGGGGTGTAGGTGCCCGCAATCAAAATAAAAATTGCGCAATGGTCGATTATCTGAAACACCTTTTTGGCAGTGACAGGAACAAGCCCGTGATAAATGCTTGACATTGTGTAAAGCACAACCATTGAAAAGCCATAGATAAATGCGCTTACAATTTGATAGGCGTTAAAATTTAAAAATGCTTTTATAATGCAAAGGGCGGCCATAATAACACCCAAGCCACCGCCCGAAATGTGCGAAACCATATTAAAAATTTCTTCCCCGCGGGTGTAAGGGGGTAAAATTCTGTCTTTTAATTTTGTGCGCTTCAAGATATACTCCTTAACAAGTTTTCAGTAATAAAAATTTTGTCGAAACTTATCGAAATGATTTACATAATTTTATTAAAAAATTATTAACAACCAAAAGGTTTTTCAACTTATTAACACAGTTATACACCGAAAAATGCCCCGAAACCTTGATTTATCGTTCAAAATCGTTGAAAAGGGTTGATATTTCGGTGGATAAGTTTAATAACTTTTATGGTTGCTTTGGTTTACATAAACACAAAAATTTGTATTATTTTTGCTTACTAAAAAACGAAATCACTTAAATTTTTTCAAGCAATTTATCCATAATATCGGGGCCGTGCCCCACAAAAACACCTGTGCTTTGGGCATTTTTTTCGGTAAAGCTTTCTACACCTTGTAAAACCTTTCGGCTATCATAAATTAAATAGGGAACAGCGTCGGAAGAATGGGTTTTTGTGTTAAGCGGTGTGGGGTGGTCGGGCATAATTAAAATTCTGAAATCGTCACCACAGCCCAAAAGATAATCATACAAAGCCGCAAATGTGCGCTTTTCAATAAGCTCAATGGCTTTAACCTTATTTTCAGCTTCGCCACGGTGACCACATTCATCGGGTGCTTCAATGTGAAGATACACTAAATCACATCCGTTTTTAAAGGCGTTAATTGCGGCATCTGCCTTGCCTTCAAAATTGGTATCAAGGTAACCCGTTGCGCCCTTGACATCAGGGGTTTGCATATCGGCACAAATGCCAATGCCCTTAAGCAAATCAACGGCACTTATAACTGCGGCTTTAACACCATTCTTTTCAAAAAAGTTTTGTAAAGCGGGTTTTCTGCCTTCGCCCCAAAGCCAAATCGAGTTTGCCTCGTTTTCGCCCTTTTCACGCCTTTTAAGGTTTACGGGATGGTCTTTAAGTATGTCATAGCTCTTTTTCATTAAATCAATAAGGGGTGCGGCGTTTTGGCTTTTGCTTAAATATTCGCCAACAACCCTGCCGCTAATGTCGTGTGGCGGTGTCATTTCGCCCAAATCGGTTGTGCCGTTTTGCACCACAAGGCAGTGGCGGTAGCTAACACCGCCGTAAAATTTATAAATTTCATTGCCAAGCTTTTCTTCAACTGTTTTAATGATTTCGTGTGCTTCGGCGGTGGAAATATCCCCCGCGCAATAGTCTACCATTGTTTTATCGTTATAGTTTTCTTCACCTGAAAGGGTAACAACATTACACCTTAAAGCAACATCGGTATCTTTAAGGTCAACACCAATGGAAGCCGCCTCCAACGGCGAGCGCCCTGTATAGCAAACAAGCGGGTCATAGCCCATAACCGAAAGGTTAGCAACATCGCTGCCCGGCTTTAAGCCATTGGCGACAGTTTTGCACATACCAACCTCCGAAACCTTTGCAAGCTTATCCATAAGCGGTTTATTGGCAAGCTCCATTGGGGTTTTGTTTGAAAGCCCCGCAAATTGAACATCAGCCATACCGTCACAAAGTAAAACTAAATATTTCATAAAAAACACCTACCTAATCTATGTTTTATAATATTATATCAATATTACAATATAAAGTAAAGAAAAAAGACTTTAAATTTTGCCACTTTTAATGTATTATATTAACAAAGAGGTGATATTAAGTGTACGAGGTTTTAGCCCCTGTTGGTAATAATGAAATGCTTATTGCGGCTGTCAGAAGCGGTGCCGATGCTGTATATTTTGGTGCAAAGGACTTTTCGGCAAGGCGAAACGCCGAAAACTTTGGCGATTTTGAGCTTAAAAATGTAATAAAGTATTGCCACATTCGTGGTGTAAAGGCATATTTAACACTTAATATTCTTATAAAAGACAGCGAAATGGCCGATGCGGTCGACCTTGCAAAAAATGCCTATAATTTCGGCATTGATGGAGTTATCGTGCAGGATATCGGTCTTGCAAGGGTACTGCATAAACTATTGCCCGATTTGCCGCTTCATGCTTCAACCCAAATGTCAATTCACACCCCAGCGGCACTGCCGATTTTAAAGCAAATGGGCTTTACACAGGTGGTTGTGGCGCGTGAAATGTCGCTTGATGATTTAAAACGGTTTTGTGTTGAGGCCCAAAAGTATAATATAACGGTTGAGGCATTTGTACACGGTGCACTTTGTATGTCGGTGTCGGGGCAATGTCTAATGTCTGCTTACCTTGGCTCACGCAGTGGCAACCGCGGGCTTTGTGCAGGACCTTGCCGACTGCCCTTTAAGGTGGAAAACGGCACCGGCTATGATTTAAGCTTAAAGGATTTATCGCATTTAGATTATGTGAGTGAGCTTTATAACATTGGTGTGCGCTCATTTAAAATAGAGGGTAGAATGAAGCGCCCCGAATATGTTGCTGCCGCCACAAAGGCGTGTAAAACGGCACTTATTACAGGTAATGTGCCAACCGATTTGGCCGAAACCCTTAAAAATGTGTTTTCACGCTCCGGCTTTACAAGCGGTTATTTAGAAAATAAGCTTGGCTGTGATATGTTTGGTATTCGCACTAAGGATGATGTTGTTTCGGCTGACAAGGCGTTTCCGCTTTTGCACGAGATTTACCGAAATGAATTACAGTCGGTTGCGGTTGAGGTTGGCTTTAAAGCAAAAAAAGGTGAAGAAATTAAGCTTTCGCTTTGCGACGGTGGAAACACCGTTTCGGTGGTGGGGCCCGTTCCCGATTTGGCACAAAACAAAGCGGCTGATGAGGAAAGCGTGCTTAAAAATTTAAATAAATTTGGCGGCTCGCCCTATTTTGCCGAAAAGCTTGACATCACATTGGAAGACGGGCTGTTTTTACCTGCAAGCGTTATCAACGATCTGCGCCGACAGGCAACCGAAATGTTATCCGAAAAGCGCGGTAGGTGCAATAGAAAAAAGGTTGATATTATTTTCGGCAGTGATAAACCTGCGGAATATATGCCGAAACCCTTGAAAACATATATCCGCCTTGAAAGCACCGACCAAATACCAACCGATTTAAGCGGTGTTGCGGCGGTTATTGTACCCCTTGAAAAAGATTTTCCATTTTTAGCGGGTGTTAAAAATATAGCCGAAATTCCGCGCGGAATTATAAGTGAAAAAGCTATTGCTGACCGCCTTAACCTATATAAGCAAAAGGGCTTTGACACCGCCCTTTGCGGAAATTTATCGGCAGTTAGCATTGCCAAAAGCTGTGGCTTTAATGTTATGGCTGACACAGGGCTTAATATTTATAACAGCAATTCCTTATCTGCGGTAGCGGATTTAGGAATCGGATCGGCAATTTTATCAAACGAAATGCTTTTAACCGATGCGGTAGCGGTTAATTCGCCAATAGAAAAGGGAATTATATCATACGGTAAAATTCCGCTAATGCTGTTTAAAAATTGCCCCATTAAAAACGGTAAAAGCTGTAATCATTGTGATAAAAACAATACCATAACCGACCGAATGGGAATAGAATTTCCGATAAGATGCCGTATGGGCTACAGCGAGCTTTTAAATTCGGTGCCCGTTTGGGTGCTTGATAAAAAGCAAAGTATGGAAAATCTTGATTTTGAGCTTCTTTATTTCACAAATGAAGACAAGCAAAGAGTGTCAGAAGTTGTTTTGGCCGCCAAAACTGAAAAACAACCTGATTGCAAACACACGCGCGGCTTGTTTTTCAGAGGCGTAATTTAGTTTAACAAAACAAAAGCACCCAACAACTGTTGGGTGCTTTCTTAATGATAAACGGGAGTCCCATTTTGCCGTAAGGCGCTTAAAGATAACCTAGCCAAAAGCCAGGTGGGTGCACACCATGTGACTTCGCGCTCCCTTCTTCCGAACTCGGCACCGCCGCGGGAGGTCTGCAAGCCCATCACACGAGAGTATTGCCCCAAAAATTAAAAGTGTAGGGTTATATAAGCGCGCGTCCGCGCACAAAACAGGACAATAAATAATCTTTTTTTGATTTTAAGTTTGTCTTAATGCCTTGCAGTACTTTTGTACAGCTGCGGCATTGCGACTTCCTTAAAATGCAAAAATCTTCATTTGTTTTTTTCGGCTTCGCCAAAAGCAAAAAATCTTCATTTATTTAAATAATCAGTTTAGATTGGCCTAACCTTTTATTTATTATCAATTTCGAAAAAGTCTTCTAAGCGGTTTATAAATGCATCGGCAACGCTTTCATATTCATCGTCATCTTCAATTTCATAAAAATATTCTTCGCCGTTGTCTTCGCCAACCTTAACAATAACCAATTCACCGCTGTCGTCAAGCATTTTTTGCGGGTCGTCATAGGTGGGTAAAAGCGCTAAATAGCGTGCCTCATCGGTTTCGATAGCATCAAGCACCTCAAAGGTATATTCTTTACCGTCATCATCAGACAAGGTAATTAAATCGGGGTTATATTCGTTGTTCATTTCAGCCATTTTGAAATATCTCCTTAAAAATTATTATATGTAAGAAATTTAAAATTTATCATTTTTCCTTTCTTGTCTGTTTATATTTTATCACAAATGCCTAAAAATGCATAGATTTTTTGAACAATTTGTTAAAATATACAAAAGTTATTAACTTTTGCTTGACAAATTGTGCACAATTCATTATAATAAAGACAGAAACAAGAAAGGAGGAGTAAAAAGCTTATGAAAGAAGTAACTCCACCTGAAAGGATTCTCAAATAAAGCGAAAGGCGTGATTCCAATGAAGTAAGATCTTTTAAATAACAAAATTTGGTCCAACGCAAAATTTTGATATTTAAGCGGGCCCTAAGGGGACTTTAAAAATATAATAAACGGTGATGTTTTATGAAAATGAAAAATTGTTTTCAGAAAAAATAAATCGTTAAGGTGATACCAATGTACAATTAAACCTGAAATTGAATAAATACTGTATAAGACGGTGATTCTTATGAAAATTATGATTTATTCTATTAAATAAAAAATAAGGGTGATTCCAATGTACAGTTTAATTAAAAGGTTTAACCGTTAAAAGTTGTAACTCGAGGGAAAGTGGCCTCAGAGAAATGTAATACCGCATTAGGTAGATAAAAAACGGAAAAACGAAAGAAGAAAATTTAAAAATGAATATTGAAATGTTTTAAACCGACTGTGTAGTTTAATTATTACGCAGTCGGTTTTGATTTTGGTAATAAAAAAAGACCTCTTTAGAGGTCTTTTTTAAAATTTTAGTCTGCCTTAAAGGTAAGCACTGTGCCAACGGGGATTTTACCGTCGTATTCTGAAAATACATCAGGGGAGGAGGTAACCTTTAATGTGGTTTCGCCCGTTCTTGTTAAAACCAAGCTGTTACCGTTTTCATCAGTTGCGGTAACCTTTTTGCCGTCTTCGGTTACAGATTTTAGCGGAACGGGGCCTGTGCCTCTTGCCACACGATAGGTTTCACCGTTAAATTTAACGCAATCTTCAAGCTCTTCAGGAAGCATGACACCGTCGAAATTTTTAATATTATCGCCCAAGCCGGCAGATGCATAAATTTCGCTGCCTGAAAGAACTAATCTTGCATCGTGAAGGGTATCGTTTGCAACAAACATAAAGAACCAACCGCCGCTTTTGGTTTTAACCGAGGTATATTTTACATTGGGGTCTTCTGCTTTGCAGCGACTGCATTTACCGTCAACATAATTATGACCAAGTGCTTCACCGCTTACTTCACCGCATTCGCATTTTGCGGCTTTGGTGCAGGTAGCATCAGAAAATGTGTGGGTGTGGGTTTTATCTTCTGATTTAATCTCAAACTCAACCTTAAGCTCGGTTGCAACATCAGTTGCGGTTTGCTTTGCGGTGTTTAAAAGCTCGGTTGTGTTAACCTTATCGCTTTTTGCTTCTTCTACTTTAAAGTTAACCTCGGCATCCTTTTTAATAAAGCCGTTTTTGTTAGCAGAGGTAACAATTTCTTTTACAACGTTTTTAAATTCTTTACCTTCAAGCTGTAAATCCTTGGTAATTGTTTTAGCATCGTCGTTAACCGGCTCAATCGCTAAAACCTTGCCAACTTCATCAAGGTAAAGGCGAACCTCGGGGTTTATGGTAACAAGCACAACAGATGCATAATTGTCGGGCTTTTTAAATTCAACATCGGAAGTTGCTGTATCGTCGGACGGGGTGGAATTGGTTTGCTTTTCGCCGCAACCGGCAAAGGCAAAAATAACGGAAAGTGCCAATAAAAATGCCAGAATTTTTTTCATAATAACATCTCCTTTAAAATAAAGTTTGCCGACATATATATTATAATACTTCATTTTAAAAAAGTCAAACCGCCTTGCACTGCAAAGCGGTTTGTTAATTTATTTATGAGTATGATGGCTCTTTAATATTTTTAACCTTAAAGCGGTCAACTGCATAGCTGTTAATGTCTGCCTTTGCTTCTTTGAAGAGCTTTTCCATATCCTTTTCAAAGTCGGCGTCCTTTAAAAGATGGCGAACGGTCATATCCAAAGAATCACGATAATAGGGGTCTGACTTAATATCCTTTTTAACAACTAAAAGATAACCTGCATTATCTTTTTTGGTAATAAGCTTAACCTCGTTTGTCACCATTTTGTTGATATCATCGAAATAATCGTGGTCATAACCGCCGTCCTTTGCGCCTAAAATTTGGGCATATTCATCAAGCGGTTTTAAGGTTTCTGCCTCTTCTTTATCGTCTTCTTCCTTTTTATCTTCTTCATCTGTTATGTTGTTGTGAAGCTTATAAACCTCTTCAAAGGTCTTCTTTTTAGAGGTTAAATCATTAAGATAACCTTCAAGCTTTGTTTTGGTTTCGGCTTTCTTTTCAGCGGTTTCTTCGCCGAAAGTAACATCAATTAAATCAGCAATAATAAAGGTTTCGTAAAGCTTCTTTTCAACCTCGGCAGCAGCAATTTCCTTTTCGCCCTTTTCACCGTAAAGGTGTTCAAAATAAAGACTTTGACAAAAGCTGTCAAGAGTGAACTTTTTATATGTTTCATAGCTTACGCCGTTGGGCTCAAACAAAGTACCATAGCCGTAATAATTCCACATATAAAAAGCGGTGTTTTCGGCCTCCACCTTTGTTTCGTCATCAATCTTAACCTTTTTATCATCGCAAAGCTTTTTATAGGTGCCTATTTCTTCCAAAAGGTCAATGGCGCGGTCTTTAACCCATACTGAAAATTCTTTGTCATCAATTTTTTCTTTAAAATAATTGATATCGGTTTTATCTTCCTTGGCTTCATAAACTGTGCTTTGTCCTTCGGAATATGCATTAACAAGAGCGCACATATAATAACCCGATGTAAATTCATAACCGTTTACAGTAACGGCAATTTCATTTTGTTTGTGGCAGCCGGTAATCGATAATGCCATAATGCAAACGATAACAAGCGCAATAAGTTTTTTTGTTAACTTCATTTATTTTTCCTCCGAAAAAAATTTACAATACTTATTATATAATAAACTATTTAAAAAGTCCACTAAAATTTTATAAGTCAAAGTGCCGATATAAGCTCGGTTACAAAATCGGTCATGGTTTGATTTTTCAAAAGCTTAATTGTGTAAAGCGGTTTGTCACCCGCTTTAAGTAAAAATCGGTTTTGATATTTATCGGCAAGCTTATGCATAACTGCCGGCTCTATTGAATTTATATGCAAAATTGCGGTGTTGCCGTTTGAGGTGATTTCGGCAATTTTATTGTCCGCCGCTTTGTTACGCAAAATTGCAATATCAATAAGTCCCATAACGGCTTTTGGCGGCTCGCCAAAGCGGTCGCAAAGCTCGTCTATAACATCGCTTGCGTCCATATCGCTGCGAATTGCGGCAATGCGCTTATAAATACCAAGCCGTGCAGGAAGTGATTCAATATAGCTTTCGGGTATATGTGCCGAAACATTAAGGTCAACCGTGCAGGGAATATCATCCTCGGGCACAATGCCGTTTTCTTCATTAACTGCTTGTGACAACAGTTTTAGGTACATATCATATCCGACAGATTCCATATTACCGTGCTGTTCACCGCCCAAAATACTGCCAGCCCCCCTAATTTCAAGGTCGCGCATTGCAATTTTAAAGCCCGAGCCAAATTCGGTATATTCTCTTATCGCTTCAAGCCGCTTTGATGCAATATCACTTAACTGCTTATTGGGTGTAAAGCAAAAATAAGCATAAGCCCTTCTTGGTGAGCGACCGACACGACCGCGAAGCTGGTGAAGCTGTGAAAGTCCCATTCGGTCGGCATTTTCAATTATAAGTGTGTTGGCGTTTGGTACATCCACACCTGTTTCAATAATGGTTGTGCAAACCAAAATATCAATTTCGTGCTCAATAAGCTTTTTCCACACATTTGAAAGCTCATCCTCACTCATTCTGCCGTGGGCAACGCCAATATTGGCATCGGGTATTTTTTGCTTTATTCTTGCGGCACAGGCCATAATGCTGTCAATGTTATTGTGCAGATAATAAACCTGACCGCCGCGGCGAATTTCTTTACGCATGGCATCGGTTAAAATGCCCATATTTTGCTCTAAAACATAGGTTTGCACAGGGTGTCTGTCACCGGGTGCCTCATCAATTGATGACATATCCCGAAGCCCCGACATTGCCATGTTAAGTGTGCGGGGAATAGGGGTGGCTGAAAGGGTTAAAATGTCAACCGACGGGTAAAGCTCTTTAAATCTTTCCTTTTGGGCAACACCAAAGCGTTGCTCTTCGTCGATTATTACAAGCCCCAAATCCTTAAAGCTAACATCCTTTGAAATAAGTCGGTGTGTGCCGACAACCATATCAAGCCGACCGCATTTAAGGTCGGTTATAATTTTTTGTTGCTGCTTTGGTGTAACAAAGCGGTTTAAAAGCTTAACGCTCACCGGCATTTCACCAAAACGTCGGACAATGGTGTTATAGTGCTGTAATGCCAAAATGGTGGTTGGCACCAAAAGGGCGCACTGCTTACCTTCGCTTATGCACTTAAATGCGGCACGAAGTGCTACCTCGGTTTTACCAAAACCAACATCCCCACACAAAAGGCGGTCCATTGGCACAGCTCGTTCCATATCGTTTTTAATTTCGTTAATGCACCGTAATTGGTCATCGGTTTCGTCGTATTCAAACCTTCGTTCAAAATCGTTTTGCAAATCGGTATCGGGTGAAAAGGCATATCCCTTAACCGACATACGCTTTGCGTAAAGTGCAGTTAATTGCTTTGCCATATTCTTAACCGCTTTTTTAACACGGGTGCGTGTTTTTTGCCATTCGCTGCCGCCCAAACGGTTAATTTTTATGTTGGCATCCTCGGTTGCACTGCCAATATATTTTGAAACCAAATCAAGCTGTGTTACAGGCACATACAAAACATCACTTTTGGCGTATTTAATTTTTATATAATCCTTTGTCACACCGCTGTTTGTAATGCGGTTTATACCGTCAAAAATACCTATGCCGTGTGCCTCGTGCACAACATAATCGCCTTTTTTAAGCTCATCAAGTGAGCCGATTTCCTGTCCCTTTTTTGCTTTTTTCTTGTGTTTTTTGCGGTCAGACGGTATATATCGGTGGGTTATAAGCATAAATTTTTGGCTTAAAACCTCAAACCCGTCTGAAAGACCGCCTGTGGTTACAAAAACTGTGTTTGGCAGTATTTCGGGGCTGTCGCTTAAAATTGCGTTGAAGTTCTTTTCGTGCAAAGCATCACACAGAACCCTTGCGGCGCGGTTTTCACCCGCCAAAATAACTGCTGTGCCCTTGTTTTCAAGGATATATGAAATATCCTCACACAAAACGGTAATATCGCCGCCCCACGCGGTAGAGCGTTTGAAATTGAAGTTTACAATGTTTTTGGGCTTAATTTCATAACTGCCACGGGGAAAGTTATCCATTATAACCGCATTTTGTAAATGTGTGTAAAATTCGGTTTTAGAAAGCCAAAGCTTTGCGGTTTTTTTAGATAAGATGCCATCCTCTAAAAGAGAGGAAACATCCAGCTCGTTTTGTGATGAAATGCTTTTAAGCCGTTCATTGATATTTAAACTGTCGCATAAAACCAAAAGTGTGTTTTCTAAATAGTTAAATATTGTGCTGTCACCAAAAATTTGGGGAATATATTTATCCGCCTTAATAGAAATGCCGTTTTCAAGGGCGTTTATATCACCTTCAATTTGTGCTTTTTGCTTGTCGGTAAGTGATTTGCTTTTTGAAAGTGAATTTAGCTTTTCTAAAAGTGTGGCGGGGTTATAAAGCACTTCAACTGCGGGGGTAATGTCAACAAAATCAACCGTTTCCTCACGCCGTTGGGTTTCGATATCGAAAAGAGATATATTATCGATTTCATCGCCCCAAAATTCAATTCGGCAGGGCTTTTTGGAGTTTACGGGGAAGATGTCGAAAATACCGCCCCGCACTGAAAACTGTCCCGTACCCTCGCATATTTCGGCGCGTGTGTATCCGCTTTCAAGCAGCTTTTCGCACAAATTACTTATTTCTAATGTATCGCCGCTTTTAACTTTGAAGTTTGCATTTAAAAGCTTTTGGGGTGGCAGGGTGTATTGCAGTGCCGCATCAAGCGAAATTACAGCCACGCCAAAATCCCCGCCTAAAAGTTTAGACAGGGTGTCGGTGCGTTTATGCTCATATTCTTTTGAATAACCTTTAATGTCATAAAGGCAGTAATCTCTCGACGGGAAGAGTGCTGTATTAACCCCAAGCGCCAAAAGGTCGTTTGAGATACTTTCGGCGGTTGCCTCATCGGGAGTTATGACAGCAATTTTTTGGTTTAAATGACTGTTAAGGGCTGAAATCACCGCCGCCTTATGCACATTTGAAAGCCCTGTACAAAGGGTGGGCAGTCGGCCTTTTTGGCAGTCGCTTAAAAGATTTTTATAATCGCTGTCACAATTTAGAACATCGCTTATAATTTTCATTTTTAGTTGTTGTATTTATTCATTGCTGAATCAATACCCTTTGTTATAATTTCTTTAATTGCCAAATTTGACTTTTTAAGGGCTAAATCAAGATTTTCCTTATCACTTTGCGGGAATTTTGAAAGTACCCAGTCGGCCAAGTCATAGTCGGGGTGGGGCTTTTGCCCAACACCGATTTTTAAACGCATAATGTCACTTGTGCCCATAAGTGCGATAATATCCTTCATACCGTTATGTCCGCCGTGACTGCCGTTTTTACGCATTCTTATTTTGCCCACAGAAAGCGAAACATCGTCAAAAATAATTAAAATACGGTCGGTGGGTATTTTATAAAATGCGGCGATTTTTTGCACCGCCTGGCCCGAACAATTCATAAAGGTTTGGGGTTTTACAACAAGCAAGCGGTTTGCACCAACCATACATTCACCGAAAAGGGCGTCATATTTATTTTTGTTAAAGCTGCCGCCGTTTTCATCCATAAAACGCTCAACCGCGGCAAAGCCGATATTGTGGCGGGTGTTATCATATTGCTTTGTGGGGTTGCCAAGCCCTACAATAAGCCAATCATAAGTGGGTTTTTTTGAAAAAATCATTTTATCACCAACCACATTTTAACATATACTTATCCGTTATTCAAGCAAAAAACACTTGACACATATAAAATAAAGTTGTATTATGATTTTAATAAAAGCTGTGATAAAGGACATTAGTTTTTTGCAATGTTTTCAGAGAATGCGGGTCGTCGGCTGTAAGCCCGCTAAACCAAACAAAAAATGAGACCGCCTTTTAGCTGCACGGGGTAAAAAACCGTGCCGTAAACCCTGCGTTAAAGGTATCAAAGTGTCGATTTATTTCGGAATTTGGGTGGAACCGCGGAGAAATTTTACTTCGTCCCTGTTTACAGGGGCGAAGTTTTTGTTTTTTAGGAGGAAATTTTTATGATTAAGGTTATTTTAAGGGATAATGTCAAGGAATTTAATGACGGCATTACTGCTTATGAAATCGCAAAGTCTTTCGGCGGCGGTTTTTATAAAAATGTTTGTGCTGCCAAAATCAATGGCGAAAACTGCGATTTAAGAACCGTTTTAAAGGACGGCGATAATTTAGAGCTTTTAACCTTTGAGGATGAGTACGGCCGTTGGACCTTCCGCCATACTGCATCACACATTTTGGCACAGGCAGTAAAGCGCCTTTATCCAAATGCCAAGCTTGCTATCGGCCCTGCTGTTGATGACGGTTTTTATTATGATTTTGATATTGAAAACAAATTTACACCTGATGATTTGGCTAAAATCGAGGGTGAAATGAAGAAAATCGTTAAAGAAGATTTAGAAATCACCCGTTTTGCACTTCCAAAAGCCGAGGCAGTTGCCAAATTCGAAAATGAGAACGAGCCCTATAAGGTAGAGCTTGCTGACGGTATTGCCGACGGCGAAGAAATAAGCTTTTATTCACAGGGTGAATTTACCGATTTGTGTGCAGGCGCACATCTTATGAGCACCGGTTTAGTTAAGGCATTCAAGCTTACCTCTGCAACAGGCGCTTATTGGCGTGGGGATTCATCTAAAAAAATGCTTTGCCGTGTTTACGGCACCGCTTTCCCAAAAGCCAGTGAATTAGAAGCACATTTAACAATGCTTGAAGAGGCCAAAAAGCGTGACCACAATAAGCTTGGCCGTGAGCTTGAAATTTTCACAACCGTTGACTGCATTGGTCAGGGTCTTCCCATTATGCTTCCAAAGGGCACCAAAATTCTTCAAATTTTACAGCGCTTTGTTGAGGATGAGGAGGAAAGAAGAGGTTGGCTTCGTACCAAAACACCTCTTATGGCAAAAAGCGACCTTTATAAAATTTCAGGCCACTGGGACCACTACCGCGATGGTATGTTTGTTATGGGCGACCCCGATGATGAAAGCAAGGAATGCTTTGCACTTCGCCCAATGACCTGCCCCTTCCAATACCAAGCATATCTAAACCGTGCACGTTCTTACCGTGATTTACCCTTGCGCTATGGCGAAACCTCAACTCTTTTCAGAAATGAGGAATCGGGCGAAATGCACGGTCTTATCCGCGTTCGCCAGTTCACTATTTCAGAGGGTCACTTAATTTGCACCCCCGAACAGTTAGAGGAAGAATTTAAGGCATCGCTTGAACTTGCAATATTTATGCTTAAGACTCTTGGTCTTTATGAGGATGTTTCTTACCGTTTCTCACAATGGGACCCCGATAATAAAGAAAAATATATCGGCACCACAGAGCAATGGAACGAAGCGCAGGATATGATGGGTAAAATTTTAGACCATCTCGAAATTCCTTATAAAGTTGGTGTTGGCGAAGCTGCATTCTATGGTCCAAAGCTTGACATTCAAATTAAGAATGTTTACGGCAAGGAAGACACACTTATCACCATTCAAATTGACCAAATGCTTGCTGAAAAGTTTGGTATGGAATATGTTGACCGTGACGGCCAAAAGAAAAATCCATACATTATTCACCGCACATCTATCGGCTGTTATGAACGCACCTTGGCGCTTCTTATCGAAAAATATGCAGGTGCTTTCCCAATGTGGCTTGCTCCCACACAGGTTAAAATTCTTCCCATTGCGGACAGACATTTTGACTATGCTTATGATGTTAAAAAGCAGTTAGAGGCAAAGGGTATGCGTGTTGAAATCGATGACCGCAATGAAAAAATCGGTTATAAAATCCGTGAAGCACGACTCCAAAAAGTACCCTATATGCTGGTTATCGGTGACAGCGAGGTTGAAGCAGGCGCAGTTGCTGTTCGTCAGCGTGGCGAAAACGGTGACCTCGGCGCAATGCCACTTGCTGACTTTATTGATAAAGCAGTAGAGGAAATTGAAACCAAGGTAATTAAATAAGCAAAATTTATTTAAAAGTCACCCAAAATTTTGGGTGACTTTTTTGCAAAAACATGTTATAATTAGGTTGCAATTTAAAATTGCCACGGGAGTGCTTTCCAACGGATATAACGTATTTTGGTATATCGGTCGGTTTATCGTTTGGACATCTCTCTGTCAAACGATAATAGGAGGATATATTAAAATGACCGAAATTGAAAGAATTAAAGCGAGAATCGATGCGCTTTTCAAAGAAAATGAAAAAATTCACATTACTGTTGCAACCTCGCGTCCCCGAATTTATTTAAAAGATGTCCCTGTTGTTATTAAGGGTGTTTATCCGCATGTTTTTAGGGTAGAGGAGATTGAGGTTGAGAATCCGCATTGTTATACTTTTCAATACACCGACCTTTTAACAAACGATGTAAAAATTAGTGAATTGTAAAATTAAAATTACCGCCACACATTAAATGTGGCGGTAATTTTGTGCTTTAATAATTATTTGTCATCCTTATAAGGAACATATTTGATTTTTTTCTTTTTGCGGGGCATATTCAGTTTTATGCAAACCAAAATAAAGCCCACAATAATTGCGCCGATTATTATATAAACAAATTTCATTGCTTTACTTGTGAAAAAGTTTTTAACAACCTCAAAGAAATATAAAAGCTTACTTTGTTTAATGTCATCGTTGGCAATTAAATCAACCTTGCCGATAACCTTTTCGGCATAAATTATTTCAGCATAGCCAAGTACCTGACCCTTTTTAATTGGCGCGGTAGCGGTTTCGTTTTCAAAATACGGTTTTACAACGATGGTGGAATCATCTGCCTCTTTAGGTAAAACCGAAACAAACGGCTCTTTAAAATAAAGTGGTACAAAGTCGGTGTCAAGTGAAAGCTTAAGCGGAATTTCAAAAACCTGCTCACTGCTGTTTGCAATTTCCTTGAAGGTGAAGTTGTTAAATGCCCAGCGGTATAATTCACGGCTTTCTAAAAATTCATGACGGTTGTTGCGGTTATTGGGACATTTAAACAAGATGCACATATAGTTATAACCGTTATATGAGGCGGTGCTAACAAGGCATCTGCCCGCCATATCGGTATAGCCCGTTTTAAAGCCCTTTGCATATTGATAGTAATATCCTGTAGAATTATCAAGTAAAAGATTAGTGGTGGATAATGTGCGGGTGGTGCCGCTTGTGGTAACTAATTTATAGCGTGATTTTGAAGTAACCTCGTTTAAAATGTCGTATTTTTTTGCATAAACAGTTAGCTTATATGTGTCTTGTGCTGTTGTGTATGTGCCCTCGTCGTGAAGACCAACAGGGTTTGAATAGTGTGTGCCCGAAAGACCAAGCTCCTGCGCTTTTTGGTTCATCATTTCAACAAAGCCGTCAATACTACCGCCAAAAATTGATGCCGCCAAATAGGTGCAGTCACCAAAGGAGGATAAAAGCACGGTGTAAAGCAAATCGAGCTGGGTAAATTCCTCCCCAACATTTAAAAGCGAAACCGAAAGACCTGTGCCAAGGCAAATATCAAATGCCTCTTGTGTAAGGGTTACCTTTGCGGTGGGGTCCCACTTGTCGCTTTCAACCATTAAAACCGCGGTCATAATTTTGGTAATTGATGCGGGATAAACCTTTTTATCGGCGTTCTTTTCCCAAAGCACCTCGCCCGTGTCCAAGCTAACAAGCATACCGCTTTCGGCGGTAATATCAAAGGTTGTTATCTCGTAAGCTGAAGCAGAAAGTGGACTTATAACCGAAAGTATTATTAAAAAACATATAAAAAATATGGAAAATATCTTTTTTACCATAGAAATCTCCTTCAATATGTAGTATAATGATTTCATACAATGTTATTATATCAGTATTTCATTTAAAAATAAAGCATTATTTTGTAAAAGAGGTGACGAAATTTGGTTTATATAACGGGTGATATGCACGGCGAATTAGAACGCCTTTATGATAGAAATTTCAGAAAGCTTAAAAGCGGCGACATTTTAATTTGCACGGGCGACTTCGGTTACATATTTTCGGGCGATAAAACCGAAAAAGAGGTTATAGACTATTTAGCGTCACGCCGTTTTGTGACCGCCTTCATCGACGGCACACACGATAATTTAGAGCGTATCTACCGTTCCCGCGTTACATATTGGCACGGCGGTATGGTACATAGAATTAAGGGCAATTTAATACACTTAATGCGGGGCCAAATTTTTAATTTAGAGGGTAACACCTTTTTCACCTTCGGCGGCGGAGAAAGCACCGACCGCGAAATGCGGCGCGAGCAGGGCACTTGGTGGAGCGATGAAGAGCCCACCGCATTAGAAATGGCCGAGGGTGCAAAAATTTTGGATGAGGTTGGCTGTAAGGTTGACTACTTTATTACGCACGAGCCACCGTCTTTGGTAAAAAGTGCAATGCTGCTGCGACGCGGCAATACCGACCGTGTTAATAAGCTTAACGGTTATTTTCAGGAAATCGGCTCGGCCTGTGAATTTAAGCATTGGTATTTTGGCTCGCTTCATGAGGATAGGGTTATAACACCCCACCACACCTGTGTTTTCAAAAAGATGATAAAGATTGAAAAAAGCAGTAAAAATACAGAAAAAATTGAAGCCGACTTGACAAGTGTGGTAAAATAGTATAGTAAAACGCTTTTTTAAATAAAGCAAAAATTTTTTGGAGGTTGTTTATGATAAGCACCGACAGACTTTGTATGGGCTGTATGAACGATAACGGTGGGGAAGCAATTTGCCCCATTTGCGGTTTCGATTCAAAGGCAAAAAACCCTAAAAATGCAGTTTCTCTTAAAACTGTAATTAACGACCGCTTTATGATTGGCAGGGTTTTATCAGTAAACGGTGAAGGCATCACCTATATTGGTTGGGACACACTTAATGATGTAATTGTTAAGGTTGTGGAGTATTTTCCTGCAGGTGTTGCAAAGCGTAATGCTGATAAAACAGTTTCAATTTTAAAGGGTAAGGAATACACCTTTAACGAGGGACTTTTAGAGTTTTTAGAAATTAACAAAGCAATTAAATCAAGTGAATTGCCATCTTTAATTCCCGTAATTGAGGTTTTTGAAGAAAACGGCACCGCTTTTGCCATTAAGCAAAACATTGCAGGCATTACTTTAAGTGATTTTCTTAAACAAAACGGCGGCACATTAAAGTGGGAGCAGGCCCGTGCGCTTTTCTTGCCACTTATTGACACAATTAAAGGTATGCACGACCTTGGCATTGTTCACAAGGGTATTTCAACCGATACAATAATTGTTGGTCGTGACGGTAAGCTTCGTCTTAATGGCTATTCAATAAATAAGCTTCGTTATGAAAATGATGAAATTCAGTTTGAGGTTTTAGACGGCTTTGCTGCGGTTGAGCAGTATAAAACCGAAGAAGAAATGCATATTGATGCATATACCGATGTTTACGGTTTTTGTGCAACACTTTTCAATGTTTTAATCGGCACATTGCCGCCCAAGGCAACCGCACGCCTCGAAAATGATGTCATGTCAATTCCTGCAAGGTTTGCTGAAGAATTGCCCCGCCAGGTGCTTTCTTCACTTGCCAACGGTTTACAGGTAAGACCTGCCGACCGCACACCTGACATTGAAACACTTAAAAACCAGTTGGTTTACGGCGAAATTCCGACGGCACCTGATGTTAAAGATAAAAAAGCTGTGAAGGGCGAAAAGAAAAACACAGGAAACGGCAAGGTTGTGCTTGTTACAACTATAGTTACTATAATTTGTTTCTTGATTTTAGGTATTATTTTAATGTTTACTGTTTTTCGTGATGATATCTTTGGTAAAAATGATGATAATCAGTCAAGCACACCGTCGACCAGTGCACCTGTTGTTGACAATATCGGTGACAGGCCTGACGATATACCGGAAGAGGTTGAAAAGCTTTATGCTGTGCCCGATTTCACGGGTGAATATTATTCTTCAATAATTGAAAAAGAAGCAAATGAAAACTTTGTTTTTGTTCTTAAAAAGCAGGAATATTCAACACAGCCGCGCGGTACTGTTTGTGCGCAGTCGGTTGCAAAGGGCACAAGCGTTAAGAAGGACACAGAAATCGAACTTGTTATAAGCTTGGGACCAAAGGATTTTAAAATGCCAAGTGTACTTAACAAGAACGAAACCGAAGCAAAGTTAGAGCTTTTGAAGAGCGGCTTCTTATACGAAAATATTGAGGTTTTGGAAAAATATGACGAAGCATATACTCCAAACCAAATTATTGAGCAATATCCTGCCCCCGGTGCACAGGTGCACGCTAATATGAGCGTTAAGATTTATATCAACACCTATCAGGGCGAAGAAGAATTTGAATAAAAAATAATGCTTGATTTTTAAGATTATATATGTTATAATCCCTTATGTAATAATTCTAAAGAAAGGTGAGTGGCGAAAGCTACTCACTTTTGTTTTGCAAGGAGTTGAATTTATGGCAAGTGCGGCAGAACGAGTTTACGACCTTATAAAAGACACCGTTGAATCACAAGGTGTGGCTTTATGGGATGTGCGTTTTGTTAAGGAGGGGGCATCATGGTATCTGCGTGTTTTCATCGACAAGGAAGACGGAATTTCTATTGATGACTGCACCAACGTTTCCCATGCGATTGACCCTATTTTAGATGAGCACGACCCTATTGACAAATCTTATTATTTAGAGGTTTGTTCCTGTGGGTTTGAACGCGAATTAACCCGTGACACACATTACAGTGCGGTAATCGGTCAAAAAATAAAGGTAAAGCTTTATAAGGCAATCGACGGCACAAAGGAATTTATCGGCACGCTTTTATCGTCGGGCGATGAAATTTTAATGGATGTTGACGGTAATGAAATGAAGTTTGAATTAAAGCAAATTTCAAAAGCTAATGTATGTTATTTTGATTAATGGAGGAATATAGAAAAATGGCAAGAGCGAAAAAGATAAAAAAAGACGAAATAAACAATGCTGAATTTTTTGCAGCACTTAAAGCAATGGAAGAGGAAAGAGGAATTCCGATGGAATTTATCGCCGAAAAAATTGCTGATGCAATTACCGTTGCTGCCCGCAAGGATTACGGCGGAAATGAAATCGTTTCCTGCGTTATTGACCCCGAAAAAGAAATTTTTACAGTGACTGCTCGCAAAATTGTTGTTGATGAGGTGTTAGACCCTTATACCGAAATTTCAAAGGAGGATGCCGCTTTAATCGACCCCAAATCTATCGAAAACGGTTTTGTTGATATTAAGCTTGACCCAAGAAAGTTTGGCCGTGTGGTTGCACAAAATTCTAAAAACAACTTCCGCCAAGGTGTTCGTGAAGCTGAACGCGGACATACTTTGGCTGAATTCCAAAGCCACACAAAAGAGCTTTTATCAGCCCTTGTTCAAAAAATTGACCCCAAAACAGGCAATGCTATTTTGGCTATCGGCCACAGCGAAGCAACTCTTCCAAAGGCAGAGCAGGTTCCTGACGAGGTGCTTAAAGAGGGCGACCACATTAAAGTTTATTTGGTTGATGTTAAGGAAACCGAACGTGGCCCCCGTGTAATGCTTTCTCGCACACATCCGGGTCTTGTAAAACGCCTTTTTGAAACCGAAGTTCCCGAAATTTTTGACGGCACTATTGAAATTAAGTCTGTTTCTCGTCAAGCGGGCTCACGCACAAAGCTGGCTGTTTATTCACCCAACCCTGAAATTGACCCAATTGGTGCTTGTATCGGTCCCCGTGGTGAGCGTGTAAACCGAATTGTTGAAGAGCTTGCGGGTGAAAAAATCGATATTGTTAAATACAGCGAAGACCCTGTACTCTTTATTTCTGAAGCACTTTCTCCCGCAAAGGTTACTTCGGTTGAAATCATCAGCGAAGAGCCAAAGGCCTGCAAGGTTAAGGTGCCTGATGCACAGTTATCACTTGCCATCGGTAATAAGGGTCAAAATGTTCGTCTTGCCGCCAAGCTTACCGGCTGGAAGATTGACATTCATCCCGAAAGCGGTTACTACGGCGAATAATTTTAATTTTTATGAGGAAATGTTATGACTGTTAAAAAAATACCTATGCGTATGTGCACCGGCTGTCACGAAATGAAGCCGAAAAAAGAACTTATACGCGTTGTAAAAACACCCGAGGGTGAAATTAAACTTGACTTTACCGGCAAGCTTAACGGCAGAGGTGCTTATGTTTGCAACTGTGCCGAATGCTTAAAAAAAGCCAAAAAGCAAAATTCTTTGTCACGCGCTTTTGGTATGTCGGTATCGGCCGAGGTTTACGATAATTTAAAGAAGGCGTTAAGTGAAGCAAATGGCTAAAATTTTAACACTTTTGGGCTTTGCTGCAAAAGCGGGTAAGCTGTCGTTTGGTATGGATATGTCAAAAACGGCAGTAAAATCAGGCAAAAGCTTTCTTGTGGTTTGCGCCTGTGATGTTTCCGAGAAAAGCCAAAAGGAAATTGCTTTTTTTGCAAACAGTAATAACATTTCGTTAATTTCTTTAAGCGATATAGATATTGAAGCTATGTCAAAAGCCGTAGGGCGAAAATGCGGTATCATTTCGGTAAATGATAAAGAATTTGCCGAAGCAATTAAAGGAGGATATGCTAATGACCAATAAATATAAAGTCAGTGACCTTGCCAAAGACCTTAATATGAGTTCTAAGGAAGTGGCCGCCATTGCAACCGAAGTTTCGGGTGTCGAAAAGAAGTCAAGCGCCACTTTGAACGAGCAAGAAATCGGTCGTTTTTTCAATAAATTAACAAAAGATAACGCGGTTAAGAGCTTTACCGCTTACTTTGCCACAGGTGCAGAGGCACGCGAAAAAGCCAAAAAAGCGCGTGAGGAAGAAAAGAATAAAAAGCTTTTGGAGCAAATGGCAATTTTGGAGCAATTAAAGGCAGCAGCTGCGGCTGAAGATGCTAAAAATAAACCCGCACCTAAAAAGGAAGAACCCAAAAAGGTTGAAGAGAAAAAGGTTGAAGCACCAAAAGCTGAAACTAAAAAAGCCGAGCCAAAGGTTGAAGCCAAAAAGGAAGAGCCCAAAAAGGAAGAACCTAAAAAGGTTGAAACTAAGGCAGAACCCAAAAAGGAAAATAAGAAAGCCGAAAAACCTGTTGAGGTTAAGAAGGAGCACAAGCCCTCTGACCCACAACCCTTTGTTTCAAAGAAAAAGGATAAGGTGGCAGGCGATACCCCAAACCGCGGACCTGCTGAAATCCGCCGTATCGATACCCGTACATCTAATGTAAATATCGATAAATACAACGAAAAATATGAAACCATTGCTCCTGCAAACTCTATGCAGGATAACTATTCACGCAAGCAAAAGATTAAGCAAAAATCTAAGGACTATAGGCGTCCCCAAGGTGCAAAGCGTGAGACCGAGGCAGACAAGATGCGCAGAATGCAGCTTGAACGCATTAAGAAAACCCCAATTACAGTTACTGTTGGGGATGAAATTACTGTGGGCGAGCTTGCAGCCGCAATGAAGAAAACCGCTGCCGAGGTTATTAAAGAGCTATTAAAGCTTGGTATGATGGCAACCGTTAACCAGGTAATCGACTATGATACTGCAGAAATTGTTGTTACCGAAATGGGTGCAAAAATTCAAAAGGCAGTTGTTGTTACCATTGAAGAAAAAATTATGGACGACACTGAGGATACTGCAGAAAACTTAAAACCACGCAGTCCTGTTGTTGTTGTAATGGGTCACGTTGACCATGGTAAAACCTCACTTTTGGATGCTATTCGTGACACTGCGGTTACCTCAACCGAAGCGGGTGGTATTACACAGCACATCGGTGCTTACCGTGTAAACTGCAACGGCGAGGATATCACCTTCCTTGATACCCCAGGTCACGCAGCGTTCACCTCTATGCGCCAACGCGGTGCAATGGCAACCGATATTGCAGTGCTTGTAGTTGCGGCTGATGACGGTATTATGCCACAAACCATCGAAGCAATTAACCACGCAAAAGCTGCAAAGGTGCAAATTATTGTTGCAATTAATAAAATGGATAAGCCCGAAGCCAACCCCGACCGCATTATGCAACAGCTTACCGAGCACGAGCTTGTGCCTGAAGAATGGGGCGGCGATATTATTTGTGTTCCTGTTTCGGCCAAAACACACATGGGTATTGACAACCTTTTGGAAAATATCCTTTTGGTTGCTGAAATGCAAGAGCTTAAAGCAAACCCCGACCGCAGAGCAAAGGGTATTGTTATTGAAGCCCGTCTTGACAAGGGCCGCGGTCCTGTGGCATCACTTCTTGTTCAAAACGGCACACTTAAAACAGGCGACATTATTGTTGCGGGCACAGCAGTTGGCCGTGTTCGTGTAATGACTAACGAAAACGGCGTAGAGCTTAAAACCGCAGGTCCTTCAGTTCCTGTTGAAATTACAGGTCTTGCCGAAACACCAAATGCAGGCGATGTATTCGATGCTGTATCTGATGAACGCCTTGCTCGTCAGCTTGTTGAACAAAGAAAGCAAAAGGCAAAGGATGAGCTAAATAACGCTAAACAAAAGGTTACACTCGATAATCTCTTCGACAACCTTTCAGCAGGTGACCTTAAAGAGCTTAATATCATTGTTAAAGCCGATGTTCAGGGCTCGGTTGAAGCGGTTAGAGAAAGTCTTGTTAAGCTTTCTAATGACGAGGTTAAGGTTTGCGTAATTCACGGTGGTGTTGGTGCTGTTAACGAATCTGACGTTACCTTGGCACAGGCATCAGGCGCAATTATCGTTGGCTTTAATGTTCGCCCCGACGCCGTTGCAAAGGAAACTGCCGAGCGTGAGGGCGTTGATATGCGTATGTACCGCATTATTTACGACTGCATTGAAGAAATCGAAGCCGCTATGAAGGGTATGTTGGCACCCAAATACCGTGAGAATATCATCGGTACTGCCGAGGTTAGAAGCGTTTATAAGATTTCTAATGTTGGTACCATTGCAGGTTGTTATATTACAAACGGCAAGGTTGCCCGTTCGGCACAATTACGCCTTGTTCGTGACGGCATCGTAATTTGTGAAGATAAGATTGATTCTCTCCGTCGCTTTAAGGATGATGTTAAAGAAGTTGCCCAGGGCTATGAATGTGGTATAGGTCTTGAAAAATTTGCCGATATTAAAGAGGGAGATATTTTCGAGGCATTCATTATGGAGGAATATAGAGACTAATGGCAGGATTTAAAATTAACCGTATAACATCTGATGTAAGGGTTTGTCTGTCAGAGCTTTTGCGAGAGGTTAAAGACCCCCGAGTAAGCAAGCTTTTAAGCATTGTTAAGGTTGATGTAACAAACGACCTTTCTTATGCAACGGTTTATGTCAGCGCTATTGAGGGCTATGAAGCGACTGTTCAGTCGGTTAAAGCCCTTAAGGGTGCTTCGGGCTATTTAAGGCGTGAGCTTGGCGCTCATTTAAAGCTTCGCAAGGTACCCGAGCTTCGCTTTATAGCAGATGATTCTATCGGTCATAGTGCAAAAATTTCTAAAATCATTGAATCTTTTAAAGAGGAAAATAATGAACAAGAATAAAAAAGACACCGCTTGCCGTCTGCTTAATTTAAAGCAAACGGCAAGGTATTTAAAAAAGCACGACAATTATATAATACTGACACATACCTCGCCCGACGGTGACACCTTGGGCTCGGCTTATGCGCTTTATTATGGTCTTAATGAAATAGGTAAAACCGCTTGTGTTTTATGCCCCGATGTTATCCCCCAAAAATATAACTTTTTTGTGCGCCCAACAAACCATGTAGCACTTGAAAATGCAACCGTTATTGCGGTGGATATTGCTGATAAAAAGCTTTTGGGTGCGTTAGAGGAAGAATTTGGCGATAAAATTGACCTTAATATTGACCACCATATAACAAACGGTCATTATGCAAAGCAATTATTTCTTGATGTTAATGCAGCCGCTACTGCCGAAATGATTTTCGAGCTTTTGACAATAATGCGTGTTAATATTAACGACATAACTGCGAAGGCGCTTTATGCGGGCATTGCAACCGACACCGGCTGTTTTAAATATTCAAATGTTACCGCAAAAACACACTTAATTGCTTCAATGCTTTATGATTATAATATCAACACAGGCGAAATTAACCGTCTTATGTTTGACACAAAGTCGAAAAATCTTTTAGATTTGGAGCGCCGTGTGCTTGAAACAATGGAATATCATTTTAACGATAAATGCGTTATTTTAAGCGTTACCACCGAAATGCAGCAGCAAACAGGTTGCTTTGGTGCCGAGCTTGAGGGTATTGCCCTTATTTCCCGCAGCGTTGAGGGTATTGATATCGGTGTTACTGCAAAGCAGATTGATGAGGATGCCTTTAAGGTTTCAATCCGCACCTTTGAAAAAATCAATGCCGCCGAAATTGCAAAAGAGCTTGGCGGCGGCGGTCATAAATCGGCTGCGGCTGCAATTATAAAGGGCAACATACAGCAGGTTAAAGAACAGGTTTTGGCGGTTGTCCAAAAGTATATGGAGGGTTAAAATGCAGGGGCTTGTGCTGATAAATAAGCCAAAGGGCATTACCTCGTTTTCGGCAGTTGCGAAAATCAAACGCATATCAGGTGAAAAGCGTGTAGGTCATACCGGCACATTAGACCCAATGGCAACGGGTGTTTTGCCTGTACTTTTGGGACGTGCCACCACGCTTTCCTCACTTATGCTTGATGATGATAAAAAATATATCGCAAGGGTAAAACTTGGCGTTTTAACCGATACCGACGATATTACAGGCAATGTTATTGCCGAAAATAAGGTAGAGGTAAGCCAAGGGGATATTGATAATATTCTTCAAAAATTTGTTGGTAAAATATCCCAAACACCGCCAATGTACAGCGCCCTTAAAAAAGACGGTGTGCGCCTTTACGATTTGGCACGCCAAGGCAAAACGGTGGAAATTAAACCCCGCGAAATTGAGGTTTTCGAGCTTTCGGTTTTATCACCGCTTGACAGCGAAAACTGCTTTACAATGCTTTGCCATGTTTCAAAGGGTACATATATAAGGTCGCTTGCGCGTGATATCGGAAACGCCCTTGGCTGCGGTGCAACCTTAAGCGAGCTTAACCGTGTTATGACCTCGGGCTTTGATATCGAAAAGTGCATTTTGCTTGATAATATAAATGAAGAAAACATTGGCAATTATCTTTTAAATGAAGAGGTTGCGGTTTCTCATTTGCGGGCGTTAAGCGTTACCAAAAACCAAGCAGTTCGTTTTTGCAACGGCGGTCAGCTTGATTTTGGCCGACTGGGTGTTGATGATTTTAAAGAAAACGAGCTTTTTCGCATAAAATATAAAAACCAATTTTTAGGCATCGGCTATGCCGACTGTCAAAAACAGCAAATAGCTATTAAGTGTATAGTAAATTATCCGGAGGTGTAAAAAATGAAAACCGCAGTTGCTTTAGGAACTTTTGACGGGCTTCATTTTGCGCACCGCGGTGTGTGTGATTTACCAAACGGCTTTAAAAAGGTGGCTGTAACCTTTGAAATGCCACCCAAAATGCTTATTAGCGGTAATGTTGAGCTAATTTACACCTTTGAAGATAAGTGTAAATATTTAAAAGAGCTTGGCTTTGATGAAATTGTTACCCTTGACTTTCATCAGGTCAAAAACACCGCCCCGCTCCAATTTTTAAGCTTTTTAAAGGATGAAATAGGGGCTCTTTATATTTCCTGTGGTTTCAATTACCATTTCGGTAAAAACGGTGGGGGAAATACCGATATACTTGCTGATTTTTGTAATAAAAACGGTATTGAGCTTAAGGTTATGCCATCTTACCTTTTAGAAAATGGCGAAACCCTTTCTTCTTCATACATAAGGGCTTTGCTTAAAAACGGCGAAATTGAAAAAGCCAATCAATTTTTGTATAAGCTGTTTTGCTTTGAGGGTGAGGTTTTGTCGGGTGATAAGCGTGGCAGAACAATCGGTTTTCCCACTATTAACCAAAATTACCCAAAAGATTTAGTAAAGCTTCGCTTTGGTGTTTATAAAACAAAGGTGGAGTTTGACGGCAAAAGCTTTGACGGTATAACTAATATCGGCATTAGGCCGACCTATGAAACCGATTTTGTCATAAGCGAAACATATATCAAAGACTTTTCGGGTGATTTATACGGTAAAAATGTTAAAATCACCCCAATAAAGTTTTTAAGGGATGAAAAGAAATTTAATTCTTTGGAAGAACTTAAAAAGCAAATTGCAAAGGATTTAGAAAATTAAAACCTCGACTTTTGGTCGAGGTTTTGTTTTATATAAAATAAAAATTCGTGTCCCAAGCGGGAATATATGAAAAGTGGCGGATATAGATTTTATAATCATCTCTAATATCAAAAACCGCTTTTGGAATGGTTATTAAATCGTCGGTGCGGTGGTATGCCGATATTAGCATTTTGGGTTTATGGTTTAAAATGGTTTGCTTCGCGCCATTTATTGCGGCAACTTCTTGGCCCTCAACATCCATTTTAATATAAGTGGGGTTAAGGTTTAAAGAATCGACTGTCAGTGCTTCGATTTCATCCTTGCCGTCACCCAAAACCGAATTTCTACCGCCTAGCATTTTAAAATTAACCGTTTCGCATTTATCCGAAATGCAGGCATTTATGGGTGTGAAATTTTTAAGGTGTTCGGTGTTTTTTAAAAGCTTTTTAAAGGTTTTTTTGTCGGGCTCGACCGCGGTTATGCTGTTATAATTTGGGCATCTCTTCGCAAAATCAAGTGCCGTGTCACCGTTATAAGCGCCAAGGTCTAAAAAGCTGTCCTTATTTAACTTTAAAAACGAATTATACGGCTCGTCTTGTGAAACCTCACATTCAAGGAGATAATTTATTTTACCGCTTAATTTATAATAAATTATATTTTCAAAGGCTTTGCGGGAGGCATCATCGGCCAAGCGGTCATAAACCCATTTTAGCGTTTCAGCATTTTTGTGTAAAAAGTCATAATCAAAAAGTCCGCCGCCAATTACGGGCACCTCGGGGGCGTAAAGCTCTTGCTCGGCCGAAATTTTTAAGATGTTTTCTATAACATCTGGAAGGCTTGAGCCAAAGCACAAAAGCACAATCATATCGCCGAATTTTTGTTTAAGTTCGGCATAGCTTGAAATTTTGTGCCCGTGAAAAAGCTTATTTCTAACAAAGCCGTCACTTGCAAAAACGCCTTTGAATTCAATACCCTTTTCATTTAAAACATTTATAATTTTATCCGCGCCGTTACCCATACCATAAAGCACAATGGGTTTTGTGGTTTGTTTTAAATATTGCCAAAGCTCTTGTTCCATAAAAAACCGCCTTTCAACCTTTGAATTATACCATTTTTAAATAAAATTGGCAAGTGGTGTGAATATTGTCGAAATTGATTGATTTTTGCATTTAAAGGTGTTATAATTGTTTGGAATATTTTTTAGGAGTATTTTATGAGAGGATTACTAATCAGCTATTTAGTTCGCCTTAAACCGACTAAGGAAATTAAAGAACAGCTTATTGCAACATTTCGCTATGCCGCAATTTATTTTGTGGCGCTTTTATATTGGGAGCTTTTGCTTCGCACACAAATCGGCTTTAAGGATATGACCTTTTACTTTTTGCTTTTCTTACCTGCTGTGGCAATGTTTTTAGCCACACTTACAGGTTGGTTTAAGCAAAAGTTAAACCGCATTTTAACCCCTGTCGTAATGGTGCTTCCCTTTGCCTTTTATGTAAGTCAGCTTGTATATTACCGCATTTTCGGCTCGCTTTTCTCAGTTTCGATGATGGGACTTGGCGCCGACGCTATGGAGGATTTCGGCTGGGCACTGTGGGACACTATAAAGGATTCTATCGGTTGGATATTGCTTTGCCTTTTGCCTGTTGTTGCGGTTGCAGTTTATTGTTACTGCGCCCCCAAAAAGCTGTTTGATGGTTTTAACTGGAAAATGCACATTGTATCTCTTGTAAAAACAGTTATTTTGTGGCTTTTGGCAGTGGCACTTCTTTTGCCTTTCGGCAAAGGCGACTATTCACCCTATTATGCCTATACCTCAAGCTATATCGATACCGATACCGCATCTGACCGTTTGGGTGTTTTAACAAATTCACTTGTTGAGCTTGGGCACAAATTCTTTGGCGGCGGTGCAGAAGAAAAACCGACTATTGTTATTCCCGATGCACCTGAGGAGCCCTCGATTGATACCACACCAAATGTAATTGAAGGGCTTGACTTTGCCGCATTAAAGGGCACCACTAATGATAGCGGCAAGCAACAGCTTTGCGATTATTTTGCGTCCCTTAACGGCACAAACAAAAACGAATACACAGGCGCACTTAAAGATTATAACCTTATTTACATCTGTGCCGAGGCATTTTCAAATTATGCCATTGACCCTGTTGTTACCCCCACCCTTTATAAAATGAGTCAGGGCGGCATTGTGCTTAACAATTTCTATAATTCCTACAAAAACACCACCACAAACGGTGAATATGCCTTTATGACAGGCCTTTGGCCTGATGTTTCGCGCATTGCAAACGCCAACTCATCAGCGGTCAGCTTTGTGCAGTCACAAAACAAGTTGGTTCCGTTTGCGCTTGGCAATATGTTTGAAGGCATTGGGGTTAAAACCCACGCTTTCCATAATTTTAGGGGATATTATTATCAACGCAACCGCACACATAAAAACCTTGGTTATTCAAGTCTTCGCTTTATGGGCGGCGCAAACGGCATGACCTTTACAACCTCGTGGCCGTCGTCCGACCTCGAAATGATGGAGCAGTCTATTGACGACTATATAAACCAAGATAGGTTTCACGCTTATTATATGACCTTCTCGGGTCACGGCCCATATTCTACCGCTAACCCCATTGCTGTTAAAAATTATCAAACGGTAAACGAACTTTTGGGCGAACGTGAATTAACAATGGGCGCTAAATATTATCTTTCCGCTAATTACGAGCTTGAAAAGGCAATGACCTATTTGCTTGAAAGGTTAGAAGCGGCGGGCAAGCTTGATAAAACAATGATAGTTATTATCGGTGACCATTATCCTTACTATTTGGCGGATAATCATCTTAATTCGCTTGCGGGTAAATCGGTTGAACAAGACTTTGAAAAGTTTAAATCAACCTGTATAATGTACTGCGCAGGCATGGAAACTGTCAAGGTTGACGACCCTTGCTGCAATGTTGATATTTTACCGACTGTGTTAAACCTTTTCGGTATGGAATATGATTCACGCCTTTTACCCGGCACTGACATTTTTTCAGAAAACACACCCATAGCAATGCTTTATAACAAAAGTTTTGTGACAAAGTTTGTAAAATATAATGCTCAAACAGGCAAGGCCGAGTGGTTAGAGACAGCAAACAATATGCCCGAGGCCAACCGTAAGGAGCATTTGGACTATTGCATTGCTGTGACAAAATCACGCTATACAGTATCGCTTGACATTATGAACGAGGACTTTTATCGCTTCGCAATGGAAAGCATAAATAATCAGTAAAACAAAAAGCACCCTGCGGGGTGCTTTTTTAGTGAAGAGTGAAAAGTGAATAGTGAAGAGGTAAGGTGTCGGCAAGCCGACGGATATAAAAAACGCACCCAACTTTCGTTGAGTGCGTTAATTACGCATTACGCATTATGAATTACGAATTAGTACGCAACGCCTTGTGCGAGCATAGCGTTTGCAACCTTTTCAAAGCCGGCAATATTTGCGCCTGCAACGAGATCGCCCTTCATACCGTATCTTTCAGCAGCATCCAAAGAAGCGCTGTAGATGTTCTTCATAATTTGCTTTAATTTAGCGTCAACTTCTTCAGCGGTCCAGCTGTAACGCATTGAGTTTTGGCTCATTTCAAGGCCTGAAACTGCAACGCCGCCGGCATTAACTGCTTTTGAAGGAGCAACAATAACACCGTTTTCTTTGAAGAGTGCGATTGCTTCGTTGGTAGAAGGCATATTTGAAACCTCTACATAATATTTAACGCCGTTAGCAATGATTTGTTCAGCTTCTTTAACGTCAACTTCGTTTTGGGTAGCGCAAGGCATAACAATGTCAACCTTTACACCCCATGGCTTTTGACCTTCAAAGTAAGGAACGCCGAATTTGTCAGCATAATCCTTAACCTTGTCGTGACCGGAAGAACGCATTGAAAGCATAAATTCAATCTTTTCATCGGTGTTGATACCGTCTTCGTCGTAAACATAACCGTCAGGACCTGAAATTGTAACAACCTTACCGCCAAGCTCGGTAATCTTTTTAACGGTACCCCAAGCAACATTACCAAAGCCCGAAACAGCAAAGGTTTTGCCTTTAATAGTATCGCCAAAGGATTTAAGCATTTCGTCAACATAATAAACAGCGCCAAAGCCGGTAGCTTCGGGGCGGATAAGAGAACCGCCGTAAGCAAGGCCCTTACCTGTTAAAACGCCTGTAAATTCGTTGCGAAGGCGCTTGTATTGACCGTAAAGATAACCAATTTCGCGAGCACCAACGCCAAGGTCACCTGCGGGAACGTCTAAATTAGCACCGATATGCTTTGAAAGCTCGGTCATAAAGCTTTGGCAGAAACGCATAATTTCGCCGTCACTTCTGCCGCGGGGGTCAAAGTCGCTGCCGCCCTTACCGCCGCCCATAGGAAGACTGGTAAGAGAGTTTTTAAAGGTTTGTTCAAAACCGAGGAACTTAATAATGCTGGCATTTACTGTTGGGTGGAAACGAAGACCGCCCTTGTAAGGACCGATAGCAGAGTTAAACTGAACGCGGAAGCCACGGTTTACGTGCACCTTGCCGTTATCGTCAACCCAAGAAACGCGGAACATAATTTGTCTTTCGGGTTCAACCATTCTTTCAATAATGCCCCACTTTTCATATTCGGGGTTAGATTCTACAACAGGTTCAATAGAAGATAAAACTTCATAAACTGTTTGGTGGAACTCTTTTTCGCCGGGGTTGCGTGCTTCAACATCGGCATATACTTTTTTAAGGTATTCTGATTTAAGCATATATGTATCTCCTTTTCTTAATATATATATTTATTATTTTTTAAGAATACTACCAAATTTTTTATATGTCAATAAAAAATTTTAAAAAAGTGTTGAAATTTGTAAAATATGTGTTATACTTATTGGGAACTGAATAAGCTATGTGAGGTTTGCAGAAGTATAAACGACTGTGAACTGATAGCACTTTGGAGAATTCTGTTAAATCAGATGCCGAAGGGGCAAGGCGGTTTTTAACCGCTAATCTCTCAGGCAAAAGGACAAAGGTTGATTTTTTCTTTTTTGTACTTTTGCCGAACTGTTTTTCAGTTCGGCTTTATTTTTTAAAAGGGAGTTTTTTAAATGGAACAGTTTTTAAAGGGTGTTGAAGCAGTCAACGGCGAAATTAACGGCGTCGTTTGGGGAATTTTTGGCTTGGCACTACTCATCGGTACAGGTATTATTGTTACCTTGTGCACAAAGTTTTTCCAGGTTACACATATTGGTCACTGGTGGAAAAACACTATCGGCAGTCTTTTTAAAAAGGACGTTATCGGTCACGCAAAGGAAAAGGGTGCAATTTCGCCGTTTCAGGCGCTTTGTACAGCCCTTGCCGCAACTGTTGGTACAGGCAACATTGCCGGCGTTGCTGCGGCAATTTGTGTCGGCGGTGCAGGTGCAGTTTTCTGGATGTGGGTTGCCGCATTCTTCGGTATGATGACAAACTATGCCGAAAATGTTTTGGGTATGTATTTCCGCCGCAAAAATGCTAACGACGAATGGTCGGGCGGTGCTATGTACTATCTTGCCGATGGTCTTGGCGGTAAAAAGGGTTGCAAATGGATTGGCAAGGTTTTGGCTGTGCTTTTCTGTATTTTTACAATGCTTGCATCCTTCGGTATCGGTTCAATGGGTCAGGTAAACAAAATTGTTGCCAATGTTGCAGTTGCTTTTGATGTTAACGCGCTTTCTTCTATAAATGTGTTTGGCGATGTTTCGCTTTACAACATCCTCATTGGTGTTGTTATTATGGCGCTTACCGCACTTATCACCTTGGGCGGTCTTAAAAGAATTGCATCGGTTGCTGAAAAAATCGTGCCCTTTATGGTTGTGCTTTTCGTTTTGGGCTCACTTGTAATTATTGGTGTTAACTACAACGCTATCATTCCTGCCTTCAAGGCAATTTTTGTAAACGCATTTAAGCCCGAAGCATTTGTTGGCGGTGGTATCGGCGGTGTTATAGTTGCTATGACCAACGGCTTTAAGCGCGGTGTTTTCTCAAACGAAGCAGGTCTTGGTTCATCTGTTATGGTACACTCTAATTCTAATATTAAAGAACCCGTTAAGCAGGGTATGTGGGGCATATTCGAAGTTTTTGCCGACACAATGGTTGTTTGCACAATGACCGCTTTGGTTGTGCTTACCTCTGGCGGTCTTACAACAGGTGTATTCAACATCGAAACAGGCGAGCTTGCCGTAGGTCTTACCGATGCAACCTTGGTTGGCGGCGCATTTAACGCTGTATTCCCTTGGGGCGATATCGGTCAAAAGTTTATTGCTATTGCAATGTTCCTCTTTGCGTTTACCACCGTTCTTGGTTGGTCGCATTATGGTTCAAAAGCGTGGGAATACCTTTTTGGCGCAAAAACAACATTCATTTTCCGTATTATTCACGTTATTACGGTTATTTTTGGCGCAGTGCTTACCTCTTCTCTTGCTTGGGATATTTCCGACACCTTCAACGGTCTTATGATGATACCCAACCTTATCGGCGTTCTGGTTATGTTGCCTATGGTTATTAAAATTACAAAGAATTACATAAACAGAAATATTAAGGGCAAGAATGAAGCACCAATTCTGAATTTTAAGGATAATGCAGAAAATTAAATCGTATATTTAAAGAAGGCATCTAAAAAATGCCTTCTTTTTTATGCATTTTTAATGTTGAAATTTATACATTTTTGTAGTATATTTAGAATAGAATATTTTTAGGAGGTTTAGGCAATGGCAAACGAAAATACAAATAATATTATTGTTGGCGAAGACGGCTCGTACTATGACGGCGGTTATTGGGGATATATTATCCGCAACATTGCAGTTTCGCTTGGCACGTCAGCCACCTTCGGCATTGCATATCCTTGGCTTAAATGTTGGTTTCACAAGTGGCTTTGCTCACACACCGTAATTTCAGGCAAGCGTATGCGCTTTGACGGCAAGGGCGGTGACCTTTTCGTTAAATACATAATTTGGCTTCTTTTAAGCTGGGTTACCTGCGGTATTTATGTTTTTTGGCTTGATGTAAGGTTAAAGCAATGGTTTAGTGAACGCACCTTCTTTGAAGGCGAGCCCGACAACAACAGCTATTTTGACGGTACTGTCGGCGATTATTTTGTAACAAGAATTTTATCATACCTTGCAACAATGGTACCATTTGTTGGTATTGCTTGGTCAAGCATTATTATGAAGTGCTGGTGGACACAGCACACAGTTGTTGACTCGCGCCGTTTAACCTTTGACGGCACTATTGGCGACTTATTCCTTAAAGAATTGCTTTGGGGACTTTTAACAACCGTTACTTGCGGTATTTTTGCTTGGTTCTTACCTGTTAAATATCTTAAATGGGAAACCGAGCATACATTGGATGAAAATAAAACCCCTGCTGCTATTACAGCAAAGGCAAATTACAAGACACAAATTCATACCGATGCTGTAATGCTTCAAAGCGGTGACAGTGCACAGCTTGAAAACATTAAGGCACAAATGCTTAAGGAAGCAAATGAAGGTCTTGCCGAACAGGATATAGTAAAGCTTGAAAACGCTTTAAGATTTGCTGATATTCTTAACGAGTGCGATTATGAATTTAACGATGAAGAAAACACGCTCATTTTCGACTGCACCGTTTTGGCAAGAAAGCTTAAAGCAATTAAGCCCGTTAGCACCAAGTCAAAGAAATGGCTTATCTGGGTGCTTGCAATAGTTGCAGGTTTGGTAGTGCTTGGCGGCATTATCCTTGGCGGTATCGTTGGTGCGTTCATTTTAAGCGAGAGTTCATTTGGTGGCCCCGGCCGTTTACCTGCTGTTATGGGTGGAGTAACGGATACCGTAGATGTAAATTATGCCACATTTTATGAAAACTTAAATTATTATGCTGAAAAAGCCAACTTTACTGTGCAAGAGGTTGCAAGCGGTGTTGATGGCGCAGTACTTGAATACAAAAATTCAAAGGGCGGCATAATAGAAGCAGCACTTACCAAAGACGATTATGGTTATATAGACGAAATCGTTATAACTGTTAATAGGGCTAAGGTTACTGACGATGAAGCTGAAGCGGTAGTATCAGGTGCTTATGCATCCTTGTTTTTAGGTGATGGTTATACACTTGATACCCAAAGCGGTTCTAAGAGTGAAACCCATAGTGATTGGACATTTGATTACGAAATCACCGAAAAAAATATTACAGTAAAAATTTCATAAAAATTATAAAGTAAAAAGCTCCGATAAATCGGAGCTTTTTGTTATTTATTTAAGTAATTTTCATATTCGGTTTTAAGGGTGTTTGCTAAATCTCTCATTTCATTTTCGCACACCTTTAAAACCTGTCGGTCGTAGGTTAAAAGCCCGTTGGTTTCATCCTCGACATCGCTTACCTGTGTTAAAATTGTAGCGCAAAGTCCGTTTTGTTTAATCTGGGGGATAACCTCATTATAATAAAGCTTTAAAAGTGCTTTTTTAAATTCCTCATTGTCGGCAAAAAACCTATAGCCATATGTGTTTTTTATGTTAAACACGTGCCCCTCTATTTTGGAGGAATAGCCCCCAAATTCTGATAAAACAAGCGGTCGCCCATCGTTTTTAAGCTTTAAGGGCTTAAAATAAATATGCTCGCTTAAAACATCGCTTTTATTTGTTTGAAACCAACCCGAAGTTGCATCCCACACGCGTGTTGCGTCGGTGCTTTTCATCAAATCAAACATTTCATCAGTTGAAAATTGCCCCCAACCCTCGTTAAAAAGGGTGTAATAGCAGACACAGGGGTGGTTATATAAAAGGTTTATGGTGTCAAGCGAATTTTTAATAAATTGTTCACGGCGAAAGGGTGTTGCCTTATGGGTAATGCCTTTTTTAAATGCAACTGTCGGCAAAGCGGTGTCAATTAAAAAGCTGTATTTACCGTTGTTTACAAGGTCTTGAAAAACCACCATACCGTGCTTATCGCAGTAATAATAAAATAGCTCGTGCTCAATTTTAATATGCTTGCGAAGTGTGTTAAAGCCACACTCCTTCATTTTTAAAACATCGTTTTCAAGCGCCTTTGGGGTGGCGGGGGTGTAAATACCGTCACTAAAATAACCTTGGTCCAAAAGCCCGTGGAAAAAGTATGGCTTACCGTTTAGTAAAATTTTATCACCATTTATTTCAACCGTGCGAAGCGCTGTGTAGGACTTGATTTCATCCTCGCCCGACTTTAATGTAAAGTGATGAAGATGCGGGTTTTCGGGTGACCAATTTATTGGGTTTTTAATTTCAATATTTGCGGTATCGCCTGTAAAATTAAAGCTTTCACCATCTATTTTAAGGGTTTTATGCTCTTCACCGCCCAAAACCTTAATTTCAAAGCCAGAAAGGTTAGGTGTTACTTTAATGTTTTTAATATAATTTTTCGGCACTTGTTCAAGCCATACGGTTTGCCAAATACCGCTGGTTTCGGTGTACCACATACCGCCACGCTTTTTACATTGCTTGCCGGATGCTAAATCTGTATCGAGTCGGTCTATAACCTCAACCCTTAAAGTGTTTTCGCCATCTTTAAGGTGGGCGGTTATATCAAACGAAAAGGGAAGATAACCGCCAATGTTTTCACCGATAAAATTATCGTTTACAAAAACCTTACACTCTTGGTCAACCGCACCGAAATGCAAAAGCGCGGTTTTGTCGGTTTTGTTAAGGTTAAAGTTTTTTGTGTAAATTAAAATATCATTTTTCTTTTTTAAAAATTCAAAGTTTGATAGCCGACTTTCAAGGGGAAAGGGTACAATAATTTCACCGCTTTTAACGATTTTGCCGCCGCGGTTAATTTCTAAATTCCACCTGCCGTTAAGATTTATAAAGCTGTCACGCACAAGCTGTGGTCGTGGGTATTCATCCCAAGGCATATCTATATTCAAATCTTTTTCAAACGGGGTGTAAAGGGTCGCAAATTTTTGCTTCATTTAATCAGTTCCTTTTTCTTTTTTATAACGAATAAAAAGGGGATAAGCAGTAACACGGCAACAAGAGCCGCCAAAAAGATATTTTCGTTTGGCAAAAACGAGGTTGTACCGTCGTTATTTAAAACGGTTTCGGCATTTTTAAGCACGGCAGAGCCGATAGCAGGGCCAACAATACCGGGTATTAAAACCTGTGAAAAAATGCGAAGACCTTGGAACATACCTGCTTTATTTTCAGGGGTGTTGTCCCTAATCATTGCACCGAAAACCGCCATACCTGAAAGGTAACCGCACATCATAAAGAGTGAGCCGATAAATACAGGCAGAGTGGTTTTTGTGAAAAACAAAATGATATAACCAATGCAAAGTGACAAAATTGCAATTGCGGATGAAAAATTAAAGCCCTTTTTATCGTAAACTCTGCCCCAAAAGGCAGTTACAACGGCGGCAACTATAATTGCGGGTGCCATTATGAAAACATAGTCGGTCATTCCGAGAGATTTTTCATAATAAATAATTAAATAAGGCATAAAAATTTGAATTGAAATGTTAAACACAACAAATGCCGCAAGGGTTAAATAAAGCGAAAGATTGTTTTTAATTGTTTTTGGCATAAAGCCGTAAAAAATACATTTTAAATAGCTTTGCTCTGGCTTTTCGATGGGTGTGTCCTTAATAAGAAAAATGCCCAAAACACCAATAACTAAAACAACAGTGCCGATAATGGTAAAAATAAGCGACCAGCTTTGCGGATTTTCTAAATCAAAAAACATAAAACCGCCGAAAACCACCAAAATTGCAACAAGCGGCATCATGGCGTTTATGCCCTCAACTGCACCGCGGTTGGAAGAATCGGTTGAATCGGTAAGCCATGCGTTAAAGGCGGCATCGTTTGCGGTAGAGCCGAAAAAAGTCATAACGCAGTCTAAAATTATAACCAATGTAACACAAAGCGAAGAAATTGCGGTGACCGACGGGAAAAGCGGGGAAATAATATCGGCTTTAATAAGCACAAAACTGAAAATTGAAATGCCCCATAAAATATAACCGCCGCAAATAAAAAGCTTGCGTTTGCCAATGCGGTCGGAAAGGGCGCCCATAAACACTGTTGTTACGGTAGCGGCAACTGCGGAAGCGCCAACCATTAGGGCGATATCATCGGCCGAGGCGTTGAACATTTTGTAAATGAAAACATTAAAATACATATTTTCAACTACCCACGCAACCTGTCCGATAAGTGAAAACAGGGTGATAGCACACCAAAAACGAGGGGGGAGCTTTGTTTTCATAAAAATCCTCCTATAATTTGTTTAGTTAATTGTAGCATAAAATAAAATTTTTCTCAATAGATAAGGTTGCAAATGACTTGGAAGAGTGGTAAAATTTCATTTGTAAAGACAGGGGAAGTTTAAAATGCAGAAAACAAACGCTAAAAAAGAATACGCACTTTTGCTTTTAGGTGCTGTTATAACTGCCGTTTTGTGCGGCGGTGTGGGCGCTTTGTTTGCGCATACCTTAAAATTTGCAAACGGTGTTTTTGGACAGTATAATTGGCTCGTTTATATCTTACCGCTCGGCGGTCTTTTAACTGTTTCGCTTTTTAAGGTATTAAAGGTTGAAAAGCAAAATATACACACGGTTTTTTCGGCTGTCAAAAATGGCGGTAAAAGCCCATTTTTACTTTCGGTTGCGGTTTTCGTCGGCACAGCCATTACACAGTTTTTTGGTGGCTCGGCCGGAAAGGAGGGTGCAGCCCTGCAAATAGGCAGCGGCATTGCTTCACCCATCGCTAACACTTTAAAATTAAAGGATGAAAAGTTAAAAATATTACTGCTTTGCGGTATGACGGCTATGTTTTCATCGGTTTTCACCGTGCCCCTAACTGCCCTGGCGTTTGGGCTTGAAATTATTTATATAAGCCGAAGGTTTTATTTCAAATCGGTGTTACCCCTTGTGGTATCAAGCTTTGGTGCGTTTGCAGTAGCAAAGCTTTTAGGCGTTCACCCCGAAAGATTTGGCTTGCCGCCATTACCGAAATTTAATGCAATTTCGGTTTTAAAGGTTGTTGCGCTTATCGTTGCTTGTTCGGTGGTTACAATGCTGTTTTGTTTGGCGCTTCGTTTTATTGCCGATTTATTTAAAAAGCTTTTCAAAAATGCATATCTTCGAATCGTGGTTGGCGGTGTTTTAATAATTGGTTTAACGCTGCTTGTTGGCAATAACGACTATAACGGCGGCGGTATGCATATAATCGAAAATGTTTTAAAAACGGGCACTGTGTGTTATTTGGCTTTTGCCTTTAAAATTATATTTACCGCCATTACAAATGCTGCGGGCTTTAAGGGTGGTGAAATTGTCCCCGCACTTTTTGTGGGCGCAACCTTGGGCGCGGCATTGGGTACTTTATTGGGAATTTCACCAACCTTTTCTGCGGCTGTCGGCACGGTAGTACTTTTTGGAGGTGCCACAAAATGCACCGCCGCGGCCTTTATGCTGGGGCTTGAATTTTTTGGCATTGGCGGTGCAGGGTACTTTGCCTTGGCGGCAGTGCTTTCAAGAATTTTAACATTTAATATTGGGCTTTACACCGAAAAGAAAACTAAAAAACGACTCGATGATTAATCGAGCCGTTTTTATTTATTTTCGCTTTATGAATATACAACTGTCGGTATAGGTTATTGTGTTTTCTTCAAAAGAAAGCTGGTAACCTTTATTTTTTATATATTGTCTCACTTCACTGTTAGGACCCCAAAAATACATCATCAAATAATTACTGTAAGCATGGCTTATATTTTGTTGGTCCACCATAATATAAAGATATGGGCTGTCAAACTGAACAGCATAATCAATCGCCTTTTGGTAATTAAGCGGTGCAGATGTAAGATTTTTTAGCTTCATACCAAAGGTATTTGTAAAGCTATATTCAGTAGCGGTTGCGGTGGGTACAGCAATGTCTTTTTGGTCAATTGTGTGGTCGGCACAAATTTCTTCGCTAGTAAGATTAAAATAATCATATAACGGCATACCGCTGTCTGAAGCATCGTCCCAAGTGGTGTCTATATGATACCAACCGCCGTCAAGGTTTACGGTGTTCCACGCGTGCGGTTGGTTTTCGCTTGTGCCATGCACAAAGGTTGAATTTATACCAACCTGATAGCACAAATATTGAAATAATTTTGAATACCCTTCACACACGGCTTTTTGATTACAAAGTGCGCCGTAAATATCCCACACACGAGGGTAATTATTTTTGGAAGGTGCTTTGTTAACGGCATCGTAATCATAAGAAACAGCTTTAAGTACCGCATCGTGTATAAGCTTTTCTTTATTAATTACAGGCGCATTTGCGGGGATGCTTGAAAGTATAGCTTTAATTTTTTGGTTTACATTATCAATTTGGTTTTGAATTTTTTGGCGGTTGGCAACCACAATAAGCTGACTTTTGTCATCAAAGGTGTCGGTTACATCGCCGTCGGTATAGGAAATATAAAAATCGACCAACATACTTTGCCCGTTTTCTGTGGTTTCGGTGTAGGTAATAAATTTTGAAACCCAAAAATACTGCGGGTTGTCGGTAATAAGCTTTTGATATATTTGCCAAACGGTGTCAAAATCCACCTTAAAGTCTTTTAAATTAACAACATTTTGGGTTGTTTCAATGGCGGTGGAAATTTTCTTATAAATTTCTTTGCCCTTTTCATCAAGTGTTAAATATTGATAATATTTATCCTTTGATAATGGGGTGTGGGGCGTGTTGGGTACAACGGGCGCCTCAATTGTAGGGGAGGAAACCGATGTGTTTTCGCTTGTTACGGTTTGTGTTGGCTTTTCAATCACCACACCGCCAGAGGTGTTTTGGGTGGGCTTGCTCAGTGACGGTTTACTTTGTGTGGGTTTGCTCTGCGTTGGTTTAGAGGTGGTGGTGTTTTTATCACTTTCGGTTGTGGTATTGCTTGAAGCACTGCTGTCCGGCAATGAGGTGGTGCTTTGATCAAAGCTTGGAAATTCGGGCTTTTTAGCTTCAAAACAGCCCGAAAGAGTTATTAAAATTATTGCAACAAGTAAGCAACAAATTGTCTTTTTAAACATATAAACACCCTTTTCAAAATTATTACAATATAATTATACCAACATATAAATGCAAAAACAACATTTTTTTTAAATATACACTTGACACCAACGCTTTAAAGTGTTAAAATGTTAAAGTGTTAAATCGTTAAAGTGTTTTAGGAGGAATAAAATGGTTATTGCAGACTTTTTGGAAAGAAATGCAAGACTTTACGGCGGTGAGGTTGCTTTGGTAGAGGTTAACCCATCGGAAGACCGTGACAAAGCGGTCACCTGGCGAGAGGCAAGTCTTATCGAAAGCGCCATTGATGCACCGTATAGAAGAGAGTTAACTTGGGCAGAATTTGACCGTAAGGCAAACCGCTTTGCTAATTTACTTTTAAGCCGTGGCTTCCAGCGGGGTACAAAGGTTGCAATTCTTTTAATGAATTCGCTTGAATGGTTGCCCATTTATTTTGGCATTTTAAAGGCGGGCTGCATTGCAGTACCCCTTAATTTCAGATATTCGGGTGAAGAAATTAAATATTGTCTTGATTTGGCAGATTGTTCGGTTTTGGTTTTTGGTCCTGAATTTATCGGCCGTATGGACACTGTTTATGACCAGCTTCCCAAAATTAAAACAATGTTCTTTATAGGTAAGGGTAAGCCCGATTATGCTGAAGATGGCGTACGGCTTATGAACTATTGCTCTACCCAAGCGCCCGCAGTTTTACTTAATGAAGATGACTTTGGTGCAATTTATTTTTCGTCGGGTACAACCGGTTTTCCAAAGGCAATTCTTCACCGCCACCGTGCACTTGTTGCATCTTGTTATACCGAGCAAAACCATCACTCGCAAACGCGCGATGATGTTTTTCTTTGCATTCCGCCACTTTACCATACGGGTGCTAAAATGCACTGGTTTGGCTCACTTTTGTCGGGCAGCAAGGCGGTACTTCTTCGCGGTGTTAAGCCCGAATGGATACTTCGCACCGTGACCGAAGAAAAATGCACAATTGTTTGGCTTCTGGTGCCTTGGGCACAGGATATCCTTGATGCTATTGAATCGGGCAAAATAAATCTTCAGGATTATCTCATTTCGCAATGGCGCTTAATGCATATCGGCGCACAGCCAGTTCCCCCCTCACTTATTAAGCGTTGGCTCAAGCATTTCCCAAATCATCAATATGACACAAACTACGGTTTGAGCGAATCTATCGGCCCCGGTTGTGTGCATCTTGGTGTTGAAAATGTACATAAGGTTGGTGCTATCGGTAAGGCCGGTTATCTTTGGGAGGTAAAAATCGTTGACGAAAACGGCAACGAGGTAGCACAGGGTGATGTTGGTGAATTGGCAGTCAAGGGCCCAGGTGTTATGGACTGTTATTATAAAAACGAAGAAGCCACCAACGAAATTTTAAAGGACGGTTGGCTTTTCACAGGTGATATGGCAAAGGTTGATGAGGATGGTTTTATTTACCTTGTTGACAGAAAAAAGGATGTTGTAATTTCGGGCGGTGAAAACCTTTATCCTGTTCAAATTGAGGATGAGCTTAGAAAATTTGACAAGATAAAGGATGTTGCGGTTATAGGTCTTCCCGATGCCCGCCTTGGCGAAATTGCCGCCGCTATTATTGAAATTAAAGAGGGCATTACCTGTACAGAGGATGAAATTACCGAATTTTGCAAAGAGCTTCCCCGTTACAGAAGACCGAGAAAGATTATTTTTGACAAGGTTCCCCGCAATCCCACAGGCAAAATTGAAAAACCCGTGCTTCGTGAAAAATACTGCAAGGTAAGTCTTGTCGAAGCACAAATAAACAGTTAAATTAAAAAGAAGGGTTTAAAATGACAGCAGAAATTTTTACCGCAATATTGGTTTTTGTTTTTTTCGCAGCAATGGTTACAGTTGGTGTTTATTGTAAAAAGCACGCAACCGATGTTAACGGCTTTGTTTTAGGTGGCCGTAATGTCGGCCCGTGGCTTACGGCATTCGCCTATGGCACCTCGTACTTTTCGGCGGTAATTTTCGTTGGCTATGCGGGTCAGTTTGGTTGGAACTTTGGCCTTGCGTCCACTTGGATTGGTCTTGGTAATGCGTTTATCGGTTCACTTCTTGCTTGGAATATTTTGGGTCGACGCACACGTGTTATGACACAGCATTTAAACTCAAAAACAATGCCTGACTTTTTCCAAAAGCGTTATGATTCCAAAGTGCTGAAAATTGCGGCATCGTTTATTGTGTTTGTTTTCCTTATTCCATATACCGCATCGCTTTATAACGGTCTTTCCAGTCTTTTTAATATTGCATTTGAAATTCCTTATTGGGTGTGCATTGTTGTAATGGCGGCACTCACAGGTGTTTATGTAATTTTCGGCGGATATATGGCTACTGCCATCAACGATTTTATTCAGGGCATTGTAATGCTTGTTGGTATTGTTGCTGTAATTTTTGCCGTGCTTAATCAAAACGGCGGCTTTATGAAATCTACCGAGCTTTTGGCAGAAAAAAGTGGCTGGGAATATGCTTCCTTTATGGGTCCTGACCCTGTGTTCCTTTTTGTAGTTGTTCTTTTAACCTCACTGGGCACTTGGGGACTTCCTCAAATGGTTGGTAAATTCTATGCAATTTCTAACGAAGCCGCAATTAAAAAGGGAACTATTATTTCAACAGTATTTGCAACTATTGTTGCAGGCGGTTGCTACTTCCTTGGTGGTTACGGCAAGCTTTTTGTCAGTGACGAGGCCTTTGCCGCAACAGGCGGTAAGTTTGATACCATTGTTCCCACAATGCTTTCAAATCTTTCACCCTACATAATCGGCATTGTTATTGTGTTGGTGCTCTCTGCTTCAATGTCTACACTTTCATCTCTTGTTTTGACCTCGGCATCAACTCTTACCTTGGATGTTATCATCCCCGAAGAAAAAAAGAATGTTGCTGAAAAGAAAAAGCTTTTGGTAATGCGTCTGCTTATCGTTTTCTTTATTGTTCTTTCGGCAGTTATCGCTATTCTTAAAGACTCTATTTGGTCAAAGTCAATGTTTATTGCTCAAATGATGGGCGTTTCTTGGGGTGCCTTGGCGGGCTCATTCTTAGCACCGTTTTTATACGGTCTTTATTGGAAAAAAACAACCCGTGCAGCTGTTTGGACATCCTTCGGGTTTGGTGTTGGCGTAACATTAATCCAGCTGCTTAAATCCTTGGGTGTTATTGCTCTTTCGGGTGATGTTTTGGGCTTTATATTTAAAACCTCATTACATTCAGGTGTGTTTGCAATGGTTGGCGGTCTTATTATTGTACCGATTATTAGCTTGCTTACACAAAAAACTAAGCCGCAGGATGTTGACAATAAATTTGCAGGTTATGATGTAGAGGTTACCGTTTCGGCTAAGCGCGCCTTGGAAGAAAAGTAACAAATTTAGAGTTTAAAGCAAGGCGAGAAATTTAATAATTCCCGTCTTGCTTTTGTTATAGATATGCTTTATAATGAACTATATATTAAATTGTGATGTTATATCACAGCAAAAACCGAGGTGCAAATCAATGAAAAAACTTATGCTTGGAAACGAGGCGGTGGCGCGCGGTCTTTACGAAGCGGGCTGTTCGTTTGTGTCAAGTTATCCCGGCACACCCAGTACCGAAATTACTGAGTATGCCGCAAAATACAATGAAATATATGCAGAATGGGCGCCTAATGAAAAGGTTGCATTAGAAACGGCTTTCGGTGCCTGCCTTGCGGGTAAGCGCAGCTTTTGCGGTATGAAGCATGTTGGTGTAAATGTAGCGGCTGACCCACTTTTCACAGTTGCTTACACAGGTGTTAATGCAGGTCTTATTATCGGTGTTGCTGATGACCCGGGTATGCATTCCTCTCAAAACGAGCAGGATTCTCGCCATTATGCAATTGCATCAAAAATCCCGATGTTAGAGCCAAGCGATAGTGCCGAATCTATTGCTTTTGTTAAAGAAGCGTTTGAAATTTCCGAAAAGTTTGACACACCTATTTTTATAAAAATGTGTACCCGTGTTGCTCACTCTCAAAGCGTTATTGAGGAAAGCGAACGTTTAGAAATCGCCCAAAAGGAATATGTTAAAAACGGCGAAAAATACATAATGATGCCCGGCAACGCTAAAAAGCGCCACCCCATTGTTGAACAGCGCACACTTGATTTAATAGCTTATGCTGAAACCGCTTGGTTTAACAGAACCGAAGAGGGAAGCGACAATACCGTTGGTATTATTACCTCTTCAACAAGCTATCAGTATGTTAAGGAAGTTTTCGGCGATAAATACCCTGTGTTAAAGCTTGGTATGATTAACCCGCTTCCAATTAACAAAATTAAAGATTTTGCAAAAACAGTTAAAAATGTAATTGTTGTGGAAGAGCTTGACGGTATTATTGAAACCCACTGCAAAAACATTGGCGTTAATGTTGCCGGCAAAGAAATTTTCGGTAATATTGGCGAATTCAGTCAAAACCTTGTGGCTGAAAAATTGGGTGGAGAAGCACCAAAGGGTGTTGCCCTTTCTGAAAATATTCCAATGCGCCCACCCGTTATGTGTGCGGGTTGCCCACACCGCGGTTTGTTCTATACATTAAAGAAAAACAAACTCACCGTTATGGGTGATATTGGTTGCTACACACTTGGTGCAGTTGCTCCCCTTACCGCTATTGACAGCACTATTTGTATGGGTGCTTCGGTATCTTCTATTCACGGCTTTAACAAGGCAAACGACGGTGCTACCGATAAAAACACAGTTGCAGTTATAGGTGACTCTACCTTTATGCATTCGGGTGTTACAGGTCTTATAAATATCGCATATAACGGCTCAAATTCAACTGTTATTATACTTGACAACTCAATTACAGGTATGACAGGTCACCAGCAAAACCCCACCACAGGTTACAACTTAAAGGGCGACCCCGCAAGTAAAATTGATTTAGAAGCCCTTTGCAGAAGTGTTGGTATTAACAGCGTTCGCGTGGTTGACCCATATAATCTTTCTGAATGTGATACTGTTATTAAAGAGGAGCTTCAAAAAGAAGAGCCAAGCGTTATTATTTCACGCCGTCCTTGTGCGCTTTTAAAATATGTTAAGCATGCCGGACCTATTAAGGTAAATACCGATAAGTGTATTGGTTGTAAATCTTGTATGAGAATCGGTTGTCCTGCAATCAGCGTAATTGACGGCAAGGTTAAAATTGATAACACCCTTTGCACCGGCTGTGGCGTATGCTCGCAAATGTGCAAGTTTGATGTTTTCGAAAATGTGAAGGAGGCGTAAAGGCAATGCAAACAAAAAATATTATGATTGTCGGCGTTGGCGGACAGGGTACATTACTTGCAAGTAAGCTTTTGGGCCGAATTCTTTTATCAAAGGGCTATGATGTTAAGGTTAGCGAGGTTCACGGTATGAGCCAACGCGGCGGAAGTGTTGTAACCTATGTTAGATATGGCGACAAGGTTTATTCCCCCGTTATTGATAAGGGCGAGGCCGATTATATCGTTTCTTTCGAGATGTTAGAGGCGGCTCGTTGGGTTGAATATTTAAAGCAAGGCGGTAAAATGATTACCAACACCCAACAGGTAAACCCAATGCCTGTTATTATCGGTGCTTGCGAATATCCAACCGAATTAGAGGCAAAAATCAAAAACCTTGGTGTTGATTTAAATGCTTTTGATGCTTTATCGCTTGCGGAAGCGGCAGGTAACTCAAAGGCGGTTAATATTGTGCTTATGGGTAAATTGTCAAAATATTTTGACTTTACAATAGAAGAATGGATGACAGCTATTGAGCAAAGCGTGCCACCCAAGTTTTTAGAGCTAAATAAGAAAGCATTCTTATTAGGTAGAGAGGCGTAATTTAAAATGGCAGAGAGATATTATCAAAAGGATATGGAGTGTGCCAGTCGCGAGGAAATGGTTGCACTTCAAAACGAACGACTTGTGGCCCAGGTAAAGCACGTTTGGGATAACGTGCCATATTACCGCAAAAAGATGGAAGAAAAGGGTGTTACACCCGATGATATTAAGGGTATTGAAGATTTACATAAGCTTCCGTTTTTAACAAAGGACGATTTGCGAGAGGCATATCCTTACGGTCTTTTGGCAAAGCCCCTAGCTGATTGTGTGAGAATTCAGTCAACCTCGGGTACTACAGGCAAGCGTGTGGTTGCGTTTTATACCCAACACGACGTTGATTTGTGGGAGGATTGCTGTGCCCGTGCTATTGTTGCGGCAGGCGGAACTAACGAGGATGTTTGTCAGGTTGCTTACGGTTATGGTCTTTTCACAGGCGGCCCCGGTATGAACGGAGGCAGTCACAAGGTAGGTTGTCTTACTCTTCCAATGTCTTCGGGCAATACCGACAGACAGTTACAGTTTATGACAGATTTGGGCGCAACCATTATTTGCTGCACCCCATCCTATGCCGAATATTTGGCAGAAAGCATCCACGAACGTGGTCTTAGGGACCAAATTAAGCTAAAAGCAGGTATTTTTGGCGCTGAAGCGTGGAGCGAAGAAATGCGCCACGATATTGAAGCGCAATTAGGTCTTAAAGCGTATGATATTTACGGTCTTACCGAAACAAGCGGCCCCGGTGTTGCCTTTGAATGTAGCGAACAAACAGGTATGCACATTAACGAGGACCACTTTATTGCTGAAATTATCGACCCCGACACTTTGGAGGTTTTACCCGAGGGCAGTCAGGGTGAGCTGGTATTCACTTCAATTACCAAGGAAGCCTTCCCGCTTCTTCGCTATCGCACAAAGGATATTACCGTTTTAAGCCGTGAAAAATGCTCCTGCGGTCGTACCCTTGTTAAAATGCACAAGCCAATGGGCAGAAGCGACGATATGCTTATTGTTAAGGGCGTTAATGTATTCCCGTCACAAATCGAGGCGGTGCTTTTAGAAAACGGCTATCCCGCAAATTATCAAATTGTTGTTGACCGTGTAAACCACAGCGACACTATTGAGGTTTTGGTTGAAATGACACCCGAAATCTTCTCTGACTCACTTGGTCATATTACCGAAATGGAAAAAGAGCTTGTTTCAGCCCTTAAAGCAATGCTTGGTATTTACGCAAAGGTTCGCCTTGTTGAGCCAAAGTCAATTGCCAGAAGTGAAGGCAAGGCAGTTCGCGTAATTGACAAGCGCAAGATATAGGAGGGAATTATAATGGCAATTAAACAAATTACCGTATTTTTGGAAAACAGGGCAGGTCGCCTTTTGGAAATTACACAGCTTTTGGCTGATAATAAAATTGACCTTCGTGCCTTAAATATTGCTGAAACCACTGACTATGGTCTTCTTCGCATTATTGCTGATGACACTGAAAAAGCATTAACCGTTTTAAAGGAAAACGGCGCCATTGCCACCACAACTGATGTTTTGGCAGTTGCAGTGCCCAATGTTTCGGGTGGTCTTAACACACTTTTACGGGTTTTGGCAAACGCTAATGTCGATGTTAGCTATATGTATTCAATTTTCGGTCACGCTGATGAAAACGCTTATATGATTTTACAGCTTGCTGAAGCGGACGAGGTTGTAGCCCTTTTGCAAAAAAACGACATTATCGTTGCAACCGAGGAAAAATTAGGTATAAACTAAAATAAAATCGCTATACACATTATTTAAATGTGTATAGCGATTTTTTATATTTGAAATTTATTTTTCCATGGTTTAATACAAGCGAAGCATATTATTGTTCCTAATATAGTAATTAAGCACCATATAAGTATGTTCATTTGCCAACCGAAGTTTTCGGAAAGTATTGCTATTCCGAAGGTTGAAATACCGCTACCTACGTATGCGCAGGCATTTAAAACACCTGTAACGGTGGAGACGTTGCCGTGCTTTTTAAAGTATGGCGGTACCATAGCGGTAAGCATTGATGATACGCCGTGCATAGCACCTGTAAGTGTTGCCGAGCATAAAACGGAAATAATTGCGTTGGCACCCGAACATAAATAAAGGGTTACTGAAACCGCACTGCCGATTACAAACATAATAACCGAGCAGGTAACGGGATTTTTAATTTTGTGGCGGTACAGCTTAGAGGTGATTTGTGTGCAGCCGATACTGAATAAGGGCATAACAATGCCGGTTAAAATTGAAACGGCGGTGCCTAAATGGTAAACCTCGTCAATATAGGTGGGCATCCAGGTTGTAACGCCATCACGAAGCATACCCTGTAAAATAATTGCAATCATAATACCTATTACGACAGGGGTTAAAAGCAAATAGTTTGCATTTTTGTTTGTTTGTGTTGTTGCTTTAACTTTTTTAGTGCGGTCAATATCCACGGCAAATTTGTTCCATAAGAATATGGTAATAATACCGCATATTGCAGAAAAAAGAAAAACAAACCGCCAATTTAAAAGGGTTATAATTAAAGGGGCTATAAGGTAAATTGCAATGGTACCGTACGAGCTCGCCCAAGATATTCTGACGGCCATTTTTTTATAATATTCTTCAGAAAAAACCTCAACCATAATTTTAACAATCGGCGGCCACATAAATGCTTGTGCAAAACCGTTTACACACCATATAATGAGCATAACATAAGGGTTGCTGCTTATCATCATAAGCAAGTTCATTGCTACTGAAGCGGCAAGTCCTAAGCTTACAAGTTTTTTAGGGGAAAAATAGTCGCCGCAAATGCCACTTACTATTTGACCGACACCGTATGTAATAAAGCCACCGGTAACCGACATGGAAAGCAGGGTGCGTGCTATGCCGGTTTGGGCTTCAATTTCTGAAATAATGGCGCCGAAATTAATTCGTGTTATGTAGCTCGCCATATAAGTTACAGTAAAAGTACTGCCAAACTACGGGCTTTTTTCTTATCTACCATTCTTATCATCCTTTTTTAATTTTAAGTCCACTATATTATACGAGTAAATATTGAATATACAATTGACAATATTGGCAAAAATATGTACAATATTGATATAAAACTGTTGGAGTGTTAATATGAATGAAAATTATATTAAGGAATTATACGACGGTAATACGGGCTTTAGATTGCATTATACAATTGGTGAGTTTGCAGGTAAGTCCACAACGCAATATCTTCACTATGACGTTGACTTTTCATTTATTTATTTTATAAAAGGTATTGGAGAAATTAAAATCGAAGGTAAAAAATATGATATAAAGGACGGCGACCTTATATTACTAAAGCCGTCGGAATTATATCATTGCGTTGTTGAGGATGGAAAATATCATGAACGCTTGGTGCTTTACTTTAACAGTAGTTTATTAGAAAATTTCGGTTCGGTGGGTGAAGCGTTCTTTGAACCGTTTTATAAACGTGAGGACGGTTATGATAACAAAATACCGAAAGAATTAATAGAAAAAGATAAAATTGACGTGTTACTGTTGGAATTATTGGAGCTTGTTAAGAAACCGACCGATACCGATAAATTAGTTTCACAATGCAAAATGGTTGAAATTTTATCTAAAATCAGAAAAATAATAGGGGACTCTACGGTTGAAAAAACCAAGTCGGTCGATAACAAAATTATAAATAATGTAATTGCTTATATTAACCAAAAATTCCATACGGATATAAGCTTGGAAGAGATTGCAAAAGAGTTTTTTGTGGATAAATTTTATATATCGCGTCTGTTTAAGGAACAGGTGGGTGTAACGGTGTGGAATTACGTAATTTTCCGTCGAATTTCGGCTTTTAACGATTTGATTCGGGTTAATACCCCGATTGAGCAGGCGTATCTTAGGGTGGGTTTTCAAAATTATTCTAACTTTTTTCGGCTTTATAAAAAGCATATGAATATGACACCGTCTGAGTATAAGAAGAAGGTTTCGAATAAGTGATGAATTATTGTATTTTTAGGGGATTTATGGTATACTTTTTTAAAATAAGAAAGGTGGGGTGAAATTGCGTAAAAATGATGAATTTATTATGGAAATCGTTGATGTCACAAACGAAGGAAGCGGCGTCGGTAAGGTGGACGGTATGGCGGTTTTTGTACCTCTTACTGCTGTGGGCGACATTGTAAAAGTTAAAGCCCTTAAGGTTAAAAAGAATTACGCTTACGGCAAGGTAATGGAAATAATCACCCCGTCAAAAGCGAGAATTGAAAATGACTGCCAAAGCTTTAACCGTTGCGGCGGCTGTGTTTTTAGGCATATAAATTACGAGGCCGAGCTATCACTTAAATCAAACAAAGTAAGGGAAACGGTAAAGCGCATTGGCGGTGTGAATTTAGAGCCGCAACCGATTTTATACGATAAATGCGACCGCTACCGCAACAAAGCGCAATACCCAATAAGTGAAAATGGGGGAGTGGGCTTTTACGCTTTTCATTCGCACCGCATTATCGAGTGTGGCGACTGCCTTTTGCAACCACCTGTTTTTAGCGAAATTTCAAAAGCTGTTACCAATTTTATTAAAGAATATAACATAAGCATTTATAATGAAGAAAAGCATCAGGGGCTTGTTCGCCACCTTTATATCCGCAAGGGCGAAAAAACAAACGAAATAATGGTTTGCTTTGTTATAAACGGTGATAATTTGCCAAAAAGCGAAATTATTATAGATAAACTGAAAGCAATTTGTGGTGATGGGCTTAAAAGCGTTGTGCTTAACATAAACAAGCAAAACACCAATGTAATTTTGGGGGACAACTGCAAAACCCTTTACGGCAGTGATTATATTACCGACATTTTGGCGGGGGTTAAGGTTAGATTATCGCCATTGTCTTTTTATCAGGTTAACACCGTTATGGCCGAAAAGCTTTATAACAAAGCCGCCGAATATGCAAAGCCACAGGGTAAGAATATTATTGACCTTTACTGCGGGGCCGGTACAATCGGGCTTTCAATGGCAAAGGGTGCAAAATCGGTAATTGGTGTTGAAATTATTCCCGAAGCGGTAAAGGATGCCGAATTTAATGCCAAAGAAAACGGTATAGAAAACGCAAGGTTTATTTGCGGTGATGCCAAAGCCGCCGCCGAGCAACTTAAATGTGAAAACATTAAGCCCGACACAGTAATTGTTGACCCACCAAGAAAGGGCTGTGACAGCGAGCTTATTAAAATTATTGCAAACGATTTTTGTCCCGAAAGAGTGGTTTATATTTCTTGCGACCCCGCAACCTTTGCACGTGATATTAAAATCTTCTCTGAAGAGGGGTATAAATTAGAGGAATATACCCCGGCTGATTTATTCCCAAGAACTTCGCATTGCGAAGTTGTTGCGGTTTTGCGAAGACAACTTCGCAGCGATATAAATTCCTGACGGAATTTGCGATATATCCCTGCGGGATGCGATATACCAAAGGCGCGATATATCCCTGCGGGATGAGGAAAGGAATTTATATCATATCGCAACCGAATGAGATGAGGTTATATCGCATTTGGCATACAAATATATCGCACGAGCTTTGCGAGTATATCGCAGAAAGGAAAAATATGAACGAAAAAACGATTAAAGAATTGGCGGTGGAACTCATTGTTGAAATGACCGCAATTTGTGATAGTATAAAAGGGCGTGCGGTGTTTGTTAATCAACTGTTGCGCTCCTGCTCCTCAATAGGTGCGAATACACATGAAGCAAAATATGCACAGAGTAACGCTGATTTTGTTAACAAATTAGAAATCGCTCTTAAAGAGTGTTACGAAACTGAATATTGGCTTGAAATTCTTTTCAAGGTTAATAGTATGGATGAGAATACATATAAAGCGCTTGTAAATAAATGCGGGACAATTCGAAGAAAACTCATAGCATCCATAACAACTGTCAAAGAAAAGAAAAAATCCAATTAAAAGCAACAAGGAGTGTGTAAACTTATGCACTATATGAACCTTCACGCCGCCCCTTTTGAAAAGATTAAAAGTGGCGAAAAGACAATAGAGCTTCGCTTATATGATGAAAAGCGGCAGCAAATTAAAACGGGAGACAACATTGTTTTTACAAACAATGCCACGGGTGAGGAGCTAACCAAAACGGTTAAGATGCTACATTTATTTGATAGCTTTGAAGATTTATATAATGTGCTACCTCTTTTAAAATGCGGTTATACGACGGATGATATAGACACGGCAAAGCCCTCGGATATGGAGCAGTATTATTCTTTGGACAAGCAGAAAAAATACGGCGTTGTCGGAATTGAGCTTTGCTGATTTGAAATAATTTATTGGAGAAATTATGACAGAGCATATAAAATGTCCTAATTACAAAAAATGCGGTGGATGTCAGCTTCAAAACTTGCCTTATGAAAGGCAGTTGAGTTTTAAGCAGGTTAAGTGCATTAAATTGCTTGGTCGGTATCACCACATTAACGAAATTATAGGTATGGAAAACCCATACCATTACCGCAATAAAGTACAGGCGGCGTTCACCACCAAAAATGGTAAGATTTTGTCGGGTGTATATCAGTCATCAACACACAATATTGTGCCTGTTGATGAGTGTATGATAGAGGATAAAACCGCTGACGAAATAATTGTAACTATAAGAAAACTTTTAAAAAGCTTTAAACTTAAAACCTTTGATGATAACACATTTAAAGGTTTTCTTCGCCATGTGCTTATAAAACGCAGTTTTACGCTGGGTCAAATTATGGTGGTGCTTGTAACGGGCACTGCCGATTTCCCAAACGAAAGCAAGTTTGTAAATGCTTTGCTTTCACGACATAGCGAAATTACTACAATAGTTCAAAATGTAAATAATAAACGCACATCCCTTGTGCTTGGAAATGAAACAAGGGTGCTTTATGGTGATGGATATATCGAAGACGAGCTTATGGGCAAACGCTTTCGCATTTCGCCAAAAGCATTTTATCAGGTAAATCCCACCCAAACGGCTGTGCTTTACGGCAAGGCGCTTGAATTTGCAAACTTAAATGGCAGCGAAACGGTGATAGACGCTTATTGCGGCACAGGTACAATTGGCATTTTGGCATCTGATAAAGCAAAGCGTGTAATTGGTGTCGAGCTTAACGCCGATGCGGTAAAGGATGCAAAGGTTAATGCAAAGCTAAATGATGTTGATAACATTGAATTTTATGAGGATGATGCGGGTAAATTTATGACAAATCTTGCTGTCACAGGCGAAACTGTCGACCTTGTTATAATGGACCCGCCACGTGCAGGGGCAAGCTTGGAATTTTTGCGTTCGCTCATCACCCTTTCACCCGAAAAGGTGGTTTATATTTCCTGCAACCCTGAAACATTGGCACGCGACCTTTCGTTTTTAACACGAAAAGGATATAAGGTGCGCAAAATCCAACCTGTTGATATGTTCCCCCATACCGAGCATATAGAGGTTATCTGTTACATATCACGTAAAAATGATATGTAACACTCTATTTATATTCAAATAGTGTATTTTAAATATAACAAACAACCGCGGTAGATTTTCTACCGCGGTTTTAATTTTAGTAATAAATTTCTCTAATAATTTCTTCGCTTTCGGCCATGCTCATACCGGGGGTTATGCGACTGCTATAAAGCAAGGATATTATACTTTTGTCTTCTTTTGAAAGCTGTGGTGCATTGCCTCGCTGATAAATTATACTGTCCTTTCTTACAAGGGTGTCTTTCGTTGGGCCAAGCACTTGATACATTTCCTCTAAAATGATTGATTTGCGCTCGCTTTCGGGCTCGTCAGTGCAGATGTAAACATCACCATCGGTTATAACACCCGTATCGTTGTTGAAATTATAGGTGGCAAGACCGACTGCATTTGACACATCCACCTCATTTTTAAACTCGGCAAGACCGTAAAAATGAATAACTAAATTTGCTTGGGACTTATCGTGAATTTCCATTATCCCGGGGAAACCGTCAATATCATTTAAAAAATCAATAAAATCATTTAAAACCTCATAATCGCCCATAGAGGCAACACCGTCAATATATAGCATAATGGGGTCCTGCCATTTTGTGATTATGTTCTTTGCTGCACCATACTCGTTACCAAAGCAAACATCATTAAAATAATAAGCCATTTTATCAACGCTTACCCTGTCAGCGTAATAAGCGCTGTGCTCGCCCGAATCGGTGTTTGAGGGTGTGCCGTTATCATCGGGTGCGGCAGAGCAACCCGTAAGCAGCAATAACAATGCAAAAATTACACAAAATAAACGCTTCATAAAAAAACACTTCCTTAATATGTAATAAGTGTACCGTATACTTATTATAACACGAATGCATAAATGGTGCAACGATTGTTAAAATATGAACAATTTGTAAAAAAGTCAGGGAAAGTCAAATTATTTTTCAAAAAAACTATTGACAAATGGAAAAATGAGGATATAATAAGGTTGTTAGCACTCGATAGGTGAGAGTGCTAAAAAAGAAAGGGAGTGAAAATTTTGGAGCTAACCCCCCGTAAACAAGCAGTTTTAAAGGCCATTGTTAAGGCATATATTGAAACCGGCGAACCGGTGGGCTCTAAAATTTTGACCGAGCTGATTGAAAACGCCCCCTCGTCCGCAACACTTCGCAATGAAATGAGCGAGCTGTGTGAGCTTGGCCTTTTGGAGCAACCGCACACCTCGGCGGGTAGAATACCTACAAGTAGCGGTTTTAAGCTTTATGTTTCAAAGCTGATGCCAACGGGCGAAATTTCGGATGAAGACAAGGCATTTATAGATGCCGCTTTTGAAAAAATTACCGAAACACCCGAAAAAATACCCTCTGCGGTGGGCAAAATACTTTCAGATATGACGGGCTTTCCGGTAATAAGCTGTCTTATGACCAATAACGCGGCGGTCGTAAAGCGGGTTGAGTGCTTAAGGGTTAGTCGAAATTCGGTAATGCTGCTTGTGATTACCAACGATGGCCGAACACGAAACCGAATTGTGCGACTTTCGCAAAATCTTGGCGAAGAGCTTTTGGATCGCTTTTATGAAATTGTTGACCAAAAAATCAAACGAAAGCAAATAAGCGAGCTCACAAAGGGCTATATGCAAAGCATAATTGCTATGTCAGGGCTTGACGCTTTCAGCTTAATGCCGCTTATAACCGCAGTTTTTGAAACGGTTAGCGAAATTGAAAATGTTTCGGTTGATTTAAGCGGACTTTCTAAGCTTTATGACATAAGCGGAAACGAAGAAAACGCACGACAAATTTTGTCACTTATTGAAAGCCGTGACCCAATTATCTCAATGTTTGAACGGGTTGGCGACGGTGTAATTTTCGGCAGTGAAAGCGGTTACAGCTTTTTGGGTGACGGCAGTATAATCGCCGCAAGCTTTAACAGCTTTGATAAATATCGTGGATATATTGCGGTTTTAGCCCCTAAACGAATTTCGTATGAACGCATTATCCCCAATATTGAATATATTGCAAAAAATCTTGGCGCACTTATTTATGAGGCGCAAAAGGATATGGAGGATTGATTAAGTGGACGAGAATAAAGACACCGTTAAAACAGAAAAGAAAAAGAACAAAAAAGACATAGAAATTGAAAATTTAAAGGCCGAGCTTGAAATTAAAAATGATTTACTTCTTCGCACCGCCGCTGAATTTGATAATTTCAAAAAGCGCACCGAACGCGAAAAGCTGACCGTTGCCGAATTTGCAAAGGCAGGGCTTATAAAACAGCTTTTACCAATTTTAGACAACATTGACCGCGCCGCACTTTCCGAAAAGGGAAGCGAGGATTATATCAAAGGTATTGAAATGATTGTTAAGCAGTTCGAGGGGGTTGCAGTCAATTTAGGTATTGAAGAAATTGCAAAGGTTGGCGACACCTTTAACCCCGAGCTTCATGAGGCAGTAATGCACATTGAGGATGACACAGTCGCTGAAAACACCATTACACAGGTTTTGCAAAAGGGCTATAAAATCGGCTCGACAGTTATAAGACCTGCAATGGTTCAAGTAGCAAATTAAAACATTTATATATTAAAAGGAGAAAATTATTATGGGAAAAATTATTGGTATTGACTTAGGTACAACAAACTCTTGCGTTGCTGTTATGGAAGGCGGCGAAGCAGTTGTAATCGCTAATGCAGAAGGCGGCAGAACTACCCCCTCTGTTGTAGCATTTTCAAAAACAGGCGAAAGAATGGTGGGTCAGGTTGCAAAGCGTCAGGCAATCACCAACCCTGACAGAACTATCAGCTCAATTAAGCGTGACATGGGTACATCTAAAACAGTTGCTATCGACGGCAAAAATTACACCCCACAAGAAATTTCAGCAATCATTCTTCAAAAATTAAAGGCCGATGCTGAAAGCTATCTTGGTACAACTGTTAGCGAAGCGGTTATTACTGTTCCTGCTTACTTTACCGACGCACAGCGTCAAGCAACTAAGGATGCAGGTAAAATTGCCGGCCTTGAAGTTAAGAGAATTATTAACGAACCAACTGCTGCTGCTTTGGCTTACAGCATTGACAAAGAAGATGACCAAAAGGTTATGGTTTACGACCTTGGCGGCGGTACCTTCGACGTATCAATCATCGAAATGGGCGACGGCGTTCAAGAGGTTTTGGCAACAGCCGGTAACAACAAGCTTGGCGGTGATGACTTTGACAAGCGTGTTATGGACTTTATCGTTTCTACCTTTAAGGCAGAACAAGGCATTGACCTTTCAAACGACAAAATGGCAATGCAACGTGTAAAGGAAGCTGCTGAAAAGGCAAAAATCGACCTTTCTGGTATGACCTCTACCGACATTAACTTGCCCTTTATTACTGCTGACTCTACAGGTCCTAAGCACTTTGAAACCACTTTAACCCGTGCAAAGTTTAACGAGCTTACTGCGGATTTGGTTGAAGCAACAATGGCACCTGTTCGCCAAGCTATTGCAGACTCGGGTTTAGAGAAGGGCGAAATCAACAAGGTATTGATGGTTGGTGGTTCTTCAAGAATTCCCGCTGTTCAAGAAGCAGTTAAAAACTTTATGGGTAAAGAGCCCTTTAAGGGCATCAACCCCGACGAATGTGTAGCACTTGGTGCAGCACTTCAAGCAGGTGTTTTGGGCGGTGACGTTAAGGGTCTTCTTCTCTTGGACGTTACACCTCTTTCACTCGGTATTGAAACAATGGGCGGTATTTCTACAAAGGTTATCGACCGAAACACAACCATCCCCGCTAAGAAGAGCCAAATCTTCTCAACCGCAGCTGACGGTCAAACCTCGGTTGAGGTACACGTTTTACAGGGCGAACGTGAATTTGCAAGAGATAATAAAACTCTTGGCGTGTTCCACCTTGACGGTATTGCATCTGCTCCCCGCGGTGTGCCACAAATCGAAGTAACCTTTGATATTGATGCAAACGGTATCGTTCACGTTTCGGCTAAGGACCTTGGCACAGGTAAGGAAAACAACATTACTATTACCTCTAACACCAATATGTCTAAGGACGACATTGACAAGGCAGTTAAAGAAGCCGAAGAATATGCCGCAGAGGATAAGAAGCGCCGTGAAGCAGTTGACATTAGAAATAATGCCGACCAAATGATTTACACAACCGAAAAGACCTTAACCGACCTCGGTGATAAGATTACTGAAGATGAAAAGAACAAAATCAACACCGCTAAGGATGCTTTAAAGGAAGCAGTTAAGGGTGAAGATATTGAGCTTATTAAGGCAAAGCAGGAAGAGCTTCAAAAAGAGCTTTATGCTGTAAGCGAAAAGCTTTATAAGGCGGCAGCCGAGGCACAACAGGCACAGCAAGGCGCTGACCAAAACGCAGCACCGAATGGTGACAATGTTTACGATGCTGATTATACTGATGTAGAAGACAAATAATCCCTTGCAGGAATTATTTGTCAGTGAAAAGGTAATAGTGAAGAGTGAATAGGTAAGGTGTCCGCTTGCGGACGATATATATCGTTTTGCTTTGCAAAACACATAACCTATTCACTATTACTTATTACATATTATTTTAAGCGTTGCAAAGCAACGATTTTTAGGAGAATTTATTTTGGCTGATAATAAAAGAGATTATTATGAGGTCTTAGGGGTTGACAGGTCGGCCTCTGATGATGAGCTAAAAAAAGCATATAGAAAAGCCGCAAAAAAATACCACCCCGACTTAAACCCGGGGGACGCACAGGCGGAAAAATCCTTTAAAGAGGTTAACGAGGCATACGAGGTGCTGTCCGACAAGGAAAAACGCTCACGCTATGACCAATTTGGTCACGCAGGTGTTGACCCTAACTTTGGTGCAGGCGGCGGTTACGGCGGCGGCTTTAACGGTGACTTTGGCGACTTTGGCGATTTGGGTGATATTTTCGGCTCGTTCTTTGGCGGCGGCTTCGGCGGTGGCGGAAGACGGTCAAACCCAAATGCTCAAAAGCGTGGTAACGATGCCTCTGCCGCAGTTAATATTTCTTTTGAAGAGGCGGCAAAGGGCTGTAAAAAGACCGTTAAGGTTACTAAAATTGATACCTGTGACGAATGTGGCGGCAGCGGTGCTAAAAAGGGTACAACCACTAAAACCTGTCCCGTTTGTAACGGTAGCGGTAGGGTAACCTCGGCACAGCGCACCCCGTTTGGTGTTTTCCAAACCCAAACTGTTTGCAGTCACTGTAACGGCAAAGGCAAGGTAATTGAAAACCCCTGCCAAAAATGTAACGGCAAGGGCAGAATTCGCCACACTGTTGAAGAGGTTGTTGAAATTCCCGCAGGCATTGATGACGGTCAGGTTATAAATATGCGTGGCAAGGGTGACAGCGGTGTAAACGGCGGTCCCTCGGGCGACCTTAGAATAAATGTTAATGTGCGCCCACACCCCATTTTTAACCGCAGCGGTTATGATGTTTATTGCGAAATACCCATCACCTTTGCACAGGCGGCCTTGGGTGCCGATATAACTGTTCCAACCCTTGACGGAAAGGTTAAATTCACCATTCACGAGGGCACACAGCCGGGTGATGAGTTCAAACTTAAGGGTAAGGGTATACAACGCCTTAACTATTCGGGCAAGGGCGACCAATATGTAAAAATTGTGGTTGAAATTCCCAAAAACCTTTCAAAAGAGCAAAAAGAAAAGCTTATGGATTTTGAAAAGCTTTCAAGCGACAAAAATTATAAAACTCAAAAAAGCTTTATGGATAAAATTAAAGATTTTTTTGATTAAAATTAAAAGCATCTTCCTTTTGGAAGATGCTTTTTGCTATTTAGTAATTTTCTTTAAATCATCGATATAACCAAGCACTAAAAGATGGTCTTTTTCATTAAAGATATATTCTGCATTAAAGGGCAAAATTTTGTCACCGCTTTTAAATGCAACAATATTTACATTGTATTTGTTGCGGATATCAAGCTCGATAACATTTTTGCCCTGCCATTTTTTAGGGGCTTCAATTTCAAAAATTGAATAGTTATCGGCAAGGTTTATATAATCAAACACATTTTGTGAGCATTCAACCCTTGCAATTTTACTGCAAATATCACGCTCGGGATAAATTATGCGGTCAGCCCCACTGCGAAGTAAAAACTTTTCTTCAATATCGCGGTTTGCGGTGCTGTAAACCTTTTTAGCGCCAAGCTCTTTTAAAAGGTCAGTAATTTCAAGGCAGGCCTGAAAATAATCTTCAATACAAACAAAGCAAACATCAAAATCTTCAACACCAAGCCCCTGTAATACGGCGCGGTTTGTACAGTCGCAAACGGGGGTAGAAACAACATTTTTAAAATCTGTTTTAAGTCCCTCAAGCTTTGCTTCGTTTATATCGGTTGCCATAATTTCGCAGTTTTGTTTATCAAGCTCGGCAACTAAATGGTGTCCAAGTGAGCCCATACCAATAATTAAAAATGATTTCATAATTTTCTCCTTCAAATAATTAACCTACTGTTATTGATTCCGCAGGGTAAGAAATTGGCGGGTTAACCCGTTTTTCAAGCAGTGCACTTGCAAAGGAAACACTGCCAACCCTACCGCAGAACATTAAAAACATAAGAGCAACCTTTGAAGCCGCTGAAAGCGTGGTGGTAATACCTGCGGTTAAACCAACGGTGCTCATGGCTGAAACGGTTTCAAGTAAGGCATTTGACAGGGGCACATTGTCAACCCCGCATATAATAAGTGTTGCAACAATAATAAGCGCCATATTGATGGTTATAATTAAAATTGCTTTTTTAAGAAATTCGGTCTTAATGGTTTTGCCGAAAACCGCAACCTCATCATTGCCGCGAATGGTTGAAAATGCAAAAGCAACAATAACAAAAATTGAGGTTGTTTTAACACCGCCCGCAGTCGAGCCCGAGCTGCCACCGATAAACATAAGAAAAATGGTAAGCAGTACCGACGAAGGTGAAAGGGTTGCCATATCAATACTGTTAAAGCCGGCAGTACGGGGTGTGACCGATGCAAAAAATGCATTTAAAATCTTTTGCCCAAATGGCATATCTTTTAAAAGATTGTTATATTCAAAAATAAAGAAAAGCACCGTGCCCGAAAGCAAAAGAACGCCCGATACTAAAAGCACAATTTTGCTGTGTAAATTAAGGTTTTTAAGGCGAAAATGCTTGACTGTGATATCGTCCCACACCAAAAAACCAAGACTGCCTATGATGATAAGGGCAGAAATTGTTAAAATTACGATATAATCACCGCTAAAATCCATAAGCGAAACAAAGGGTGTGTTTTCGCCCAAAAGGTCAAAGCCCGCATTGCAAAAGGCCGAAATCGAATGGAAAACCGCAAAATAAATACCCTTAGCCACACCGAAGTGTTTAATAAAGCTTATAGATAAAAGCGCCGCACCAGCACCCTCGAATAAAAATGTACCAAGTATGATTTTTTTAATTAGACCCGAAAAATTGTTGAGGCGGGTGGTATTTATGGTTTCGGCCATTATAACCTTTTCACGAAGCCCCTTTTTGCGAATTACCAAACGGTAAAAAAAGGTGGCAATGGTCATATAACCAAGACCGCCAAGCTGTATAAGCACCAAGATAACTATCTGCCCGAAAAGCGACCAATAGGTTGCGGTATTTTGGGCAACAAGTCCTGTTACACAGGATGCCGAAACAGAGGTGAAAGCGGCGGTTAAAAGGGTGGGAGAATCACCGTTTTTAGTTGAAACAGGCAACATTAAAAGAACAGTGCCCACAAAGACAATTAAAAAATAACCAAGTGCGATTATTTGCAGGTGGTTTATTCCTTTTCGTTTGATAATATCACCTCCATATGATAACTTAAAGTTATTATACTATAAAATTTTCACAAATTCAATAAAATAAAAAATATTGAATTAAGGGCGGGGAAGTGGTAAAATGATTTTATAGTTTAATTTAAAGGGAGAACGGTATGAAAATAATTGTAAACGGTTGCGGTAAAATCGGCACAACCATTTTGGCAAATTTAGTTGCTGAAGGTCACGATGTAACCGCTATTGATACTAATCCTGAAGTAATTCAAAAATTAACTAATATATATGATGTTATCGGTGTTTGCGGTAACGGTGCCGACAGCGATATTTTAAGCGAGGCAAACGCTAAAAATAACGACTTAATTATTTCCACCGCCGATTCTGATGAAATAAATATGCTTAGTTGCTTTTTGGCAAAGCGTATGGGCACAAAAAACACAGTTGCCCGTGTCAGAAATCCTGAATATAACGACAAAAGCTTGGCATTTTTACGCCAAAATCTCGAAATTTCACTTATCATCAACCCCGAGCTTATGGCATCTCACGAGCTTTTTAATGCTTTAAAGCTTCCTTCTGCTTATAAAATCGAGCCGTTTTCGGTTAGAAATTTTGAAATTGTGGAATTTAAAATCAAAGAGGATTCGGTTTTAGATGGTCTTAAAATTTATGAGCTTCGAAATAAGTTTAAATCTAAATTTCTTATAGGTGCTGTACAGCGCGGCGAAGAGGCATATATCCCACACGGTGATTTTACCCTTATGGCAGGGGATAAAATCGGTGTTACGGGCTCGGTAAATGAAATTTTGCACTTCTTTAACGAGCTTGGCATAAAACGTACCGCAATTAAAAAGGTTATGATTTTAGGCGCAAGTAAAACGGCAGTTTATCTTGCAAAAAAACTGTGCCAAATCGGTAATAGTGTTACAATTATCGATAAAAACCGTCAAAAATGTGAAGAAATAAGCACCGAGCTGCCAAAAGCACTTGTGGTTAACGGCGACGGTTCTTCACAAGAACTTTTAATTGAAGAAGGTATATCAACCGTTGATGCAGTTGTTTCTTTAACAGGTTTGGATGAGCTTAATATTCTTATTTCTTCGTACGCTTCTTCTAAAAATGTTCCCAAGGTTATTACAAAAATAAACCGACAGGAGCTTATACCCCTTGCAGAGCATTGGGGACTTGATACTGTCGTGTCGCCAAGAAAGACAATTTCAAACATTGTTGTTGGTTATGCGCGTGCGCTTGAAAATTCAAAGGACAGCAGTGTAGAAACCCTTTATAAGCTTATGGATGATATGGTTGAGGCGTTGGAATTTACCGTTAAAGACGGGCTTGATTTTTTAAATGTTGCGTTTAAGGAATTAAAGCTTAAAGAAAATATACTCATTGCGGGCATTATTCGTGACAGAAAAACAATTATCCCCTCCGGTGAGGATGTGCTTTTATCAGGCGATAAGGTTGTAATTCTTGCCGCAAACCAGCGAATAAATAATTTGTCTGACATTATAAGGTGATAAAATTATGAATCGTAAAATGGTTTTTTATATGCTCGGGCAAATTTTAAAGCTTGAAGCAGGGATAATGCTTTTCCCGCTTGTATGTTCACTAATTTACCACGAGTTTAATATTGTCACTGCCTTTTTAACTACAATGGCAGTGGCACTGACTTTGGGATTTGCGCTAACGCTTTTAAACAAACCCCGAAACAAGACCTTTTTTGCGAAAGAGGGTTTTGTTATTGTGGCGCTTTCTTGGATAGTTATTTCTGCAGTGGGTGCGTTACCCTTTGTTATAAGCGGTGAAATTCCCAATTATATCGATGCTTTTTTTGAAACTGTGAGCGGGTTTACTACAACGGGCGCTACAATACTTTCAAATGTGGAAGGGCTTTCAAAGGGTATTGCAATGTGGCGAAGCTTAACCCACTGGGTTGGCGGTATGGGTATTCTTGTGCTTGTGGTTGCACTTTTGCCAACCGATTCGGGACGGTCAATTCACATAATCCGTGCTGAAATGCCGGGTCCGACAATGGGCAAGCTCACCCCGAAGCTTCGCGATATGACAAAGGCACTTTACCTAATTTATGTTGCTTTAACTGTTTGTGAGATTGTGTTTTTGGTTTGTGGCGATATGCCGCTTTATGAGGCAATAGTTCATAGCTTTGGCACAGCGGGTACAGGCGGTTTCGGTGTTAAAAATGACAGTATTGCGTCATACAGTCCTTATTTACAATGGGTGATAACTGTATTTATGCTGCTTTTCGGTATAAACTTCAACATTTATTATCTTTTGCTTGTGGGCAGACTCCGTTTAGCTATTAAAAGTGAAGAGCTGTGGTCTTATGTTGGCTTATTCTTTGGCGCAACAGCGCTTATTACTTATAACATTTATAATATGTCATCAAACTTCGCTGAAGCGGTACGAAATGCTGCTTTCCAGGTGTCATCAATTATGACAACCACGGGTTATGCCACAACAGACTTTAATTTATGGCCCGGTTTATCCAAGGGTATTTTGTTTGTTTTAATGTTCATTGGTGCTTGTGCGGGCTCAACAGCGGGCGGTATTAAGGTTTCAAGAATAATACTCTTAATAAAACGCGCAATTTCAAGTTTAAAGCACACCATACACCCCCGTTCAACCGAAACAGTTAGATTTGAGGGCAAAAGGGTTGATAATGATACCTTAACAGGTGTTTTGGTTTATTTTGCAATATACTTTATTTGCTTTGTAATAATTTTCTTTATTTTGTTGTTTGAACCCTTTGATTTTGAAACAAGTATGTCGGCGGTAGCGGCCTGCTTTAATAATGTCGGTCCAGGCCTGTCGCTTGTTGGCCCAATAGGTAATTATGGAATATTCTCCAACATTTCAAAAATTGCATTATCCTTTGCAATGCTGCTTGGCCGCCTTGAAATTTTCCCACTTTTAGTGCTGTTTTCACCATCCATTTGGATTAAAAAACGCGCAAAAGCATAAAAAATAACCCACTGTGTTATGCACAGTGGGTTTTAAATTTGTTGGTATTATTCCGATTCGGTTTGTTCAAAAACAATGTCAGCCACAACAACATTTACCTTTGTAACGGCGGTATTGGTCATTGTTTGAATTTTTTCTTTAACGTTTTGTTGTACCTTTTCGGCAACCTCTTTTACCTTGGCCTCTTTTTTAACGGTTATAAAAATGCCAATTTCAAGTGCACCGTTAACGCTTTCAATTTTAATGCCTTGAAGCGGGCTTTTAACCTTTACGGCATCTTTAAGGTCATAATTCTTTTTAGCAATAGCGGCAACACCGTCAACCTCAAGTGTTGCGATTTCAGCCATTTTTCTTAAAACTTCTGTATTTATTGAAAGTTTTGTTGCATTATCTGCCATTTGTGTAACCTCCGTATAAAACTTCTTATAAGACATATTGGCAATAAACACCTTGCCCTTATACCTATTATAACACAAATTTTTCATAACACAACACAATTTTTATTTTATTGGAATAATTTTAATTTTAGAAAGCGGAATATCGGTTTGACTTGTCACAATATCCTGAATTTGCATTGTATTTGCGGTGGTAAGCCCGTCGGACTTTACAATGATATTTATTTCATTGTCCCCAATAATAGCAAGCGCCTGTGTAAAGCCCTTGGCTTTAAGCAGGTTTTCGATATTTACCTCTTTTGCGGTGTTTTGGGTTATTTTTTGCAGTTTTTCAAGGGTGTCTTTTTTGTCGGCATCAGATAATTTACTGTCCTTTAAAATTTCTTCTACCTCTTCGAGTGCATCCTCTCTTACCTCTTTGCGCTCATTTTTAGCGGTGGCAAAATAATCCTCGGGTTTTGTGGCAGTCTGTGTGGCATTGCTTTCGGTTTTATTATCAACATAGGCCGATTCGCCCAAATATTTGGTGCTGGTTGGTAAATATTTGGTGTTAAGCCAAATTGCCGCGGCAAGTGCTAACACCATCACCCCGACAACTATTTGTCCCTTACCCAAAACCTTACCTTTTTTCATATCAGTTTCCTCCTGCGATAAATACTCGTTTACTTGTTATATTCAAAGCCGATGTAACGGCGTTTTGAATTTTTTCATTTAAAAGGGCGTTGTCGCCGCCCTGACACACAATGGCAACACCTCTAATTTCGGGCATTTGCTTTGAAATTAAAATTGCGGTTTCGCTGCCGTCGGCATTTTTAACGGTTATATATTCCTGCTTTTGTTCGCTTTTTTGCTCATCACTATTTTGGTCGTTTTTTTCTTCGTTTAATGATTCGGTAATTTCGGCATAATTGTAATTCACACTGCTTTCAAGGGTGATTACCACCGTAACCCGTCGGCTTCCTGTTATGCCAACCACAAGCTTTTTTATGTCTTTTTCAAGGGCGCTTTTATATTCATTAACCGAAAAATTGTCGGTTGGGGTTTTGGCTTTTTCGGTATCATTTCCAAAGCTTGACAAAAAAATCAGCGCAATACCGATTATTCCAATAATGATTAGCGACTTTGGGTTTTTGAAAATTTTTACATATTTTTTAATGACATCATTCATTTATAATTTCAACCTCTACCGCCTTTGCCAAATCGCCAAGTGCGTTTAAAATGTTTTCTTTGCTTTCGTTTGAAAATATCATAACCTTACTAATTACTATGCTGTTGTTTTGTGTTTTATTAGTACAAACCGTAATTTTTGTAAATTTTATATTTGCCGCATTCAAGCAAGCACCCCAAACATATTCTGCTGACTGTATTTGAAGCTTATCGGAATTTTGCTCTGATATTTGACTTTCGAAATAGGGCAAATCAAAATCGGGGTTTATTTTGCTAACGCTTGCAATAATAATTATGGTAAAAATAAGGCACAAAATATATTTAATTGGCTTTGACATTTTGCCGTTTGGACAAATTATAAATATACCGCCAATAAATATTGCCGACACGCAAAAGGACATAAAAAAAGAGTTTAAATAGTTCATACTGCCTTACCGCCCAAAATAACAACTGTAAGCGAAATTGTAAACATTGCAAAGCTTAAAAGCACAATGCCGACAAGCACACTTAAAACCGAATCGACGCTTTTTAAAAGGTTGGATATTTTTGAAAGCGAAAAGGTATCACCAAAAAAGGCAAGTCCCCAAAGGCAAACCCGCCAAAGTAACAGCTCGATTACAAGGGGCAAAAAGGTTAAAGCACAAATTAAAACACCCCAAATGCCAACCGATGATTTTAAAAGGTTAAGGGATGCGGTAACAGTGGTAAGTGCTTCGGCTAAAACTCCGCCCGCAACCGGAACGGTAGAGCCCACAATAAATTTTGCGGTTTTGACCGAAAGGGTGTCGGCTGATGAATTTACAGCGGTTTGAATACTTAAAATGCCGATAAATAGGGTGGAAATAAACCCCATAACCCACAGGGATATTTTCTTTATTGTGTTTGCTAAATTTGTGTTTTGGAGCAGAGGTGACACCGAAGACGCAATACTTAAAGAAAGGTGACCGCTCATTAAAGGGATTACCGCAAAGTTTGCGATATATGTTACAAAATTAGCCGAAATAAGCAAAACACCGCTCATAGAAGCGGAGGTCAGCGGTTTGCCCGATGCCGCAAGAATTGTCGCGAAAACGGGGATAAACGCTGTCATAAAAAAAGAGCAGCCCTTTAACACCTCAACCGATGCAGTAATAACCGAATAAATTGGGTTTAAAAGTGCCACCGATACTGCTAAAAGCGTTACATAGGTAACGGTGTTTTGGGCGTCGGCAGAAAGCGAGCTTTCCATAACCGATGCTAAAAAAATGAGTGCTAAAATTATGCCAAAAGCTTTAAAGGGTGCTTTTGCGCCGCTTTTTATAAAACCGAAAATATGTAAAAAAGCGTTTTCGGTTGTTAAGGCATTTACCCAATCGCTGTCATTAAAATCAATCGAAAATTCGTTTAAATATTCCTTAGTATCGTCGGGTACATAATCGTAAAGGTCATTCGCCCCGCTAATTTGCAACTGGTCTTTGTAAAGGTCCGTTTCTTCGGCAGAAGCGGTGGTTATAAAGCATATAAAAATCAAAAAAATTAAAATTATTCGTTTAATCATTTTATAAACCCCAATGCCATATCGCAAACGCTTATCAAAAGGGGCACCGACAAAACAAAAATTGCACATTTGCCCGCCGTTTCGCAAAGAGAGGATAGCGAGGTTTGTCCCGCATCCTTGCAAATGTCCGACGCAAAGCTTGTTACATAGCCAATACCAACCGCTTTAAGCGCAACCTTAAAATATTTAATTTCAACCCCTGCCGAAGTTATTTTATCGGCAATTAAATTAAGAGGGGAAATTAGCGATTTTAAAACGAAAATAAGCACCAAAACAGCAGTTAAAATTGCAATTAAAACCGAATATTCACTTTTGTAAGGGCGCAAAACCACACAAAGCACAGTGCTGACAATACAAATTATGATAATTTTAAAAATATCCATTTTTAAAGCCCAAATAAATCCTTTACGGTTGTAAAAAGGTCGGCAACAGCGTTTACCACCATTAAAAGCACCACAACAAGCCCCGCAAGTGTTGTCAGCATTGCCTGTTCCTCACGGCCAGAGCGTATAAGCACCTGATTTAACACCGTTACAATAATGCCGATAGCGGCAATTCTAAATATAAAATCCACATCCATAAAAATCACCTATAAAAGAAAAATACAAATAAATACACCGCACAAAAAGCCGAGACATTTATAAAGCTTTTGCTGTTCGTTAAAGGCGCTTTCTGCCTCCGAAATTTTGCTTTCAAAAAGCGTAATATAGCTTTCGCACCGCTTGAATTCGGTTTCGGTGTCACCAAGACCGAAGCTTAGTGAAAATTCGTTCCAAAGTTCAAGGTCATCACCTTTTAAACAGTCAACGGTTTTACCAATGCATTGATACAAAAGCTGTTCTTTGTTGCCGCTGTGTAAACGAAGCCGTTCTTTAAGTAAAAAAAGCCCTTTTTTTATTTCAATAAGATTGTTAAGCCGTTCTTTAAGTGAAAATGCCTTTAAAAAGCCGACTGCGGTAGAAACAACCAAAATCAGTAAAAGCCCTAAAATTTTAAATAAAGCTGTCATTAAAAAGCTCCTCAACTGAAATAATTTTAATTTCATCGCCAATTTTTCGTGGCATTAACGCAACCTGCTTTATTGCACCGCTTTTTAAAAGGCGGCTTGTAATTTCGCGGCTTTTAAGGTCGAAAAGGTTTTCAATGTGGGCGGTTGTGATAATGCTTACACCCGATAAAAAGCTTTGGCTGACGGCATAAAGCTCGTCTAAATTTCCAATTTCGTCAAAAGCAATAAAATCAGGGGACATAGTGCGAAGCGCAATTTCAATTCCTTTTGCCTTATCGTTGCAGTTTAAAATATCGGTCGAAAGCCCTAAATCAAGCTGACAGCCGCCCGAAATTTCACCACGGGTGTCAATTACTGCGGTGCGGTAAAGCTTTTGCCCCTCTTTGCTTGAAAGCTGTCGCACAAGGTCACGAAGCAGGGTAGTTTTGCCGCTTGCGGGCGGGCCTGCAATTAAAAGTCCGCCATACCTAAAATTCTGCAAAACAGTGTTGGCACAGCCCTTAACCTCACGGCTTATGCGTAAATTAAGTGAGGTTATATCCTGCATTATGCCACCGCTCAAATTACCGCAAACACCCGCACGGCAACCGTTTTGCATTATGATAAACCCCTGTGAAAGCTCTTTTTCGTGTGCAAAAACCGAGCCCTCGCATAAAAGATTAAAGCATTCCGTTAAGGTATCTTCATCGCAAATTAAAAGGTCGTTTGTATATAGTAAAGAGGTTTGTCCGTTCGGCTTTAAGAAAAGGGTTTTGTCATAAACAGTTAGGGCAACAGGCAAATTTTTTCTAAGCCGAATTTCTGAAATACTGTTTTGAAAATCGGGCGAAAGATGATAAAGTGGCTGTCGAATTTTTAAAGGTAGAGCATAAAGTATGCTTATTAGTGATTCGTCTAAAATCAAAAAAATCACCTCAATAAAACCTATGCAACCCTTGTCCTAAAATAGAACAAGCATTTATAGTAAAAAATCTTCAAAAAATTATAAAAAAATGTAGATTTCAAGATACAAATGTGGTAAAATAGCTTGTAACAAATTAGTGTTATGATTTTTTTAGATTTAAGGTGAAAATCAATGGAAAGAAAAGTCGGTACAGTATCCCGTGGCATTCGTTGCCCAATTATCCGCCAAGGCGATGATTTGGCTCAAATTGTAACAAACAGCGTTTTAGAAGCGTGTGACAGCGAGGGCTTTGAGCTTCGCGACCGTGATGTCGTTGCTATGACCGAATCAATCGTTGCCCGTGCCCAAGGCAACTATGCAACAATTGATGCAATAGCAAAGGATGTTAAAGAAAAATTTGGTGACAATACAATCGGTGTTATTTTCCCGATTTTGTCAAGAAACCGTTTTGCAATTTGCTTAAAGGGTATTGCAAAGGGTGCCAAAAAAATTGTTCTAATGTTAAGCTATCCATCTGATGAGGTTGGAAATGAACTTGCCGATTGGGACAAGCTTGATGCAGCGGGCATTAACCCCTATGCAGATGTTTTGTCTCTTGAACGCTATCGTGAGGTTTTCGGTGTGCATCCCCTTAAATTCACAGGCGTTGATTATGTTGGCTATTATAAAGAGCTTATTGAAGAATGTGGTTGTGAGGTTGAAATTATTTTTGCTAACCAGGCAAAAGCAATTTTAAATTATACTGACTGTGTTCTCGCTTGTGATATTCACACCCGTGCTCGCACAAAGCGTCTTTTAAAAGAAGGCGGTGCAAAAATTGTGTACGGTATCGATGAAATTTTGAATAAATCGGTTGACGGCAGCGGCTATAATACTAAGTACGGTCTTTTGGGCTCTAATAAATCTACTGAAGATACAATTAAGCTTTTCCCAAACGAATGTCAGGATTTAGTTGTTGAAATTCAGTCACTTTTCCTTGAAAAAACCGGCAAGCATATTGAAGTTATGGTTTACGGTGACGGTGCATTTAAGGACCCACAAGGCAAAATATGGGAGCTTGCAGACCCTTGTGTATCCCCCGCATATACCGAAGGACTTGAAGGCACACCTAACGAAATTAAGCTTAAATATCTTGCCGATAATGACTTTAAGAACTTATCGGGTGAAGAACTTAAAACCGCAATCTCCAATAGCATTAAGGCAAAGAAGGATAATTTGGTTGGCAATATGGCAGCACAGGGTACAACTCCACGCCGCTTGACCGACCTTATCGGTTCACTTTGCGACCTTACCTCCGGTTCGGGTGATAAGGGAACCCCTGTTATTTTGGTTCAGGGCTATTTTGATAATTATACAAACTGATTTGTCCCGTTAAGAGAGGTAATTTAAATGTCAAATAATGTCCGCCCTGAAAATATGCAAAGAATCACAAATTTTGATCTTGCAAATGCATTTATTGATGAACAAATAAAAGAAATTCGCAAACAGGTTGGCAACAAGAAGGTGCTTTTGGCACTTTCAGGCGGTGTTGATTCATCGGTTGTTGCGGCCCTTTTGGTTAAAGCCATTGGCAAACAGCTTGTTTGTGTTCACGTAAACCACGGTTTAATGCGTAAGGATGAATCCAAGAATGTTGTAAAAATATTTAAGGATGAAATGGACGCCAACTTAATTTATGTTGACGCCACTGACCGTTTTTTAAATCTGCTCGAAAATGTCAGCGACCCCGAAAAAAAGCGCAAAATTATCGGTGCTGAATTTATAAATGTCTTTGCTGACGAGGCAAGAAAGCTTGATGACATTTCTTTCCTTGCACAAGGCACAATTTACCCCGATATTTTAGAAAGCATTAAACAAGCCGAAGGTAAAAAAGCGGTAAAATCTCACCACAATGTTGGTGGTTTGCCCGAAGATTTAAACTTTGAATTGGTTGAGCCGTTGAAGCTTTTGTTTAAAGATGAGGTTCGTGTTGTTGGCGAGGCGTTAGGTCTTCCACACGCTATGGTTTACCGTCAACCCTTCCCGGGCCCCGGTTTAGGCGTTAGATGTCTTGGCGCAATTACCCGCGACAGATTAAACGCTTTGCGCGAGGCAGACGCAATTTTAAGGGAAGAATTCGACCTTTGCGGTTTAGCCGAAAAGGTTTGGCAATATTTTGTTGTTATACCCGACATTAAAAGCGTTGGCGTTAAGGATGAGGGCAGATATGAGGGCTGGCCGGCAATTATCCGTGCAGTAAACACGGTTGATGCTATGACCGCCACCGTTGAGGAAATTCCGTATCCCGTTTTGCACAAGATTACCAACCGCATTATAAACGAGGTTGAGGGCATAAACCGCGTGCTTATGGACCTTACACCCAAACCCACAGGCACGATAGAGTGGGAATAATAAGGTATCCTCGAAAACCCTTGATTTTACGGGCTTTTTGAGTTCCCGTTTTTACCACTGACTACACTTTGACTACACTTCATTTTAAGAGATGCTCTGCTTTTTACGGCAGAGCATCTTTTTATGCTTTTAGTCAGTTTGGGATTACCACCAAACCTTTATCATTAAAATCTTTAATAAATTGCTCTTTTGTTACACCATACTTATTTAGCAAAGGGAGAGTTATGGGTGATAATACATTTTCTCCTGCTGACAATCGCTTAAAAGAAGGAATGGAGTTTACATCGAGGAAAAAGAATATATCAACTTCTCCGAAAATGACATCCATCTTGCTTTTCACAATTAGTAATCGTGTTCCTTCTGGAAGATATGGTAAGTTTCCTTCGGAAACTGCAATCGCATTAATAACCAAGTCGTTATAACTCATTGACTTATATATGGTTCCATCAACATCTCTTTGCTTCTTTATTTTACCTGTATTACATTTCATATGTATTATCTCCTTTCAAAATAAATACTTTCGGTTAATTGTGGCAATATTTTCATAGCTTTATGTAGGTCTTTTGCAAGTTTGTTGTTGTCCTCCAAAGCCTGCACAACATCAAGTTTAAAATCAGATACAGTGCTATACACACCATATTGCTCGCATTTTTTGAAATATGTATGACCTTTTCGGTAAGACTTTTTATAGTGGGTTACCTCCACCAATAAGTCGCCGTCTTTGTCTATGTAGTATCGTTTCATCTGATACTCGTTTTTACCTGTTCTAAACAAATGTTTAAAGATAGTTTTTCTCATATAAATATTCCTTTCAATTATGTGTTTTGTTTTTTCGGTGCTCCGCTTTCACGACGGAGCACCCTTTTGTATGAGTTAGTCGTCTGTTGAAGAAAGTTTCTCAATAAACTCCAACAGATATTTGATGTTTTCGAGCACATCCGTAGACTGGTCAATCTGTTCCAGTCGTTTCAGTTCCTCTGTAAGACCGACAAGATAATCACGAAGATACTTTTGCACTCGTATGTTTGGATGAACTACAACATCCGTGCAAAGCAATCGTCTTGTGCAATATTCTTGTTTGGTCAGCCCAGAGGTTTTTGCCATCGTATTGATGGTTTCGTTTTCTTGTGGCGATACACGGAAACTAACCGTTATACATCGCCATCTTTGTTTTTTGTCGCAATTTTTTTTAGACACTTTGTTTACCTGCCATTTCATTAATGTTGTTAGCGATTTCACGGGCTCGTTTCTTATATTGATGTCCGTAGTGCATTGTCATTGAAGTTCGCTTTTGACCAACTCGTGGAGCAATAGCAACCACAGGCACACCAATTTCCATTAACATAGAAATATGCGAATGTCGAAGTCCGTGTATGGTAATCTTCTTTACCCCAGACAATTTACATCCTCGTTCCATTTCGTGGTGCATTCCAGATTTGGAAACTGGGAAAATCCTCGCTTTTTGGTCGATTGGACCAAGACTTTCCAGATACTCTTTTAGTTCGAGTGCCAAATCGTCGTGGATGGCAATGGTTCTCTTGCTGGTTTTTGTTTTAGGGCCACTAATGATATCTTGCTTGTTTAAACGGGCATAACTTTCATCCACTCGAAGTGTCATTGCTTCAAAATCAATGTCTTCTGCGGTTAATGCCTGCATCTCACCAAGTCTTAACCCGCACCAAAAAAGCACTTCATAGGCATAGTAGAAAATAGGTTTGTCTGAGATAGCATCTCTAAATTTTAGATATTCTTCCACTTCCCAAAAATCTCGCTCGTCGCCTTCGTGACAGCCAATTGTTTCGGCATCATTCATTGGGTTATGTTTTAAACCATGTTTACGAACAGCATAGTTTAAAATTGCCGACAATTGATTGTTAATGGTGCGAAGATAAGTGGGAGAGTATTTATTACCGCTCCTGCTTTCTGCTATAAGTAATTCATCGTGCCACGATTCGACATCTTTTACCGATATCTTATAAACGACCTTATCCTTGAAAAAAGGGAGTATTTTCTTATCGATAATGTGCTCCTTGGTGGCGATAGTTGTAGGTTTTAATCGAAGTGAGATGTGATGCTTGTATTTGTCAATCAATTCTCCCATAGTTAAGTTCTCGTCAAGTGTCTCAACATGTTCGAGTTGCTTGATAATATTAGGAAGGTCATATTTAACCCATTTGTCTGCATCCTTTTTTAGTTTGAAACCTCGCTTGCAGGTGCGATGCCTTTTTCCGTCTTTTGGAGAAATATAACTGTAAAACACACGATATTTGTCGCCATCTTTTTTTACAAGGCTACGATATTCACTCATCGTCCTGCCCCCCTTATGCCGATACCGTGCCGTAAAGTCTCTCATAGAAATACTTACGGTTTGTACGACCATCGATAGTTAAAATGCCTTTTGCAGCCAGTTCTTCGTTTAGCTGCTTTACAATGCGATATGCATAGGCACGAGATACATCCATCACGATTGCAACTTCGGATGCTTTGATAAATAGAGTTTCGCCCGTAGGCTTTTGAATAGTATTAGACATTTAAATGCCCCCTTCTTAAAATTAATTTTTCGGTTTTACATTTCACTCCTTTCATTTTCACCTACCGACCGACCTGCGAATACTGCAAATAAGTCGGTATGTATGTTCAATGTCTATATTTTCAGATTGTAAAACCATTGTTGTTTAAAAATGCTTGGAATTATCCATAAACTTTCTGTTATGGATGGGTTGGTTTGTAGGTCGGTACTTATCTTCGTATCAACCAGTGCAAGTGTTTCACTTTGCTCATTGGTATAACCTCCTTTCGGTTTGAGGGTAGGTGGGTCAAGCCACTTGTATAAAACAAAACATCCGCACCTCTTTCTATGCAAAAAAGAGATACGGATGCTGATATAAAGACAATATTGGTATAATAATGCCGTTGGTTTTTTCAGTATTCGGTCTTCAATTTTGCATAGGCAACTTTCCTCATCAATCGTTATTATTCTTTCTTGTCCACAGTGGCTTTGATGTTGCTGTGACGATAGTATAAGCGATAATTTTTCGGAAGTCAATACCCCCGAAAACCCGCATAAAATCAGGCAAAAATGGCAAAAAATCAAAAAAATAGCCCTTTTGAATTTTTAAAGTTCAGAATGCCCAAAAATTTGAAAATGTGAATTTATTGGGTTGGAAATTTTATGGCTATTTCAGTGCAATTTGCATATTAAATTTCGTGCAACTTGACGAAAAAATTTTTTTCGAGGAAAAACATCGAGAAAAAAATAGATACCAAAAATACAAAAATGAAAAAACGGCACTTTTGAACTTTTAAAGTTGAAAAACATATAAAAAAAGCACCTTTTATAAGGTGTTTTTGAAAACGGTATTAAATTTGAACTTTTAAAATTCAAAAAGCGATAAAATTTTCTTCGAATTAAGTGAGCGATGACGGATTAGATTTTTTAATAATGGGTATAGCAAAGCAGACTATCATCATTCCATTTCTTTGAAAAAGTAAAAGATTTGGAAGAAAATAGCCTCGGTTTGAGTAAAATATGACCCCTTCGTTTGTAATCCGTAAAACGAAGTGAGTGTATGTTATAGAGTTTAGGAACTATCGAGATACCATTTCTTGACTTTACAGTTGGTATCTCGTAATATAACTTCTGACAATAAAATATGTTTGCTTCTTTCATTGGTTAATATCTTCTTTCTTCGTATTTTCATTATCGTGCTGCAAACACTTAATCTTAAATCAATTGGAACCTCGCAGGAATATGGGCATATTTCCATTTCCTTCAACTTGCGGATTACTGCAAGTTGTCTGGTCCTCTGCTTCTTATCGCTAAAACAAGGAGCATAATTCATTTGATGCAGGGTGCTTTGTTGCATAGGGGTAAGGTTTGATAGCGAAACCTTTTGGAGTTCGGCGGCAGTAAGGATTGCCTTGTCAAGGGCATATCTTGAAATCGCTTTGTTCCAGACCTTTTCTATCGAAACTTGATTAGATAAAACTTCGTTGAGGGTTGGTCGGTGACCGAAAAAACGAGTAACTGATTTTTTGTCTAACTGAAACTCGAACCGAACTGTCGGTTCTGATGCGGGATTTCTTTTATCTTTATCTTTGCGGTAAACACGAAGCCCTCTACCTTTTCGTGTCTGAGAAGTTAATCCTGTGTCGTAGTCTTTTCTATTTTCATAGCCCAACGGCAAAATCTTGTTCGAGAACTCCGCAACTTCGGTTGCGGTTTTTTCTTTTTCATAAACAAAATCACGGTTCAGGTCTAAACGGCAGACGAGAAAGTCCGTGAGTTTGAGATGTGTGATACCAAGTTCATCTTCGAGCAGTTTTAGTATGGCATTTTTCACGACGTTCCGTCGTTCAAAATCGTATGCAATCGCATTGCTTCCGTTCTGAACCTTTGATGCCGAGAAATACAAGGTCAACAACTGTGTGTATCGATATTTCATATACACGGTTGCACCATTTGGCAGTCTGACGAGTTTATCGATATAAGGCACACCTTCATCTATGCCCGCCTCCCAGTCTATTGTGTAGTCGCTGGGTTCGATTTTTATAGGCACTGACACTCTGATGCTATCTAACATATTTATCACCTCCTTTAAATTAAAAGTGATAAAGTGTAAGACATAAATTAAATTTTGTCAATACCTGTGCGGCACCCAAATTGCCCATATATGTGTTTTGTACTGTGTCAAAATATGTGTCTTAATGACCATATTTATACCTATACCAAGACATATCTTTTCTCTCATATTTCTCAATCATTGCCGCCTGCCAAAAATGCGAAATTCCAAAAATGTTACTCAAACATGGTAATTAAAAAAATACACTTTTGTTTTCGGACGATTTCAAAATCGTTTGCCTCCTTAAGCTCTCTTATCCGAGAATAATACCATAACATACTCAAAACAGGTCAAAACGATAGCATTTTAATCCAACATCGTTTGTAAAAATTTTTAATTCGTCTCAAAAAATATATAAAATTTTTAATCGTTTTTTAGCCAACCGACGACCTACTTATCCGAGAATACAAAACGGCCTTGTACTTACCGTCAAAGTACGCTAAAATAAGTACCCAAAATCAACAGAAAAAAGAGGTATAAAAAATGGGGAAAAATAACGACTATTTTGAGCAGTTAAAAAAATATTTTTTTGAGGAGATGGGACTAACCGACCAACAGACCTTTGAGAACCCCACATTGCAAAGCTTCGCAGACTTTTATACACAGAAAAGAATGCTTTATGCCTATAATTGTGATAGACCTGAAATGAGTAACGGCGGTAGAATGATATGCGAATGCTTTCTTGCAGGAAAACTCACGAGAATTCTATTAGAGCATTCAGACCCAGACGACATACACTATATCACTCGTATCGAGGATATATTGAATATGAATATGGGGCACGATATGGATGAATTACTGCAAACAACTATGTCGGCACTATCGGTCGGTGGGTTCGGAGAATTAAAAGAAAAGCAGAAGGTACTTCTTCGCCCGTGTCTTACCTATCAACTTGATATCAATACCAACAGCATTCAAATGGTATTGACTATTTTATATACTGTCTTCCTGATGGGAGCCGCCGTTGAGCTGCAATAAAAAATCAATAGAATGTAATTTATTCGCAAAATAATAAAAATGACCATTTTGAACTTTTAAAGTTGAAAATGGTCTATTTTTTTAAGAGCTTTTCGCTCTGGTGGCGGAATTCCGTGGGGCGGCGAGCAAAATTTCTATTGATTTTTGACTTTTAAAGATAAAATCGCTGCAAATATCATTCTGATGAAAGAGTTGGTGTAAAAACCACTTGATTTGAACTTTTAAAGTTGAAAACGGCACAAAAAAGAAACAGCAAAACCTGCACTGGCAAGAGTTACTGTTTCATATCCATATATATCCACTTTTTCGGAGGACGATTTAATTATAAAATAACATCTATCGGGAATCAAGAAAAAGCGAAAATCGAACTTTTTCTCGACATTTTCTCGAAAACGGTTGATAAATGCCATAAAAAATGGTATAATGGCATTAATCATACCAAGAGGTGAAAAATTATGAAAGCTATTTCGTATGCAAAACTTTTCAAAATCCTTATCGACCGTAAGATTAGCAAGGCGGAACTCCGTAAGATGTGCAACTATTCAACCGCCACCGCTACCAAGTTGAATAAAGACGAGCCCGTGTCTCTTACTACCCTTTTGGACATTTGCGAGAGGCTTGAAGTTGACCTCTGCGACATTTGTGAGAGTGTTGATGCATAAGTCCGTTTTATGGGACATTGTTTTTTGTATGCTGATGATGGAGAATAAGATATTCTTACGAATTTTGTATGAGAAAGGCTATTATTATGGGCAACAAAAATACTAATCTTCAAGCCGCCAAAAAGGCGAAGGACGATGAATTCTATACCACCTATGAAACTATTGAAAAAGAGGTCTTGCATTATAAGGAACAGTTTAAGGGTAAGACTGTGTTGTGTAATTGTGACGACCCTTTTGAATCTAATTTTTGTAGGTTCTTTTTAAGAAATTTCAATTCTCTTGGTCTACAAAGATTAATCTGCACATCCTATAAGTCATCAAAAGTAATTGCAACTCAAATTAATTTGTTTGATGATGAAAGTAAACCGCTGTGTCCCGAAAATGGATATGTGCTCGATGTGACCTATGTGTGTGATGGAAATGTGGAATTATCCGATGAATATGTTACACTGTTTTTGCAACAAAATAGGATTATCAAACGACTTAAAGGGGACGGAGATTTCAGAAGCCCTGAATGCATTAGATATCTTAAAGAAGCAGATATAGTGGTTACCAACCCTCCTTTTTCGCTATTTAAAGAAATCGTTTCTGAAATAATGAAATATAAGAAAAATTTTCTTTTGATAGGAAATCAAAATGCACTTACCTATAAAGAAATTTTTCCTCTTCTCCAAAATAATGAAGTATGGACTGGATATCAATTTGGGGAAATGAAATTCCGTGTACCCCAGTCATCTGAGCCTCGTTCAACTCGATATTGGGTAGATGAATCAGGACAAAAATGGAGAAGTTTAGGGAATGCGATGTGGCTAACAAATCTTGATAACGATAGACGACACATTGAATTGCCTTTGACAAAGAAATATGACCCGAAAGAGCATCCAAAGTATGACAATTATGATGCCATTCATATTAAGACAATAAATGATATTCCTTGTGACTATGCAGGAATAATGGCAGTTCCTATTACTATCGTTAACAGATATAATAGCGAACAATTTGAAATTGTTGGCGAGGCGAATCATGGTTCGGATAATGAATACGATTTGTTCAAGCCCACAATAAATGGTAAAGAGGTGTTTAAAAGAATTTTGATTAAAAACAAAAAACTGAACACACCTAAAATAGAAGAATTTCGTATTCTTGATTTATTTAGTGGGGCAGGTGGAATGTCCTACGGAATGGAAAAGAACCCGCATTTTAAAACGGCAGTTGCTTTGGATTTCAACGAGAAGGCATTAGAAACATTCAAATACAATATGCCAAATACCGAAACGGTGTCTGGCGACATTACCGATTGTGCCGTTAGAAGAAGAATTATTGAATTGAGCAAAGAAAAGGCTGTCAATATGATTATAGGTGGACCACCTTGTCAGGGCTTTTCTCTCAAAGGAAAAAAACTAGGTCTTGATGACCCACGAAACTTTTTGTTTAACGAATACCTTAATATTGTTGCCGAGTTACAACCTGAGGTTTTTGTCATTGAAAATGTAAAAGCACTATTATCAACTTCTGCTGGTTGGTTTAAGAATCAAATTATTGAAAAGGTTAAACAAATGGGGTACTTCGTGTCCTATGGTGTACTGACCGCATCTGATTTTGGAGTTCCGCAAACACGGCAAAGGGCTATCTTTATATGCTCCAAACACAGAGAAATCTCTCTTCCTATTCCTACTTGTGATACGGTTGTTACTGTGAGAGATGCGATTTTTGACTTGTCTTATCTGAATTCTGGCGAAGGCGATTTTGAGCAAGATTATATTACGGAACCTACAAGCGAATATCAAAGAATGATGAGGCAAGGAAGTACGAAGTTATATAATCATAAGGCTTCAAACCATGCGGAAATAGCAATCAAAAAATTACAGATGATTCCCCCAGAGTGCGGAAAAGAATTTTTGCCGCAGGAACTGACAGGAAACCAACAATTCAGCGGTACTTGGGGCAGACTAAAATGGGATATAGCATCGCCAACGATAGATACACGATTTGATGCTTCATCCAATGGCACAAACAATCACCCGTATCTTCATAGGGCAATTACACCGAGAGAGGCGGCACGAATTCAATCATTTGATGATAGATTTGTGTTTATCGGGTCAAAGGTCTACATTCGCACCCAAATCGGTAATGCTGTTCCACCTCTTATGGCAAAAGCAATAGCCGATAAGATTTATGATGATTTGGGAGAAAAATAACCCATTAAGCACCATTAACACGGATATTCATTGTAAAGGAAGAAGATAAAATGAATGCAGAAATGTCCTACCTAATAGGAATGATATTGGGAAATGGAGAAATCCAAAGGGGCAACACTACGACCACAGTAGTGATTGACATACCCTACAAAAATCTTTACACAGACGATTTTAAGGATGTTGCCATCTATGTTAAAGCGAGTGTTGTAGATATTCGTTCTATCGTTGAACCGTTAATAGGATATAATCTTATGGTAACGGAAACCACTCACTCCACAAAACTTTCCTTCACAAAGTCTAATGATGAGTATGTGATGAGAGAACTTTTGCGATTAATAGGTGGCGGACGGCACCACTCCACTATGAGAATGAGTCCAGAACTCTTCACTATTACAACAGACCAGAAACGGGCTTTGTTGCGAGGCATTGCTGATGTTACTGGGTACATACGAAAAAGCAACCTTGCTTTTGGTCAAGAAGGTGCACATAGAGTTTATATCGAGATACCTCAAAACTGGTATATGGTTATCGATATCGCCAATATGCTTAAAGATGTTGGTGTGCCAGTTCAAACCATAGACTTTGGTCATCCTAATTTCAGAGATGGCAAATTAGCCAAATACAATGCAGGAAAACCCTATTTCTGGAAAAAAGAGCACCAAATCAAAGTGTATGCCAATGAATTTCTTGTGATTGGATTTAACATAAAACACAAGCAGGATGCACTCGAAAAATACAGTGAAGAGTTGATGAACTCACTTGCAAGCGACACTCATAAATTCTATTGGGAGAAAACCATTAGAAGAGGAAACAAACCAATCCACCCTTGTGAGTCGGATGCATCTCTTCCTGAGGAAATCAGAGGCAGACATTTTGATTCGTGGACAGATTTAGCGAGGTTCTTGGGCTATGGCGAGTAATGTACAAAAAGAATTCGAACTATATGAACCAATGCGGTATTGGCTGCAAACCTATTTGGAAGACAAGTACAAGGGGGCAACTATTATTACGGTGGATTCTCATGCCCAGACTCTTGACACTTTTCTTGAAAAATATGGTGTATTAGACAACTATCCACAAACAGTTGGGCTTGATATCCAAATCGATGTTCTCGGAATTGTAATCAAAAACAAGAGACCAAGCATCGTTTTCATCGAAGCAAAGAAAACCCAACTTAATCTACACGATTTAGGTCAACTTTGGGCATATTGCAAATTATGCGACCCCATCGAGGCATTTCTACTTTCTTCATCAGGTCTCGGAAGTTTAAATAAAATTTTAAATAATTTTGGTAGAACTGATTTGCTTAGCTTTGGAGATGGAAAACAGTTAAAGCAGATGCAAGTTGGCAAATGGTCAGTCGGGGCTAAGAATATTGATTTTTCAACCCTAATTCCAAAATTATAAGTTATCGGAGATGAAAATTATGACAGTTGAAATTAGATATGGAGTAACATTCGGTAAATGCGACAGCAGCGACTGGATTGATTGGGAAATCGAACTTACCGAAGAGGAAGCGATTGCATACCAGAATGCAATCAAAAACAAAACCCCGCTTAATACCGTGCCTGAACTTCAAGATGCTCTTCAAAGAGCATACGAAGAAATCGAGGACGAGGAAATCAGTATGGGTATCGATAACGGCGATGAATATGTTTTGGAATGCCAAGGCGAAGCTGAGATGGACCCGTATGAGTTGAACGACCTTGTTGCCGACGGTGACGAGCATGCATTAGAGTTCTTCGGTTTAACGGATGCAGACGAGGACGAATTAGATGAATGGGATGCAAACGACCTTGATGAATTGCCTTTAATTAAAGACTTCATTGAAGACTTTGAGCCTTATAGTCCTTTCTCAGAAGGTTGGACACTCAATGTTGAGTTTGTTGACCCTAATGAATAATAAAAGAAGCACGGCGCGGACCGTGCTTCTTTTGTTTAGTCGAGCGATAATTGAATTTTAATAGCATCTTGCAATCGTTTCATTTGAACCGCATCCAATGTTCCGCAGTAGCGACCTTGTTCAAGTAGGTTCTTGGGAAGCAAGGTGAGTTGCTCTGCCAAGGCAAAACTCTTGCGGGGGAAGCAAGGAGCACTGACCTCGATTTGAACGGGCAACCTGCGATTGATGTTGCTTGAAAATGGGACTGCCTGAACAACGGGCGAAAATGCACAAGCCTTTGGGTTCGAAAGCACTATGTAATAATGCGAACCGTGTGTTTGATGAGGATTATGCTCAACCTCTGGGATGTGTGCGAATATAATGCTGCCGTAAGAAATTTTACTCATTTTAATTTCCTCCAATATCTTTCAAAAGTGATACTGAAGTATCCTAGATTGCCGATATTTTTTCAAGAAATAATGGAACCCTCCGATGCGACGTCGGAGGGTTCGAAAATTTCAAAAACACTCAAAAGCAATAGAATAGAAACCTCGCCTGTCAAGAGAAGATAATCGAGGACTTGGTTTCCGTAGAGGATATGGCTACTAATCAAAATGCCCGTCACGGCACTAAATACGATTGAATTGACGAATGCAATTGTCGGTTGCGATGGTTTGTCCAACGAACAGGCAGAAGAAATGAAGCAAAACATAGACACCAATATAATCACAAGATAGATGGCACTTTTTTGAGTGCTTAACATATAGAGGTTTGATATTACGAGAAGAAATGATGCGATTAATGCACTCATAGCACCCTCCTTTTTCAATGGTACTGGAAAATTTCGTAATTAAGATACTTTAAGGCATATTCTTCCTTGCTCATTGAACCGATATCGACAAAGCCGATAGGTTGTTTGCCCTTCTGGTATCGGGTATTATCGTTTGTTGTGTCCAAAAAATAAGTTTTATCGCCAACAAGGATGAAATTGAAGGCATGAGCATCCTCTCCGACCGTGCTTTTTGCTTCAGCAACCAGTGGAGTTGCATCCCAGCCCTTAATGTTTGTGACCTCACGAACAACGATAGCCGTAAAGCAAGACCAATCAAAGCACAAACCGTTGCAATCATTGGATATAAAATCATCGATATCGAAGGTCTGAACAACATCATAATACTGCTTTGGGGTATATGTTCTCGTGCAGATAAAAGCATCTATATTCGTCAACAGTTCTTCGATGCTATTTACCTCGCCGAACTTGTTTACGATGAACTCACGGGCTTCTTGGGAGCATTTTGTCGCAATACTGCACCCAGAGGTGCTTTGATGCTTCGTAACGATAACAGAGAGTGCGATAACGACGATTAAGGCAACGATGCTAACAATTTTTACATATTTCATATTTCTTCACCTTTCTGTAAAAAGTGGTGGGTTTCATACCTCCTAACCGTTTCATTGCTTCAACAGCAGTAATATCACCATTTCGCCAAACCTTAACCACTTTTTCGAAGTCTGGGTGCTCAATCGGTTTTCTACCGAGGTATTTTCCATTCGCCTTTGCTATAGCGATGCCTTCGGCTTGTCTCTGATGGAGGGAAGAAACTTCCAGTTCGTATATAGAACCGAAAATTCCTAAAATACAGGAGCCGACTGGTGTAGAAAAGTCAATTGCTTCTTTCTGTGAGATGAAATTGACTTTCTTCTTCGTGAGTTCATCAACAAGCACAAGCAGGTCTTTGGCAGACCTTGCAAATCTTGAAATGCTTTCGACTACAACACAGTCGCCCTCGCGAACGAACTCCATTAGTTCTTTCAGAGCAGGGCGGTTTGTATTCGTACCAGTCTGCTTATCTATAAACACTCGTTCAACACCGAGTTGTTCCATCAGAACTTCTTGGCGGGCTTCATTCTGCTCAACCGTACTTACACGAATGTATCCTATCTTCATACACTTTTCCTTTCTAACCCAAAAGGTCTCATTTTATTATGGAATGTTACAAAAGCAGAAAAACAAACTTTTGGGTCACCTTTTTCATTTAACCACTGGGTTATACCCTAATGGAATACTAAAAATAGAACTTGTCTTACATTTCGTTGCCTCTATCGAAGAGTGCTTCCGCGAGTAGTCTTGTGCCAGTTTTGAAACCGACAAGGAATGCGGAGTATTCCAGATGACAGGACATGGTTCCGCACTTATCTACATAAATGTTGAGAAGTTTCTTTTGCTCATCGTTCAGGACCGCATCGAGAGCCTCTCGTGCTTCGGCTTCATCGTGTAATGACTGGTTATACTCGTCGCTTTTTCTCATCGGTCGGTCAAACAAACTCAAATTACCGTAGAACAGGTCTTTTATGGTTTTATCTGTCATAATACAATTACCTCTCCTTCAAATTCTTTTTGGATTAGACATACATTGAAGGTATCCTTCGCAACCTTATGGATAAGGATGCATTCATAGCCTGCGGGGACTTGAAGCTCAATCAACTCCTCTTCGGTCTGAGGATGATTTGGATACACCGACCGACCATCCCTGAATGTCTGTAACAAAACTCGTATCATACATAAAATCTCCTTTTAAAAATTATGTAGCGGCACCGACCCCCTAACGGTGCCTTGAAAGGAATGAAAGAAAGATGAGGAAACACACATCCACCGATGTATGTACTTGCCGTCTGGCTCGGCAAAGGTGGACTTGGAGAAATTTAATTAAGGAAGAATTATAGGAAAACTCGTTGCCAGAATAAAACGAGTAAAAAACAAAAAAAGACCCACATACTAAACCCTTGAAAGGGTCGGTATGTAGGTCGGTAGGTCAATATGTAATCCTATTTATTTGTTACTTATATTATACCATATTTTGACAGCTAAAGCAAGCTATTTGCGGCATAAACATTCGAACTTTTTATTACAAAAAGCATATGTACTTGCAAGTCTTTTTGCTTTGTGGTATAATACATTAAAAAGTACATTGAACCACTTATTCTTGATTGTGTTTGACTGGTAGTCACTGACTACAATTTTGACTACACATTCCTTGTAGACTGAGGAGACGATGCGGATTTGTGAGTCGAAAAGGCACAAAACAGTGCCGAAAATACCCAAAATCACGGTGTTTACACTACGGTCAAAAGAGTGGGAGTAAACAGTAAATAAATTTTACAAGGATGGTGCTGATTATGGCAAAAAGCGTGCAGGATATTCTTGCTATTATCAAAGAAAATGATATTAAAATGGTTGACTTTAAGATGGTTGACATTAACGGTCAATACCGTCACGTAACCATTCCCGCACAAAACTTTTCGGAAGACACAATGAAAAGCGGTATTGGTTTTGACGCCTCTAACTATGGCTATGCTGTGGTTGAAAAAAGCGATATGGTATTTATACCAGACCCTGATACTGCACTTATTGACCCGTTTTGTGATGTGCCGACCTTGTCTATGACAGGTAACGCAATGATTATTGATAATCCGCAAAACCGCCCGTTAGCACAATATCCTCGCAATATTATCCGCGCAGCTGTTGATTATATGAAGGCAAGCGGTATTGCTGATGAAATGCTTATTTTGCCCGAGTTTGAGTTTTACCTTTTTGATGAGGTAACTTGGGGCGTTGACGGTAATTATATCGGCGCATCGGTTGATGCAAAGCAGTCTTATTGGAACAGCGACTGCGAAGGCAAGGGTGTTATTGTTCAAAAACAAAAGAATTACCACATTGCAAAGCCGTTTGATGTTTCTTACGAATGCCGCAGTGAAATGTGTATGCATATGGCCGATATGGGCATAAGCATTAACTATCATCACCCTGAGGTTGCCGCATCAGGTCAGTTTGAAATCGAGCCACAGCTTGATGAGGTTGTAAAAATGGCTGATGCCACAATGATGATTAAATATATCATTCATAACACCGCATTAAAGCACGGCAAAACCGCAACCTTTATGCCAAAGCCGATTTATGGCGAAGCCGGCTCGGGTATGCATGTGCATATGCTCTTGAAGAAGGACGGTCAGCCCGTATTTTCGGATGACAACGGTTATTCTCATTTAAGCCAAACAGCACATTACTTTATGGGCGGTCTTTTAAAGCACATTGCATCTCTTTGTGCTTTAACTAACCCCAGCACAAACTCGTTTAAGCGCCTTGTGCCCGGCTTCGAAGCCCCCGTTACTGTTGGCTATGCAACCTCTAACAGAAGTGCGGTTATCAGAATTCCTGCTTATGCAAAGAGCCCCGACAAGCGCCGTTTCGAGCTTCGCAACCCCGATGCTACCTGCAACCCGTATTTCTGCTATGCAGCGATTCTTATGGCAGGTCTTGACGGTATTAAAAATAAAATCGACCCACACGAAAACGGTTGGGGTCCTTATGATGTGAATTTATATCATCTTCCTGAAGAGGAAAAGGCCAAGCTTCAGGGCTTGCCCACTTCTTTGGATGCCGCTCTTGATGCGCTTGAAGCCGACCACGCTTATCTTACAGAAGCCGGTGTATTCCCCGAAGAGCTTATTAAAAACTTTATTAAATCCAAGCGTGAGGAATGCCGTCAGCTTGCGGCAATTCCACACCCCGCTGAATTTGATAAGTATTATAATTTATAATTTCACAAAAATAAAACAGCAGGAATTTTTCCTGCTGTTTTTGTTATAAAAGGAAAAGCCACCGATTTCTCGGTGGCTTTAATTATATTACTGATTATTGCTTGCCGTAAAGCTCAACCAATTTTTCAAGGTGAGCACGACGAGCTTTTGCAGCTTCGCTTGCTTGTTCGAAGAGTTCTTCAGCGCGTTCTGGGAATGAACGGGTAAGTGAAGAGTAACGAGCTTCGTTAAGGATGAATTCCTTATAATCAGCAGTAGCGGGCTTGCTGTCGAGTGAGAAGGGATTCTTACCTTCTGCTTTAAGAGCAGGGTTGTAACGGAACATATCCCAATAACCTGCAGCAACGGCCTTGCGCATTTCGTTCTGGCAGTTAACCATACCACCCTTGATAGAGTGCATTTCGCAAGGTGAGTAGCAGATGATGATTGAAGGACCGTTATAAGCTTCTGCTTCCTTAATTGCTTTAAGTGTCTGGTTGGGGTCAGCACCCATAGCAACCTGTGCTACGTATACATAACCGTAAGACATTGCAATTTCAGCAAGACTCTTCTTATTGATTGCTTTACCAGCAGCGGCGAACTGAGCAACCTGACCAATGTTGGAGGCCTTAGATGCCTGACCGCCTGTGTTAGAGTAAACTTCGGTATCGAATACCATAATGTTTACATTTTCACCGGTAGCAAGAACGTGATCAACACCGCCGAAGCCGATGTCGTATGCCCAACCGTCACCACCGAAGATCCAGATAGACTTCTTAGCGAGGTATTCTTTCTTTTCAAGGATAGCGGGAGCTGTGGGGCAACCTGCAGCAGCAGCTTTTTCGATTTCAGCAATAAGAGCAGCAGTAGCAGCAGCGTTCTTATTGGTGTCGTCAGCAGTTGCAAAGAATGCATCAGCAGCGGCCTTGAATTCAGCAGATGCCTTATCAGATTCAGCCATTTCTTTTACCTGAGCCATTAAACCGTCGCGAAGTGCCTTTTGACCAAGGTACATACCAAAGCCGTGTTCAGCATTGTCTTCGAAGAGTGAGTTAGCCCAAGCAGGACCGTGACCCTTAGCGTCGGTGGTGTAAGGAGATGTAGCAGCAGGACCGCCCCAAATTGATGAACAACCTGTTGCGTTAGAGATGTACATCTTGTCACCGAAGAGCTGAGTAACGATACGAGCGTAAGCAGTTTCAGCACAACCAGCGCAAGAGCCCGAGAATTCAAGCAATGGCTTCTTGTATTGTGAAGTGATGAGGTTAGCATCGCTTGCGATACCTTCTTTTTCGGTAACGTTTGCTACGCAGTAATCAAATACATCTTGCTCAGCAAGTTGAGATTCTTGTGAAACCATCTTGAGTGAGTTGGTGGGACATTCGCCAATACAAACGCCGCAACCCATACAGTCAAGCGGAGAAACGGTAAGAGCGTAAGAATAGCCCTTGTTGGTAGCCATCTTTTCCTTAACTGCAACCTTGGTGTTAGCAGGAGCAGCAGCTAATTCTTCAGCAGAAAGAGCGAAAGGACGGATAGTAGCGTGAGGACATACGAATACGCACTTGTTACAACCGATACAGGTTTCATTGTTCCATTCGGGAACCATAACAGCAACGCCGCGCTTTTCAAAAGCAGAAGCGCCTTGTTCAAATGTACCGTCAGCGTGGTCGATAAATGCAGAAACGGGGAGAGAGTCACCGTTCATAAGACCAACCGGCTTCATAATGCCGTCAACCATCTTAACAAGCTTAGAGGTGTCAGCGCTGTTAGCAGCAGCTGCTTCATCAACAGCGTTAGCCCAACTTGCCGGAACATCAATCTTAACATAAGCGGTAGCACCTGCGTCGATTGCCTTTTCGTTCATTTCAACGATTTCTTTACCCTTCTTCATGAACTTCTGGGCTTTCTCTTTCATATAGCCGATAGCCTCTTCCTCAGGCAGAACCTTTGAAAGAGAGAAGAAAGCGGACTGAAGAACGGTATTTGTACGCTTGCCGAGACCGATTTCGGCGGCAATGTCGATAGCGTTAACGGTGTAAAGCTGAATGTTATTCTTAGCTATGTAACGCTTAGCTTCGGCGGGCATATGCTTATTTAACTCCTCGGGAGTCCACTGGCAGTTGATAAGGAATACGCCGCCAGGCTTTACGTCGTTAACCATCTTGTAGCCCTTAATTACATAGGACGGGGTGTGGCAGGCAACGAAGTCAGCCTTATTGATGTAATAGGGACTCTTAATCGGCTTGTCGCCAAAGCGCAGGTGGGATACGGTGATACCGCCTGTCTTCTTGGAGTCATACTGGAAATAAGCCTGGACATACTTGTCTGTGTAGTCTCCGATGATCTTGATGGAGTT